>JADZDM010000005.1:0-300000 GCA_020851035.1 Gemmatimonadaceae bacterium | reverse complement strand
GTCTTCCACGGCCGCTTCGAGACGGGCACACGGCCGGACACGGCCGAGCTCTTCCTCGACGCCGCACGGCCCCCCTTTGCGGCGGTTCGCACTGCGGGAGGGCTGGTGATCTTCAATGAGGACGAGCCGGAACGCACCCGGGCGCGCTACGCCACGCTGGCCGCCCTGGTCGCGGCGCGTGTGCCCGCGCCCACGCGCGAACCGGCCACGGCGTCGCGACGGACGCGGAATCGTCGGGTGCCGGGTCGCTGAGCCTGTCCGTGACCGGCGTGCCAGGTTCCCGTTTGCTCCGCGCTTGCCTCCGCGCTCACCGGCGATCGCGCATGTCGGGTACGGCAAACTCGCCAGTGCCGGGCTGGCTGGCCACCGAGACGGCGGATTCACGTCGAGCGAGATCGTGTATCGGGGACCGACCGGAAGTGCGGTTGCCCATCCGAACTCCTGCGCTTGCGTCGGCATTGTCGTGCGGCGAAAGTCAATTTGGTCCAGCTGTCTCGACGATCTTTGCGGAGCTCCCATGCCTGAGCCGGTGACGAGTGCTGCCTTGACGCCCTGGCTTGGTGGGCGCTTCCAAGGATCTTCGAGGCCGTCTGAAGTGGAGTCGGCGGAAACTTCGCGCATGCCGGGTGTGTCAGTCTGCTCCGCGGTCGCAAGGCACGCGTGGCGGGCTAGGCAATATCCCCGAAAATCATGATCTGGCGCGCGCCCTGCGCACAGCGCAATTGCAAGCGCTCAGGCAGGTGCTCCGCGACGCGCAATCGCGTCGCCCGGCCTCGAGCACCCAACTGGACGGCGTGCGCGATCTCTTCTTTGCGCGAGCGGGCGTCTTTTGCGCCGACGACGTTGGTCGGTAGCTGAACGGGACGGCGCGATTGAACCTCGAGCTCGCGAAGCCGTTAGAGGACGCGATTGAGGCGGTCCGGGTGGCCTCGACGTACAGACGCACCAGTCGCGTGACCCCGAAGCGAAGCGTCCTTTCGCGTATACTTTTGCAAAGTGTTGGCGTCCACGGCTCGCACACTAGCTATTTCAATCGGATACCAATGGCGCACACTAGTCTTCTTCGGGTGGTTGCACTGAGCTTTCTGGCCGGAGGTTGCGCCCACAACGCGCGTGTCTCCCAAGTCATGCCAACGCAGCACGTGAACCTCGGACCGTTGCGTTTGCAGATTCCGACCAGACTTTTGAAGAAAACGACAATTGGGCCAGACTTTTCAGAAGTGTCGTTCGTGAGCGAGCGGGATACCACGAAGGAATTCGTCAGCTTCACTTTCAGCAATTGGCCGATTGAGCGGTGCAGCGGTGTCGTAACCGATACGATCTTCGGTCGAACAGCCGCGCGCGTGTGTAACCCATCGCCGGGCACCAGCTACCCAGCGCTCCACTGGATAAACTTCGCTCACGGCACCGAGTGGGGTTCGGTTGCCTCACTCTTGTTCATCGCATATTCAGCTGACGATGACCCATGGATTCGCTTTGCGGTGTCGACCATGACGTGGAAACGGCGCTAGGGAAGCTCTGCACAAGTCTTGCAGTATGATGGCGCATTCGGGAGCCCGGCGGGTCTGACCGTGTCGATTCGGAGCGCGAGATGAGCGAGCGGCGGACGTTGGCGAGCGTGGTCTACGACGGCAAGCGGAAGGTGACGAGCCGCGAGCGCTTCCTGACCGAGATGGACCGGGTGATCCCGTGGACGCCGTTGCTGGCGCTGATCGCCCCGCACTATCCGAAGGCCGGTCGCGGCCGCCGTCCCCTGCCGTTGGAGACGATGCTGCGGGTGTATTTCCTCCAGCAATGGTTCGACCTGTCGGATCCGAAGGCGGAAGACATGCTGTACGACAGCGAGTCGATGCGCCGCTTCGCCAAGGTCGATCTCGGCGAGGATGCGGTGCCCGATGAGTCGACGATCCTCCGCTTCCGTCATCTGCTGGAGCAGCACGCGTTGACGGCCCAGATCTTCGACACCGTGCGTGCGTTGCTCGAGGCCCACAAGTTGTTGTTGAAGGCCGGCACGATTGTGGATGCGACGATCATTGCGGCGCCCAGTACGACGAAGAATGCGACACAGACGCGCGATCCGGCGATGAA
The DNA here is from genome assembly GCA_020851035.1 of Gemmatimonadaceae bacterium. Classification (NCBI taxonomy): domain Bacteria; kingdom Pseudomonadati; phylum Gemmatimonadota; class Gemmatimonadia; order Gemmatimonadales; family Gemmatimonadaceae; species Gemmatimonadaceae bacterium. The sequence continues at coordinate 297,912 of JADZDM010000005.1, read as the reverse complement.
GCAGACGCGGAAAGGGAACCAGTGGTACTTCGGGATGAAGGTCCACATCGGCACGGACACGCGGGGCCTGGTGCACTCGCTGACGACGACCGATGCCGCGACGGCGGACATCACGCAGTTGGATGACTTGTTGCACGGCCAGGAGACGACCCTCTTCGGCGACAAGGCGTACTGGAAGGAATCAGATCGGCAGCAGTGGGAGCGTGACGGCGGCCGCTATCGCATCAACCGTCGAGGCCCACGCACGGCCCGTTGGGATGCGATCAACCGCGCGCGGTCGCGGGTCCGCTCGCGCTGCGAACATGTCTTCCACGTGGTCAAGCGGTTGTGGGGCTTCGGGAAGGTGCGCTATCGCGGCTTGGAGAAGAACACCGCGCGCGTGTTCACGACGTTCGCGCTCGCGAACGTGAATCTGGTGCGCCATAAACTGTCGCCTCAGGGCACGTAGTGTCGTCGCGCGGGGCGGCGGCGGGGCGAAACACCGCCCTGCGGCGCGCCGACGGTGCGAAATGCGCGCCATCACCGCCCGACTACCACACCGAACCGTCCTAACCCGCCGATCCGTACGACATCGCTCGTCCAGCGATCACCTATTCAGAGCTTCCCTAACTTGATAGCCGCGTCAAATAGGTTGATCACATGCGTCATTTTGCCTGTCAATCGCACGTCACTTGATCTGATAACCCACGGCCCCCTCAGTACTTCATCAAGTACCGCTCCACCTCCCACGGATGGATCGCGCTCGAGTGCTCCCCCCACTCCGCCCGCTTCGCCGCCAGGAAATGCTGGAAGATGTGCTCCCCCAGCGCCTCCCGGATCACGTCGTCCTTCTCCAGCTCCTCACACGCCTCGTTCAGGTCACGCGGAAGGTCGTCGATCCGCAGCCGCCGCTTCTCGCGATGGCTCATCTCGAAGATGTTCGTGTCCACCGGCTCGCGGGAATCGGCCTGCGTGGCAATGCCATCCAGCCCCGCCGCCAGCATCACCGCCAGCGCCAGGTACGGGTTCGCGCTCGGATCCGGCAGCCGGTGCTCCACCCGCGTGCCGGTGCCACGCCGCGCCGGGATCCGCAGCATCGGTGACCGGTTCCGCATGCTCCACGCCACGTTGATCGGCGCCTCGAACCCGGGCACCAGCCGCTTGTAGCTGTTCACCAGCGGGTTCGTCACCGCGCAGTACCCACGCGCATGCCGCAGCAGCCCGCCGATGTAGTGCAGCGCCACCTGGCTCAGCTCGAACGGCGCCGACGCATCCCAGAACGCGTTCTCACTGCCGCGGAAGAGCGACTGGTGCGTGTGCATCCCGCTGCCGTTCTGACCGAAGATGGGCTTGGGCATGAAGCTCGCACTCAGCCCGAACCGCTGTGCCACCTGCTTCACGACGAAGCGGAACGTCGTCAGGTTGTCTGCCGTCGTCAGCGCATCGGCGTAGCGGAAGTCGATCTCGTGCTGCCCGTGCGCCACCTCGTGGTGGCTGGCCTCCACCTCGAAGCCCATCTGCTCCAGCGTGTCCACGATCGCCCGCCGCGCCTCCTCCCCCAGGTCCACCGGCGCCAGGTCGAAGTACCCGCCCACGTCGTGCGTGTCGGTCGTCGCCTTGCCCGTGGCATCCTGCTTGAACAGGAAGAACTCCGCCTCCATCCCGGCATTCATCGTGAATCCCATCGCCGAGGCCCGCGCCAGCGCCGCCTGCAGCCGGCCCCGGGGATCGCCCACGAACGGTGTCCCGTCCGGCATCGAAATGTCGCAGATCAGCCGCGCCACCCGCGCCCCCGCCGCCCCGAACGGCAGCGCACGGTAGGTCGAGAGGTCGGGCTTGAGCAGCATGTCGCTCTCCTCCACCCGCACGAACCCCTCGATGCTGCTCCCGTCGAACAGGATGTCCCCCGCCAGCGCCTTCGCGAACTGGGATCTGGGGATCTCCACGTTCTTGATCACCCCGAGGATGTCCGTGAACTGCAGCCGCAGGAAACGGATGTCCTCCTCCCGGAGGAGCGCCTGGATGTCGTCGGGCCGGGCCGTCCGCAGCATGCTCGGTGCGGGAGAGTCTGGTGTCATGCGGGAAAGCTATGCCCGGCTGCCGGGCGGCAGCGAGGGAACCGGGGAGGTCACTAGATTGCTCGCCTTCCTGCGACGCCGGTCGGCGCCGCGCTCGTCCTCCCCCGATTCCTCCATGTCGTCAGCCTTCTGTGCAGCCTGCGGCGCACAGCTTTCCTCCGGCGCGCGCTTCTGTCATCGCTGCGGCCAGGCGGTCGGTGATGCAGTCTTCTCCCCCGGCGCGGGCGCCGGCGCCCGCACCGGTCCGGCAGCCGCCCACGCCGCCCCGAACCAGACCCTGCCCTGGGCCGTGGCCGCGATCGCACTCCTCGCGCTGATCGCCCTCGTCGCCGGACAGCGCTTCGGCGGCAACCGCACGCCTGCCCCCGACGCCATCGCCGCCGCACAGCCCGATGGCGCCGCCGGCCCACTCGCCGGCGACCCCGCCGCCGGTGGTGAACGCCCGGTGCGCGCACCGGACATCTCGTCCATGTCCCCCGACGAGCGCGCCCTCCGCCTCTTCAACCGCGTCGTCTCCCTCGCCGAACAGGGCAAGCGCGACTCGGTGCAGTTCTTCGCCCCGATGGCGCTCATGTCGTTCCAGAGCCTGCCCACACCCACAGTCCTCCAGCGCTTCGAGCTCGGGCGCATCGCCGAACTCGCCGAGGTGAAGGAGATCGCCACAGCACAGGCCGACACCATCCTCGAGGCCTCGCCCACGCACCTCCTCGGCCTCACCCTTGCCAGCACCGCGGCCCGCATGCGCGGCGACGCGAAGGCGCAGGCCGACTTCGACCGACGTCTCCTCGACGCCGCCGCCGCCGAACGGGCAAAGAACCTGCAGGAGTACACCGTGACCCAGGTCGACCTGGACAGCGCACTCGCGCGCGCGCGGCGGAACGTCAAGTGACCAACCAAGCCATGGAACCCACCCGCACCATCACCGTCGCGCACAGCCCGGATTCCGACGACGCGTTCATGTTCTACGCGCTCGCCGAGCACAAGGTCGACACCGAAGGGCTCGCCTACCGCCACGAGCTGCAGGACATCGAGACGCTCAACCAGCGCGCCCGGCGCCAGGAACTCGAGGTCACCGCCGTCTCCATCCACGCCTTCGCCTACATCTCCGAGCACTACGCCCTGCTGCCGCACGGCGCATCGATGGGGGACAAGTACGGTCCGCGTGTCGTCGGTCGCATGAAGCGCGGTCCCGGTGCCATCAAGGGGGCACGCATTGCCGTCCCCGGTCCCCTCACCAGCGCGTACCTCGCGCTGCGCCTCTTCGAGCCGGACTTCGAGGCGGTCTTCGTGCCGTTCGACAAGATCGAGGATGCCGTCCTCGATGGACACGTCGACCTCGGCCTGCTCATCCACGAGGGTCAGCTCACCTACGGCGAGCGCGGACTGCACATGCTGCTCGACCTCGGCGTATGGTGGCATGAGGAGACCAAGCTGCCGCTCCCGCTCGGAGGCAACGTCATCCGCAAGGACCTCGGCCCCGACCTCATCGGCATGATCAGCCGGCACCTGCGCGACAGCATCGCCTTCGGCCTCACGCATCGTCGTGCCGCTCTCGACCACGCGATGAAGTACGCGCGTGGACTTGATCGAGGACAGGCGGATACATTCGTGGGCATGTATGTGAACGAATGGACGCTCGATTACGGCGACGCCGGTCGCGCCGCCGTCCAGCTCTTCCTGCAGCGCGGGACAGAGGCGGGCATCATTCCGCACACCGTCAACGTCGAGTTCGCCGAGTGATGCAGGGGGGCGTCGATGCCTGACACACCGATCCGCGGCGTCGACGTACCCCCTTCGTCCTTTCCACTGTCGAGTCCGCAGGCCCCGATCGCCGATGCGCCGGCGGGCGGAGCGTCCCGCGGCGGCGGACTGCCCGACGACGGCGCACGCGCGCGCCGGCTTCGCGCGCTCGCCACCGAGATCGAGTCCCTCCCCACCACGCACGCCGCCTTCGCGCGGCTCCTCACCGTGGCGGTCGAGACGCTCCACGGTGCCGGCGCCTGGGTCGGACTCACCATGGAGGACTCCGACTCCCTCGTCGCCGTCGCCACCGCCGGTGAGATCCCCGTCGAGTCAGGCGCGCGCGTGCCGCGCGAGCGCGCCTTCGCCGCCCGCGCCCTCTCCGGACACTCCGCCGTCTTCGCCGACCCCAGCACCGGCGTGCGCTGGAGCGACACCGTCATCGCGCGCACCCCCGTCCGCGCCGTCGCGGCACCGCTCCTCGTCGATGGGGAGCACGCCGTCGGCGTGATCTCGATCATCGGCGGACCCGGACGGCTCTTCACCGTCGCCGACGGCACCTTCGTCCACGAACTCGGCGCACTCGCCACGCTCGTCCTCCGACGCCGCGACACGGCAACCCGCGTGGTCGCGGAACCGCCCGCCGCTGCGCCGGAAGTCAGCGTCACCACGCCGATGCTGTTCGACGCCGCGGCGGCCGTGACGGTGGACGACTTCGCCCTCGCCACCATCCAGCGCCTCGAGGATGCGGCCTTCCTCGGCGTCAGCATCGCCATCCGCGACCGCAGCAACGGCACCCTGCGCTTCCCCGCCGCCCTCGGCGCACTCGCCACCCTGCGCGGCGTGCGCACCCCCCTCGACAGCGCCCGTGCCGAGCAGCTCGGCCGCCAGCGTCGCGCCGTGCATCTCCCCGACGCCCGCCAGCTCGTGCCGGAAGGGTGGCGATCGCTGGTGCCCGCCCTCCCCGGCGCCTCCATCGCCCTCGTCGATGGCGACATCGCCATCGGCCGCGTGGACCTGGTCTTCGATCCGGAACGCGCCGTGCCTCCCGACGCGATGCGACGCATCGAGCAGCAGGCGGGTGCCCTGGCCAAGGCGTTCTCGCTCCTCATGACGCGCGTGGCCCGCACCCCCACCGACCCGGGGCTCGAGACGCTGCACGCCATGCGCGTGACGCTCGCCAGCCGGCTCCACGACCTCACCTCTCCCATCGCCGGCATCAGCGCGCTCGCCGAGCTCCTGGCCGAGGAGCCTCTGACCCCCGAGGTGCTGGAACTGGTCACCCTGATCCAGCGAAGCGCCCGCCGGGCCGCCGATGTCGCCCGCACCCTCCGCGGCCTCGCCGACGATGCCGACGAGTCGCCCGAGCCGGTGGTCATCGAGCCGATCATCACCGAGCTCCTGCGTGAGCGGGCCGAGTCGCAGCGGGCGCTGTCGATCACGGTCAACGTCACCATCGACCCGGCGCTCCCGCCGGTGCCCTGGACCGCCACCGCGCTCCGCGACTGGTTCGCCACCGCCATCGTCGCGTCCGAGACGGCCCTGCTCGCCTCCGCCCGCCGCCGGATCGACGTTCGCGCCGCGCTCGACGGGGCGCTCGCCGTCCTCACCGTCGCCGACGACGGCGTTCCGGTCGGCATCGTCCCCTCGGAGGCCGAGCTCCACGGTGCTAGTGTATCAGTCATTCGCACCGACGACGGGCGCACCATCCGTCGGCTGGCCATTCCCCTCCGGATCGGTTCCTCGCTGCACCTCCAGTGACCACCGCTTTCCAGGCGCTCGCGCCGAAGCCGGCGCCGCCGCCGCTCGCCCGCATCCTCGTCGTCGACGATGACGAGTCGATCCGCGTGGCCATGGTGCGCTTCCTCCAGCGCTGCGGCTACGGCGTGGAATCCGCCGGCAATGGGACCGATGCGCTGCACAAGTTCGAGTCGGAAGACTTCGACGCGATGATCTGCGACGTGCGCATGCCCGGGCTCTCCGGCCCCGAGCTGCTGCCGCGGGTGCTCGCGCGCGACCCGAACCTCGCCGTGCTGATGCTCAGCGCCGTGAACGACGCGCCCACCGCGGCGCATGTCCTGGCCGGCGGCGCCATCGACTACCTCGTCAAGCCGATCGAGCTCCGTGCGCTGCAGGACGCGGTGATCCGCGCCCTCGCCCGACGGCAGTCGCGGATGGAGAAGGAGCGCTTCGACGCCCGGATCCAGGAGGAGGTGCAGCTCCGCACCGCCGAACTGGAGCAGGAGAAGGAATCGCTCCGGCGCCTCTCGGTGAGCGTCGTCGAGACGCTGATCATCGCGATGGAGGCCAAGGACGTCTACCTGCGCGGCCACTCCCTGCGTGTGGCCGACCTCGCCGGCGAGATCGCGATCGAGATGGGGCAGGACCACTCCACCGTGGAGCGCATCCGGCTCGCCGGCCGCCTCCACGACGTGGGCAAGATCGGGATCCGCGAGGAAATCCTGAACAAGCCCGCCTCGCTCACGGTCCCGGAGTTCGAGCACGTCAAGCAGCACGTCCGGATCGGGATCGAGATCCTCAAGCCGCTCCAGCATCTGGAGCATGTCCTGGACTTCATCCACCACCACCACGAGCACTGGGACGGCAGCGGGTACCCGCAGGGCATCAAGGGGGATCACATCACCCTCGGCGGCCGCATCCTGGCCGGCGCCGACGCCTTCGATGCCCTGACCTCCCAGCGGGCCTACCGGGACCCGATGCGGGCCGACGACTCCCTGGCCTACCTGGGCACGGTGGCCGGTGCCCTCCTCGACCCACAGGTGGTCCAGGCTCTCCAGGTCGTCATGAAGCGCCGGCTCGCCACCGCCTGACCGGGGTCCGCCGAGGGCGTCCATCCGTTTGCGGGCAAACGTTTTGGCCCCTTTCGGCGTACACCACTGACCATGTCTGTCACCTACCGGATCCGCCCTGCGCACCGCCGCGGGCGCTTTGTCGTCGCCATCACCTGCCTCTCCGCCGCAGCGGCCCTGGGGGCACAGTCGCGCCCCGCAGTCTCGCGCGCCGAGCGGCTCGCCACCGATACCCTTCCACTCTCCTTCGACGCCGCCATCGCCCGGGCCCTCGCCCAGGGTGAGGAGGTCCGCTCCGCCACCGCCGCGGTGGACGTGGCCGACGCGCAGATCGGCGTCGCACGGTCCACGGGGCTTCCGCAGCTCCGACTGAACAGCACCTACTCGCAGGTCGTCGAGAACGCCCGCGCCACCATCGTCGGCTCCGTCTTCGGCCAGGCGTACAACTATTCCGCCAACGCCCAGCTCTCGCAGCCGCTCTTCCTCGGCGGACGCGTGGTGGCCGGCGCGAAGGCCGCCAATGCCGTGCGCGGCTCCGCGCGCGCCAGCACCGCCGAAGTCCGCGGCCAGGTCGTGGTGGACGTGGAGCAGGCCTATCTCGATGCCCTCTTCACGCGTCAGCTGGTCGAGATCCAGCGCCGCAACCTCCAGCTCGCCGCCGAGCGCGTCGCGCAGGCGCAGCAGCTCGAGACCGCCGGCCGCGCCTCGCGATACGACGTGCTGCGCCTCAAGGTGGAGCGCGCGAACCTCGAGCCGGCGCTCGTGCAGGCCCAGAACGACTCGGCCCTGGCCGTGCTCAACCTGCGCCGCCTCGTGAACGTGCCGGCCGTCCAGCCGCTGGTGCTCACCTCGGAACTGGACACGCTGGCGCTCCAGCAGCTGCTGGCCACCGTCGACACCACGCCGAACACCGGCACCGTGCGCGCTGCGGTCCGCGCCGCCGAACTGACCCTCACCGCCCGTGAAGCCGGCGTGCGCGTGGCCCGCGCCGACCTCTTCCCCTCGGTGACGGCGACGCTCACCTCCGGATTCCTCGCGCTGCCGGCCAGCAACGGATTCCCGACGCGCCTCGGCACCGCCAACAACGCCAACTGTCCGGCGGGGTCGGCCGCCACCCGCATCTGCCAGAACAACGGCTGGTTCACCGATCGCAACTTCGGCTTCCAGGTCTCCTGGCCGATCTTCGACGGGCTCCGCACGAAGTCCAACATCGACAACGCGCGCGCGCTGGTGGACCAGTCGAACGTGCAGCTCGCGCTCGTGCGCGAGGCCGTGGCCACCGAGGCGGCGGCCGCCCGGGCCGAGTTCGCGCGCGCCCGCACGCTGTTCGACGCACGCCGCGAGACGGTGGCCGAGGCCTCCGAGGCATACCAGCTCGCCGTGCTGCGCAACACCCGGGGCGTCGGCACCACGCTCGACGTCTCCGATGCCCAGCTCAACCTCGTTCGCGCGGAAGTGAACGCCGCACGCGCGATCTATGACGTTTTCCTCGCCGCCGCCGACCTGGCGCGGGCGACAGGTCGCCCGATCCCGCTGCCTGATGGCGGCGCGATGCGCATCACTGACCGTGGAGCAGATCGTGTCACGACGGATCGCTGAAGTCCTCCCCGCAGCCCGCACCCTCACCTGCGCCGCGCTGCTGCTCGCGACCGCCTGCTCGAAGTCCGGTGACACCGCAGAAGCCCGGCCCGCGGCTGGCGGTGAGGCGGCGGCGAAAGGCGGCGCACCCGGTGCGGCACGCGGTGGTGGCGGGCCCGGCGCACCGGGCGCCGGCGGCGGTCGTGGCGGCGTCGTCCTGGCCGCCACCGACGTCGCCACCCTCAAGTCCGGGGTGATCGAGAACGCGGTCTCGGTCTCGGGCAACCTCCGCCCGATCGAGACCATCGAGATCCGGAGCCGGCTCAACGGCGACATCAACGCGGTCCTGGTGCAGGAAGGAGAGCGGGTCCGCGCCGGCCAGGTGCTGGCCCGCTTCGAGTCCAGCCAGCAGGAAGCGGGACGGCGCGGGGCCGAGGCCGACCGCGAGTCGGCGCGCTCGCAGCTCCAGACGGCGACCTGGGCCGCCGAGCAGTCCGCCGCGCTCTTCAAGGCTGGCGCCATCGCCGAGCAGGAGCACCGCGCTGCGCAGCAGGCGGTGGTCGCAGCCCAGGCCGCAGTGGCGGCCTCCGAGGCCCGGCTCCGCACCGCCAGCGCCGTCGCCGGTGACACGCGTGTGTTGTCCCCTGCCTCCGGCGTGATCGACCTGCGGCAGGTGCAGCCGGGCGAACGCGTCTCGATCAGCACCCCGCTTTTCACGCTGGTCAAGAACGAGACCCTCGAGCTGGCCGCCAACGTGCCCGCCCGCCAGGCGAACCTCGTGCGGCCGGGTCAGGCCGTGCGGCTCACCCTCGACAACCGCACCATCGAGTCGCGCGTGGCGCGCGTCAGCCCCACCGTCGACCCGGTCTCGCGCAGCGTCACGGTCTACGTGCGCGTGCCGAACGCCTCGGGGCTGATCAAGGGCAACACCTTCGTGAGCGGGCGCGTGATCGGTGAGCGGCTCGGCAATGCGCTGCTGCTCCCCACCGGCGCCATCCGGCAGGCCCAGGGCACCGACGCCCCGCCGTTCGTGTGGCGCATCGCCGGCGGGGCGCTCGAGAAGCGCAACGTGACGCTCGGCGTCGTGGATGACGGCGCCGGCGTGGCGGAAGTGAAGGAGGGACTCGCCGCCGGCGACCGTGTCATCGTCGGCAACGTCGGTGCGCTCGGCAACGGCGCCAAGGTCACCATCGCAGGCGGGAAGTCATGATCATCTCCGATGTCTCGATCAAGCGCCCGGTCTTCGCCACCATGATCATGGTGGCGCTGGTCGTGCTCGGCTTCGTCGGCTACTCGCGCCTCGCCATCGACGAGTACCCCGACATCACCTACCCCACTGTCGTCGCGCAGACGGCGTATCCCGGCGCCTCGCCGGAAGTGGTGATGCGCGAGGTGTCGAAGCCGATCGAGGAGGCGCTCAACACCGTGCAGGGCATCAAGGAGGTCACCTCGACGTCACTCGAGGGCAGCTCGCTGGTGCGCCTGCAGTTCAACCTCGACGTGGACGTGATCGCCGCGCAGCAGGAGGTCAGCGCCAAGGTCGCGCGCATCCGCCGCCAGCTCCCGCCCACCATCGAGGACCCGATCGTCCTCCGCTTCGACCCCAACGACCGGCCGATCATCACCGTCGCGATGACCAGCGCCGAACGGCCGCTGCGCGAGCTCAGTGACATCGCCACGGAAGTCATCAAGACCCGCTTCGAGTCGATCCCGGGCGTGGGCGGCGCCAACATCACCGGCGCCGCCACCCGGCAGATCCAGATCCAGCTCGACCAGAACGCGATGCGGGCGTACAACATCGCCCCGCCGGTCGTCATCGCCGCCCTCGAGCGCGAGAACCGCGAGGTGCCCGCCGGCCGCGTGCGCCGCAACGGACGCGAGCAGCTCATCCGCGTCACTGGCCGCGTGATCGACCCCGCCCGCTTCGCCGACATCACCCTCGCCGTCCGCAACGGCGCCCCGGTCCGCATCAGCGACGTGGCCACGGTCGTCGACGGCAGCGCCGAGCAGCGCAGCGCCGCCTTCCTCGGCCGCACGCCGGCCGTCTCGATCGAGGTCCAGAAGATCGCCGGCACCAACACGGTGGAAGTCGCCGACAAGGTGCGCGCGCAGGTCGCCGAGCTGCTCAAGACGCTGCCGGCCGACGTGCAGCTCCAGGTCATCCGCGACGACTCGCAGCGCATCCGCGACTCGCTCGACAGCGTGCAGCACGAGCTGATCCTCGGCGCCGTGCTCTGCATCATCATCATCTACTTCTTCCTCAACTCCTGGCGCTCGACCATCATCACCGGCCTCGCGCTGCCGATCTCGCTGATCTCGTCGTTCTTCGTCATGTGGGCGTTCAACTTCACGCTCAACACCATGACGCTGCTGGCACTCTCGCTCGCCATCGGCCTGCTGATCGACGACGCCATCGTGGTGCGCGAGAACATCGTGCGCCACCTGGAGATGGGGAAGGACCACGAACACGCCGCGTCGGAGGGCACCAGCGAGATCGGCCTCGCCGTCTTCGCCACCACCATGGCAGTGGTCGCCGTGTTCTTCCCCGTCGCCTTCATGGGCGGCATGATCGGCAAGATCTTCTTCCAGTTCGGCGTCACCGTCGCGTTCGCGGTGCTCGTCTCGCTGCTCGTCAGCTTCACGCTCGACCCGATGCTCTCCAGCATCTGGCCCGACCCCGAGGTGGACAAGCACAACCAGGCCGCGCTCCGCGCCTCGAGGAACCCGATCCGCCGCGTCGCCTTCGCCTTCAACGACTGGTTCGAGCGCGTCGCCGACCGGTACCCGAAGGGACTGGCCTGGGCGCTGAACCACCGCCTCGCCGTCCTCGGCGTGGCGCTCACCACCGTCGTCGGCTCGGTGCTGCTGGTGCCGAAGCTCGGCTTCACCTGGATGCCCGACGTCGATGGCAGCGAGTTCAACGTCAACTACCGCGTCGCCCCCGGCTCGGCCATCGACTACACCATCGGCAAGGGGCAGGAGATCGCCCAGATGCTCGAGAAGCGACCCGAGGTGGCCTCCACCTACCTGAACATCGGCGGCGGCTTCCGCGGCAGCCCGAGCGGCGGGTCGGTCTCGGTGAAGCTCAAGCCGAAGGACCAGCGCGCCTTGTCGCAGGCCGAGATCCAGAACCAGCTCCGGCCGCAGCTGATGCGCATTCCCGGCGTCCGGCCGAACATCACCGGCACCCCCACCATCTTCGGCGGCTATCGCCAGCCGATCGACGTGAAGGTCCAGGGACCCGAACCCACCCGCCTCAAGCTCGCCGCCGCCGAGGTCCTCCGGACCATGCGCGACGTCACCGGCATCGCCGAGCCGAACTCGAGCGACGATGGTGAGATTCCGCAGCTCGACGTCCAGGTGGACCGCGAGCAGGCCTGGGCCGCCGGCCTCGGCATCGGCACCATCGCCACCACCCTCCAGCCGCTCTTCACCGGGCAGCGCGCCACCCGCTGGGAGGATCCGCAGGGCTACTCGCACGACGTGGTCGTGATCTACCCCGACTCCCTCCGCCGCTCCTCCGACGACGTCGCCGAGCTCCCGGTGCCGGGGTCGGGGGTGGACGGCCGGACTGGCCTGGCCACCACCATCCCGCTCGGCCAGGTCGCCACCATCCGCGCCGGCATCGGGCCGCAGGCCATCGAACGCTCGGCGCTCGAGCGCCAGGTCTCGATCAGCGCCGGCGTGCTCCCCGGCTACAACGTCGGCGATGTCGCGGCCAAGGTGCAGGTGGCCATCGACTCCATGGGCCTCCCGGCAGGCTACCGCACCGTCTTCGGCGGCGACGTCCAGAACCTCACCGAGACCAAGGGCTACGTGGCCGAGGCGCTGATCCTGGCCGTCGTCTTCATCTACCTGATCCTGGCCTCGCTCTTCGGCTCGTTCTTCCAGCCGCTTGCCATCATGCTCTCCCTGCCGCTCAGCTTCATCGGCGTCGCGGTGGCCCTGCTCGTCACCAAGGGGAGCCTGAACGTCATGACGATGATCGGCATCATCATGCTCCTCGGCCTCGTGACGAAGAACGGCATCCTGCTGGTCGACTTCGCGAACCACCGCCGCGAGCAGGGCGACGACATGCGCACCGCGCTGCTCGCCTCGGCCCGGATCCGCCTCCGCCCCATCATCATGACCACCGTCGCGATGATCGCCGGCATGCTGCCGCTGGCCTTCGCGCTCGGTGCCGGTGCCGAGCAGCGCGCCCCGATGGGCCGCGCCGTGATCGGTGGCCTGGTCACCAGCACCCTGCTCACGCTCTTCGTGGTCCCGGTGGTGTATTCGCTCCTGGACGACGCCGTCCGCCGCGTGCGCAGCCGCTTCAGCTCGAGCCCCGTGCGGCACGCGCCAGGCCTCGCACCGACCCCCGTCGCAGGCGACTGACGGCACCGGATCGCCACACCGTGCACCACTCCGCGCCGCCGCTGCTTGACGTGCAGCGGCGGCGCTGTTATTCCGGCTACGTCACCGATGTGCGCAATTGTGTGTCGGTCCCTCATCCCGCTGGTTCCTGACTGCGCTGGAGGCAGCCATGCCAAGCTTCGGCAAATATGATGACGTTGAGTTCCGGCTCCGCGGCCGTGACGACGACGAGGACGATTACTACGACTCCGATCCGATGTACGAGGAGGAGGAGGAAGAGGAGGACGAGGACGAGGAAGGCTTCACCCCGACCCTGAAGCGCAAGCGGGAGTCGCTGTTCGACGACCCCGATGATGCCGCCAAGGACGAGGAGGAGGAGGAGGACACGGGTGAGGTGATCGAGGAGGAAGTCGATGCGGAGCTCGGCACGGAAGACCTCGAGACGCCCGAGGAGGACGATCTCGGACTGGATGACGAAGTCGGCCTCGACGACGACCTTGGCGACGAGCCGCCCGCGGGCCGGAAGACGCTGCCCGCCGTCGAGCCGATCGCGACCGTGCGTGGCTCCGCCGCCGTGAAGGCGGTGAAGCCACCCAAGGCACCGAAGCCGGCGCCGGCGCCCAAGGCACCACCCGCACCCGTGGCACCTGCCCCGGCACCGAAGGCGGCGAAGACTCCGGCGCCCAAGCCGGCCGTCGCCGCCAAGGCCCCCGTCACGAAGCCGGCGGCCAAGTCGCCCGCAGCCAAGGCACCGGCTGCGAAGGCCCCAGCAGCCAAGACTCCGGCTGCAAAGGCTCCGGCGGCCAAGGCACCGGCGCCCAAGGCGCCGGCAGCGAAAGCTCCCGCCAAGGCAGCGGCAAAGGCTCCGGTGAAGCCCGCTGCAAAGAAGACCGCACCGCCGGCAAGGAAGTCCGCGCCGGCTGCGAAGGTCGCCCCGAAGTCGAAGGCGCCGGCTGGCAAGCCGACGCCGGCGAAGAAGGCGGCAGCGAAGAAAGCCCCGGCACCGGCGAAGAAGTCGGCGCCGGTGAAGAAGGCCGCGGCACCGGCGAAGAAGACCCCGCCGAAGAAGGCGGCGGCTCCCGCCAGGAAGGCAGCGCCGGCGAAGGCGGCGACAAAGAAGGGCAAGCCGGCGAAGAAGAAAGGTCGCTGACACCGGCATCGGGATGCGACCTCCGGGTCGCACCCGATGCGGGCGGAAATACCCATGGGCCGGCGGATTGGGGCACACGCTCCATCCGCCGGCCTATCTTTCGTCCATGTCCGTCCGCGAGCAGCAGATCCTCGATGCCGTACCGATGATGATCTTCGCCACGGACCTCGACGGCGTGGTCGAGCGGGAAAACGCGCTGGCGGGCAGCCTCGGGCCCGGATCCGGCGTCGGCCGTCCATTCGCCGGCATCCTCGGCGGCCCTGACGGAGCCTCGCAGTGTGCCCGCGCCTTCGCCGCGCTCCGCGACCCCTCCGTTCCCCTCGTCCGCTGGGAGTTCGCCTCCTCCGCCGGCGACGGCGAGCGGGTCATGCTGGTGCAGGTCACCCGGTGCGTGGAGGGCACGGCGCATGTCGGCTTCGTCGCCACCATCTCGGACGTCACCGAGTCGCACCGGGCCCGTGAGGCGCTGATCTCCACCGGCCTCGCTCTCGCCAGCTCCATCGACCTCGCCCGCGTCTACCGTGAGGTGGGCCAGCAACTCCAGCGTGCGGTCCGCTGCGATGCCTACATGATCGCCGTGGCCGACGACGAGACACTGCAGCTCTCCGGCGTGCAGGCCGCCGGATTCACGGAGCCCGACGACGCCGTCGCCGCACGCCTCCGTCCCGAGTGGCTCGAGGCCCTCGCCTCGGGTGAGACCGTCACCAGCCGCGTCACCGCCGCCGGTCGGGAGCTCACCACCCCGATCATCAGCGAGGAAGGGGTGCTGGGCGCCATCACGGTGCGCCTGGGTGCCATCGAGGCACCGTACGAACTGGCCGAGACGCAGCGCGTGCTGCGGACCATCGCCGCACAGACCGCCGCCGCCATCGACCGCGCCTACCTCGTGCGCCGCGTGGAGCAGAAGCGCCGCCTCGAGGCGATCGGTGAGGTGGCCGCCGGCGTCGCACACGAACTGCGCAACCCGCTCTTCGGCATCAGCTCCGCCGCCCAGCTGCTCCGACTGCGCAGCCGCGACGACGCTGCCGTCGAGCGCAACGTGGGGCGCGTGCTGCGCGAGGTGGATCGCCTGAACGGCATGCTCTCCTCGCTGCTCGTCTACGGCCGGCCGCTCCCCCTGCGGCCGGTGGCCGGCGACCCTGACGCCATCTGGGACGACGTCATCGAGGCGAACCGCGCACGCATGTCGGAGAAGGACCTCCGCTTCCGGCGTGTCCGCAGCGACCCACCGGTGGCGCTGCATTTCGATCCCGCGCAGTTCGGCCAGGTCTGCCTCAACATCCTCGGGAACGCGATCGACGCCGCCACCCCCGACACCACCATCACGCTCGTCAGTGGCGGCGTTGGCAGCGGCGCCTGGCGCTGTCGCCTCCACAACACCGGGCCGGCCATCCCGCCCGAGGCGCTCCCGCGCGTCTTCGAGATCTTCTTCTCGCTCAAGAGCGGCGGCACCGGCATCGGGCTCGCCCTCTGCCAGCGCATCGTCGAGGAGCACGGCGGCTCGATCACCATCGAGAGCCAGCCGGAGACCGGCACCGCCGTGACCATCATGCTGCCCGCCAGCGCCGACCAATGATCCACGCCTCGGTCCTGGTGATCGATGACGATCGTACGGTGCGTGAGACGCTGGTGGAGTTCTTCGCCGGCGAAGGGGCGACGGTTGCCGCCGCCGGAACCGCAGCCGAGGCCCGGACCGCCGTCTCGCAGCTCCTGCCCGACATCGTCGTGATGGACCTGCGCCTCCCCGACAGCGACGGGCTCCAGCTCCTCACCGAGCTCCAGGACTCGGATCCCGATGCCGCCGTCATCATGCTCACCGGCCATGCGGACGTGCGCATCGCCGTCGGCGCGATGCACCGCGGGGCACGCGATGTCCTCGAGAAGCCGGTCGACCTGGCCATGCTCAGGGATGCCGTGCAGCGTGCACTCGAGACCCTGCGCCTGCAGCGCGAGGTCGCCGTGCTGCGCGCCCACGGCGCCAACGAGGCGCGCTCGGAATCCGCCACGCTGCGCCCGTCATTCGACACGCTGATCGAGCTGGCCGCCCGGAATGACGACGCGCCGGTGCTCATCCTCGGTGAGACGGGCACCGGCAAGGGCTACATCGCACGCCGCATCCACGACCGGTCGCCACGCGCCGACCGGCCCTTCGTGGAGATCAACTGCGCCTCGCTCTCCGCCACCTTCTTCGAGAGCGAGGTCTTCGGCCACGAGCGCGGTGCCTTCACCGACGCCCGGCAGTCCAAGCGCGGTTTGGTGGAAGTCGCCGCCAACGGCAGCCTCTTCCTCGACGAGATCGCCGAGCTCGGGCTCGAGGTGCAGCCCAAGCTGCTCAAGGTGATCGAGGAACAGCGCTTCCGCCGCCTCGGCGGCACGGCGGAGCTCCGCAGTTCGGCACGCGTCATCTGCGCCACCAACCAGCCGATGCAGGGGCTGGTGTCGGAGCGGCGATTCCGCGCCGACCTGTTCTATCGCCTGCAGGTGCTCACGATCACGATTCCGCCGCTGCGCGAGCGTCCCGACGAGCTGCCGTCGCTCGTGGCCCATTTCCTTCCCCGCGGGGCGAGCCTCACGCGCGATGCGCGTCAGGCGCTCGCGCGCTACGCCTGGCCCGGCAACATCCGCGAGCTGAAGAACACGCTCTGGCGCGCCGCGATCCTCGCCGAGGGCAGGCCGATCTCAGCCACCGCCCTCAACCTGCCGCTCCCGACGGCGACAGCCTCGCCGCATGAGATCCTCTCGCTGGCCGCCGCCGAACAGCGCGCCATCGATGCGGCGCTCGCCGCGACCGGGGGCAACCGGCTGCGCGCCGCGGCACTGCTCGGCATCGCCCGCTCGACCCTGCATGAGAAGCTGCGTCATCGCGCCCGCTCCGACGACCGCCGCTTGATATAGTCCGAATTTCGGACACTTCTCGAATTATGATCGATTTTCGGTCTTACTTCCTGTACGGCGAACAGGCAATTTAGTCGGTAACACATTGGCTGTCTTGTGTTTACGATACGTGACGTGACTGGCACGCATCTCGCCATGCAGGAAACCATGCCCAAACGCGTCCTGATCGTCGAAGACGAGATCTCCATCCGCGAGTCGCTCGTGGACCTGTTCGCCAGCGACGAGGTCGTGGTCGTTGCCGCGGCGACCCTCGGGGAGGCGAAAACCGCCCTCTTCGCTGAACACGCCCTCGACCTCATCGTCACCGACCTGCGCCTCGGCGGACATCGGGACGGCGGCCTGCAGGTGCTCGCTGCCGCGGGGCTCGTGCACCAGCTCACCCCCGCCATCGTCCTCACCGCATACCCGGACGACGATAACCGGCACGCCGCCGACCGCCTCAATGCGACGTACTTCCTCGAGAAGCCGGTCGATCTCGCGATCATCGCCAGGCTCGCGAACGATCACGGCGTCTCCACCGCGCTCACCTCCGCCGACTGATCCCGTTCGGAACCTGCGCGCATGATGCGGGCGTCGATGCACCTCGACAATCGGTGCGTGCGTCGATGGCTCGTGACTCCCTCCACTGCCGCCGTGCCCTGCACCACAGACGCCAGCATCACGGCACAGGCTTGACAGTGACGGCGCGTCCGGATGTTCTTACGGCGCGCGCCGCATTCGTCTGGCGTCCCGTGCGCGCACCTCGCCCGTCTCCCCACGCATGACCGATTCCCCGGTCGCACTGCTTCGTGCCCACAGTCGGCACGCCCCCTGGAATGCGCGTGGCCTTGCCGCGCATGCCACGGCTCTCGTCGATGCCGCCGGTTTCCGGCCGACGAACACCTCGGCGCGCGCAGCGCCGAGCGCGCGCGCGATCCGGTTCTACGTCGCGCAGCGCCTGCTCGATCGCCCGGAAGGGGCCGGCACCACCGCCACCTACGGCTACCGGCACCTGCTGCAGTTGCTGGCGATCAAGATCCGGCAGCGGGAGGGCCAGACCCTCGAGGTGATCAAGAAGGAGTTGGCTGGCGTCAGCGGCGAGCAGCTCGAGCGGCGCGTTGCCACCGCCCTCGCACCGGCGCTCTCGCATGGCGCCGACCTCACGGTCCGGCAGGACGACACCCAGCCGATCGCCGAGTGGCGGCGTGTGCAGGTCGCAGACGGCATCGAGCTGCACGTGCGCACCGACGCGCTGGGCGCCCGCGACGATGCGCTGGTCGCGATGCGTGAAGCCATCCGTGCTGCGCTGGGACGTTCCGATCCGCGTACCTGACGTGTTCCCGCCCGGCGAACAGTTCCCGTCCATGCCGGCGCCCGTCAGCGCCGCGGCGGGCGCGGCGCGTGGCACTGGCGGTGCCGGTGGGGGTGGCGATGTTGCCGGCAGCGGCGGGGCCGCCGCGCGGAGGCGGGCGGCCAGCCGGCTGGTGTACCTCGATCGTGCTCTCGAGGCCCTTCCGCTCTTCCGGCTCAGCGACTCGAACGAGGAAGGTGCGATCGCCTTCACGACGCCGTCGGGGGGTCGCTGGCGCGTGCTCCCGGCACCGGGCGACCGCCTCCCCGGCACGTTCGACCAGGACGTCTACATCGAGCTGCTCTACCGCTACCAGGAATCGGGCCGTCCCGCCGACGGCGTCCTGACCTTCACGCTCCACGCGTTCCTGCGTGCGATGGGACGGCGCGTGGACGGCCGCACCTACGAGCAGCTGCGCGGAGCCCTCGCCCGGCTGGAGCGCACCAGCCTGGAAAGCGCCGGTGCATACTGGGACGCGGCCAATGCCCGGCCGCTGGACGGCTCCTTCACCCTGCTCAGCGCCGCCACCGTCGATCGACGCCGTGCAGCCGACCGGGACCAGCTCTCGCTCTTCCCGAGCGTGACGGCCGCCGAACCGGGTGTCGCCCGCGTCTCGCTGGCGCCGCAGGTGCGAAGCAACCTCGAGGCCGGCCACGTCACGTCGCTGCGACTCGGCGGCTACTCCGCGCTGCTCTCACCGGTCGCCCGCCGCATCTACCGGCTCATCGCCGTCCAGCTCGCCGCCGGCGCCGATGGGCGCTGGCGCGTGTCGCTCGACGCGCTCGCCGAGTTGCTTCCTCTCACGCAGCGCTATCCGAGCCACATCCTGCGGGTGGTCAAGCCGGCTAGCGAGATGCTCGTCGCCGCGGGCATCGTGCAGGCAGCCGAGGAATCGCAGGACGGTCGCTCGTGGTACATGGAGTACCGCTGGACGTGACGAAACGGGATGTCGACGCGTAGACGGTGACACCCTGAAGGCCGCCGGAACTTGCCATCGGCCCCCCGGTACAGTAGCCGTTCGGAAGACTCCGACGTCCGTCCCTTTCCTGCTGGAAGGTTTTCATGCCGCGTATGCGTCGCGCCGTAGTGGGCGCCATCCTCGTCGCCGTCCCCCTCGCTGCCGGCGGCTTCGCCTGGCAGAACCGGGAGGCGCGCAACGGTGCCCTGCTGTTCGACCAGGTGCTGCGGAAGGTCTCCGACAGTTTCGTCGACACCGTCGATGCCACGGCGCTCTACGAGAAGGCCGCGCGCGGACTCGTCGCCCAGCTCAACGATCCCTACACCACGCTCTACACCCCGAAGGAGTTCGCTGCCTTCACGCAGGGCACCAATGGCCGCTACGCGGGCGTCGGCATGCAGATCGAGGAGATCAAGGGCACGATCAGTGTCGTGAAGGTCTTCCCGAACACGCCGGCCGCGGGCGCGGGCATCGCCGAGGGCGACCGGATCGTCATGATCGACTCGGCCGCCACCCGCGGCTGGATCGTCGACTCGGTCTCGTCGAAGCTCAAGGGTGAGCCGGGTACGCGGGTCCGTGTGCGCTTCAACCGCCCCGGCGTCACGGAGCCCATCAACGTCACCTTCACGCGCGCCACGATCCACATTCCCGCCGTGCCGTTCGTGACGATGCTCGATGCCGGCATCGGCTACATCCCGGTGCAGGGCTTCAACGAGACGTCGTCCGCCGAGACCATCCGCGGCATCCAGCAGCTGCAGCGCCAGGGCATGAAGTCGCTGATCCTCGACCTGCGCGGCAACCCGGGCGGCATCCTCGACGAGGCGTTCGTGATGAGCAACCTCTTCCTGCCCCGGGGCAAGGAGATCCTCAGCTATCGCGGTCGCGCCGAGATGAACCAGCAGTTCATCGCGCAGGAAGACCCGATGCTGCCGAACATGCCGCTGGTGGTGCTCGTGGACGACGGCTCGGCCTCGGCGTCGGAGATCGTCGCCGGCGCGCTGCAGGACCACGATCGCGCGCTGATCGTCGGCACCACCAGCTTCGGCAAGGGTCTGGTGCAGTCGCTCTACCGCCTCGATGGCGGCTACGCCCTCAAGATGACCACGGCCAAGTGGTTCACGCCGAGTGGCCGCTCGATCCAGCGCCCGCGCAAGTTCGTGAACGGCCGGTTCGTCGAGGAGGAGGCACCGGACTCGATGGAGACCGACAGCGCGCGTCGCGCCCGGCCGGCGTTCCGCAGTGATGCCGGCCGCGTGATCTACGGCGGTGGCGGCATCACGCCGGACATCAGCGTCCGCCCGGACACCCTCACCACCGCCGAGCAGAAGGCGGCGCGGCAGATCGCCGCCAAGCTCCAGGAAGCCTTCATCACCCTCGCGCAGTACGTCGAGGAGCTGCGCCCGCAGGTGAAGTCGCCGGACTTCGTGGTCCGCCCGGAGTGGCGCCAGGAGTACTTCCGCCGCATCGTGGCCGCCAAGGTGCCGGTCGATTCCGCGACCTTCTTCGCCGGCGCCGGCTACGCCGACCGGCTGATCGCGAACCGCGCCGCGCGTGTCTTCTTCGGCGATTCCACCGTCGCCAAGCGCGGATTCGTCGAGGACCCCCAGATCCAGAAGGCGATCGAGTTGCTGAAGCGGGGCGGCAGCCAGCGCGACCTGTTCACGATGGCGGCACCCGCCGCACCGCCGGCAGCGGCACGGCGTCCGTAGTTCCACGGACGCTGCGGGTCGCTGGCATCAGGTAAGTTTGCGCGGGGCCGGGCAGATCGCCCGGCCCCGCGCTGCTTTTTCCCGCCACGTTCCATGACGACCGTCCGATCCCTGCTGCCCGTCGCACTGCTCGCGACGGCGTGCCTCACTGCCACGGCGTGCCGCCGGCAGGCCTCCACTGCCGCCAGGCCCGCACCGGCCCCCGGTGTCAACATCGCCCGGCCGGCCGATCCCGCCGAACCGCATCTCCGGAACCTCCGGCAGATCACCGACGGCGGCGAGAACGCCGAGGCCTACTTCAGCCGCGACGGGCGGTGGATCACGTTCCAGTCCTCCCGCGACGGGCGGACCTGCGACCAGCAGTACGTCATGCGCACCGACGGCTCGGCGCTGCAGCGCGTGTCGAACGGTCGCGGCAAGACCACCTGTGGCTGGTTCCTGCCCGGCAGCGACCGGCTGTTCTTCGGCTCCAGCCACATGCACGACAGCACCTGCCCGCCGAAGCCCGATCCGTCCAAGGGCTACGTCTGGCCGCTCGACAAGTTCGACATCTTCACCGTCAACCGTGACGGCACCGACCTGCGCCGGCTCACGCACTACGACGCCTACACCGCCGAGGCCGTGCTCTCGCCCGATGGACGGACCATCGTGTTCACGTCGCTCAAGGATGGCGATCTCGAGATCTACACGATGAACGTGGACGGATCGAACGTGAAGCGCCTCACCACCGCGGCCGGCTATGACGGCGGCCCCTGGTGGTCGCCGGACGGCACGAAGATCGTCTATCGCGCCCATCATCCCCGCGACACGACCGAGTTGCGCCAGTACCGCGAGCTCCTCGCGCAGGGCTTCATCCGCCCCAGCAAGGTCGAGCTCTTCGTGATGAACGCCGACGGCAGCGACAACCGGCAGATCACGGCGCTCGGCGGCGCCAACTTCGGCCCGTCGTGGACCCCCGATGGCCGGCGGATCATCTTCTCGTCGAACCACCGGAATCCACGCAGCGGCAACTTCGACCTGTTCCTCGTGGACCTGGACGGGAAGAACCTCGAACAGGTCACCGCCAGTCCGGTGTTCGATGGGTTTCCGATGTTCAGCCCCGATGGAAAGCAGCTGATCTGGGCCTCCAATCGCTTCGACCAGAAGCAGACGGAAACCAACCTGTTCATCGCCGACTGGATCCCCTGAACTTTGCGGCAGAGCTTGCTGTATTGCGCGGGCACCGGGGCAGCTCCGGTGCCCGCGGCGCATCCGGGTCAGGCTCGGGTGCCGCACGCGCACCGCGCCTCGTCCACCGCACACCCGCACCCGCTAAAATCCCTCCTGTCAGAACACGTCCTCACCGAAGGGGTGCTGCAATGGAGTGGTTGATTCCGCTGATCATCGTGCTCGTCGTGCTCTTCATCGGCACCAGCTCATTCAAGATCATCGGGCAGGCGGAGGTGATGGTCATCGAGCGGCTCGGGCGGTTCAACCGGATCGCCCGGTCGGGGTTCAACGTGCTCATCCCGTTCATCGAGCGTCCCCGCACCATCGATGTCCGCTACTTCGGCCAGGATGTCTCCGGCGTGAAGAAGGTCACCAGCGGCTCCACCTCGCGCATCGACCTGCGCGAGCAGGTGCTGAACTTCCCCAGCCAGCCGGTGATCACGAAGGACAACGTCACGATCGACATCGACGCGGTCATGTACTACCGCGTCGCCGACCCGCAGAAGGCCACCTACTCGGTCCAGAACCTGCCATTCGCCCTCGAGACGCTGACGCGCACCGCCCTGCGCAACATCGTCGGCGAGATGGAGCTGGACACCACCCTCACCAGCCGCGACGGGATCAACACGCGGATGCGCGAGACCATCGAGGAGGCGTCGATCGGCTGGGGCGTGGACGTGACCCGTGTCGAGCTCCAGAGCATCGAGCCCCCGCGGGACATCCAGCAGTCCATGGAGCTGCAGATGCGCGCCGAACGCGAGCGCCGCGCCGCGGTCACCAACGCCGAGGCCACCAAGCGCGCCCAGATCCTCGAGGCGGAAGGGTCGCGCGAGTCGCAGATCCAGAAGGCCCAGGGCGAGAAGGAGGCGTCCATCCTGCGCGCCAACGGACTTGCCGAGGCCCGGCTCGCCATGGCCACCGCCGAGGCCGAGGCCATCCGCCGCATCGCCGACTCGCTGCCTGATGGCCAGGTGGCGATGTACCTGCTGGGCCAGAAGTACCTCGAGATGCTCCCCGCCCTGGCCGCCGGCAAGGGCAGCACGGTCTTCCTGCCCGCCGAGGCGGCCGGCATGATGGGTGCGCTCGGTGGACTGCGTGAGATGCTCTCGCGGACCAGCGGCGGCACCAATGCGGAACCCACGCGCCCGCCGGTGGCACTGCCGCGCATTCCCGGCGACCTCCCGCCGGGACTCGGCAGCTGAGATGACGCTCGTGACGAAGGAGCGCGCCGAGCGCATCGCGCGCGCGCAGCCCTGCCCGCGGTGCGGCGAATACACCTACAAGAAGCTCAAGCTCCGCGCCGCCGAGCCAGCCGACCATGTCGCCGGCGCCGCGTGGCTGGCGGACCTCGTCTGCGGCGTGTGTGCCGCGCATCTCCAGCTCGCCCTCGAGGGCGACGGCGACGTGCTGTTCTTCAGCTGATCCCGCGCCCGCCCCAGGCCGCGCCGGGAGGTGACGGGGGAGGGACGGTGGCTGGCTACGGCAACGGCGGGTCGCACCGCCTCAGTTCGGCCGGTCGCCGGTCACACGCGATCTTCTCGTTCATGCCCGTGGCGACCGGGCCGCATGCGGTCGACTGCGCCGTCCGGGCCGCCTCGACCGACGTTGCACCACTCGCGCGCGAACACTGCCGCTGCCCGTTGAACACCACGCACACCTCGCAGGTGGCCAGTTGCGCTCCCATGGTCTTCTTCCAGAAGAGGACCCCCATCGCGGCAACGAACAGGATCGTGAGGAGCGTGGTGCGGTATCGCTTCATGCGTCAAAGGGCGGAGGCAGGCGGGGGTCGCGGCGGCGTGCTGCGGCTGGCGTGCAGCAGGACGATGATACGCGATTGCCAGCGCCTCGACACACCCGTCAGTCCGGCGGCATCTTGGAGCCGGCCCACTCTCCCTGCCCTCCCACCCTCCGTGTCACCATGGCGCCCCTCAACATCCCGTCGCTGACCACCGGTTCGTCCGTCTCCGCCGAGTTGCTGGTGCTCGACCGCATCGAGCGCACGACGGGCGGCGGAGATCCGTTCTGGGTGCTGTCCGTCGGCAACTCGAGCGGCGCGATGCAATCGGCACCGGTGTGGAAGGACAACGCCGCCTGGCTCGACGGTGTGGAGAAGGGGCGTGTGGTGCAGGTCATCGGCCAGGTCGAGGTGTACGCGAAGACCGGGGCGCGACAGCTCAAGATCACCGGACCGGTGCGCGTGCTGCCGGCAGGGACCGAGCGGATCGACGAGTTCCTGCCGCGCGTGGAGTATGCGACCGAGCGCCTCTGGGACGCCCTCGACAAGCTGCGGGGCAGCATCACCACGCCGCGGCTCGCGGAAGCAGTGAATCTCTTCTTCGGCGACGATGCGTTCCGGGCGCGTTTCGAGCGCACGCCCGGCGCCGTGCGCGGGCACCATGCGAAGCTGGGGGGGTTGCTGCTGCACGTCTGCGAAGTCGCGTCGATCGGCCAGCAGATGGCGAAGACGATGCGCAAGGCGAACGTGGACCTCGTGGTGGCCGGCGCGCTGCTCCACGACATCGGGAAGGTCGAGGCGTACACGGTCGATGCGAAGGGACTTGGCTACGATCCGCGGAACCACCTCATCGGCCACATCGTGCTCGGGTGCCTGATGTTCACCGAGCGCGCGACGGCCGCGCGGAACGCGGGCACCGGCACGCTCACCGACGCTCAGGTGACGGAGCTGCAGCACATGATCCTCTCGCACCACGGCTCGCTGGAGTTCGGCAGCCCCGTGCAGCCGATGACGATCGAGGCGGAGTTGCTGCACTGGGCCGACGAGTCGAGCGCGAAGGCCGATTCGTTCGCGGAGGCGGTGCAGGACGTGGAGCTGTTCGCGCCCGGCGAGGAGGTATCGGCGCGGAAGTCGTGGCAGCTGGACCGCCGCCTGTGGCGACGCCCGTTCCGCTGGGACGAGGTGTGAGCGCGGCCGAGATACTTGTCCGGGCGCCCGCGTACATCCGCCAGTTTGGCAGGAGAGGGGTGTGGACAACGGGGAATGGCGGGCGAGCTACGCCGAATTCCTCCGGAACGTCGCGTGCCTTCTACCGACACTCGCCCGATGCTGCACGAATCGCCGCCAGGTCGGCGCGTCTCGGACCAAGTCGGACTCGTTTGCTGCGCTCAGTCGACCTAAAACGTCAGTAATGCGCCAGTATCCCTTCAGTTGCCTGCATGCTGCGAACGTTCGTGAATCGGGGCCAATCCGGACAGGACCTGTTCGTGTTTTCCACCGTCTCACCAGATGAGCGATCAAGAGAGGTCCAGGTCACTGGAGCCCCCCTTTTGCGCCCCTTCCTTAGGTGGTTACTGTTCTGCCATTGCCCATTGGCACAAGGCGCTGGATCTGCCAAAGGGACCACAATTCGGAGGGTACATGCGTAAGCCTCGGCCCGCGTCGTACAACCCTGCGCAGGCGCTGAACCTGATTGCCAGCGACCGTACAGGAATTCCCCTGGTCTGCCCGTCGTGCGCTTCCGCGCAGTTCGAGCGTGAACCTGCCCTAATGCCTCCGCCGCCTCGCAGTCATGTGACGCTGCGATGTGAAACATGTGGACGGGTGGCGCGGTATATCGCTGGTGCCGCCTGACGCCGCGGCGCACACGGGCGAACACCAACGAATCGAGTTGTGATGATCGCGGCGCCCGGGTTTCACCGAGGCGCCGCGGTCTGTTTCATGCATCACGATGCTCTGCGCCACACGCGTCCTGACACTTCACCGCTGGTGTGTCGGGGCGCTGCTCGAGGGACGGTTCGTCGCTCGCGCTTCATGCAAGACCGGCGGGACGCGAGGAGCCACATCATGGCACGGATTCAGGGAACGGTTAAGTGGTTCAACGATGCAAAGGGGTTCGGTTTCATCGCCCATGACGGTGGTCCCGACGTCTTCGTGCATTTCAGTGCCATCCAGTCCCAGGGCTTCAAGTCCCTGGCTGAAGGTGACAAGGTCGAGTTCGAGATCGTGCAGGGCCAGAAGGGGCCGCAGGCCGACGCCGTGACGAAGGTCTGAGCGGGGGTTCTCCCCTCCGCCACCGCACGGCAGGCCCGGAATGCAGCGGGGGCCGGTGGTCGGATGATCACCGGCCCCCGCTGCATTCCGGGCCGCCGCTCGGCGACGCCCGGCCAGCCGCTCAGCGCGCCAGCTCGAAACGCACGCCGCGCACGGCACCACGCCGCCGCCGGGGCGCGAACTTGTAGAGCTGGGCCGGCCGGCCGCGCCCCTCTGCCCGCCAGGCCTTCGTCGGCTCCACCAGGTGCGCCGCGTGCAGCGACCGCCGGAAGCTCGCCTTGTGCAGCGGCCGCTCCAGCAGCAGCTCGTAGACCTGCTGCAGTTCCCGCAGCGTGAACGTGGTCGGCAGGGCGTGGAACGCGATCGGCTCGTGCTCCACCGCGTGCCGCAGCATGCCGAGCGTCGCCTTCAGCAGCGCCTTCTGGCGCGGCGGCAGCACCGCCGACTCCGCCCGCACCCACCCTTCGTCGTCGTGCACCGTGCCGTCGGGATAGACGGCCACGAAGGCGATCGAGATGGCGGTGTCGGCGGGATGGGTCCCCTCCGAGAACGCCCCGACCTGCGTCATCCACCGCGGAGCGGCCCCGACCGTCTTCGTCGCCAGGGACTTCGCCAGTGCCGGCAGCGCCTCGCTCGGCGCCTTGGTCACCCCAAGGAACGGGAGTGTCCGGACCGCCGCGCGCGCACGGGCCGCGCCTGCCGAGGTGCAGACGTACCACTCGCCGTCCCGCGGCGAGAGGAGCACCAGATCCAGAGAGAAGAGATTGCGCATTCCCACGTGGTCCTTCGCGCCCGGATTCGTGCACGCTCCGATTGAGCGGCCGAGTGGCAGTCAGCGCGGTATGGCTGCCGTGTTCTAGTGAGGGGTGCCGCTTCCCGGCACGGGGCCAGAAATCGACATCGAGATCGGAATATAGCGGTTGAACGGCTGGAGGCCCAACACCGCCCTCGCCGCAGCCAGCTGGGATGCCCGGCTGCCATTCCACGCAATGACGTACGATCCGACGTCGGGCAACTGGGCCCCGAGGTACGGATTGCCGAACCCAATCATAACCAGCGGCTTCCCACGCCGCTGAATTGCATGCACTAGGGCACCAAGCCCATCGGGCACCCCGGCGGATGCCTGGTCCCATTGCTGCGCCATGTACGACGCCATCAGGACCACGTCAACAGAGTCAACTTGCGTCAAGACACGCGCCGGATCAACAAACGGATCATCCGGATGCAGCACCACCGTCCGCACCCGCCCCGCCCGCCGGCCGAGCGCCGCCGCAAACGCCTGTCCCGCGCCGAGGTTGGTGCTGCGCGCAACCACCACATGCAGGATACGACGTGACCCACTGTCCGCGTTGGACACCAACGGCAGCAGGCGCCCCGTGTCACGCACCAGCGTCACCGACCGGGCCGCGATCCGCTCCGACAAACGTCGGTTTGCGCTGTCACCGACCACGCGTCGGACGGCGGCAAGGTCCACCTGCACACCGCGCTGCAGCCCGAGCCGTGCCTTCGCCTGCAGGATGCGCCGCACCGCCGCATCGATGCGCCACGCCGCGATCCGCCCCGACGTCACCCCCGCCACCACTGCATCGATCGTCGCCGTCACGTTCTCAGGCTGGATCAGCACGTCAGCCCCCGCCAGCACCGCCAGCCGGGCTGCCTCGGCCGCACCGTAGCGGTCGAGCACTCCGCGCATGTCCATCGCATCCGAGATGATCAGCCCCTGGAAACGCATCTCCTCGCGCAGCAGCCCGGTCAGCACGCGCGGCGACAGCGTGCCCGGCATGCCGCTCGAGTCGAGCGCCGGCATGCTGCCATGGAACGTCATGATCGCGGCAACGCCGGCAGCGATGCTCGCGCGGAACGGCGGCAGTTCCACCGAGTCCAGCCGCGCCCGCGAGGCCGTCACGACCGGCAGTGCGAGGTGCGAGTTCACGTCGGTGTCCCCATGGCCCGGGAAGTGCTTGCCCGTCGCGAGCATCCCGTGCGCCTGGACACCGCGCACGTAGGCGGCCCCCAGCCGGCCGACCCAGGCCGGGTCCTCGCCGAAGCTGCGCACGTTGATCACGGGATTGCCAGGGTTGTTGTTCACGTCCAGCACCGGCCCGTACACGATGTGGATCCCGAGCGCACGGCCCTCGACCGCCGTCACCCGGCCGTACTCGTACGCCAGCATCGTGTCGCGCGTCGCGCCCAGCGCCATCTGCGGCGGCAGCACCGTCGCACCGCCGAGGTCGATCGCGTTCGGCAGGAAGAATCCGCCACTCGCCCGGAAGCCCGCGCCAGCCTCCAGGTCGGCACCCACGAGCATCGGCACGCGAGACAGGCGCTGCATCGCATTCAGCTTCGCGGCCATCTCCACCGGGCTGCCGATCGACATCGTGAAGCCGCCCACCTGGTCGCGCGTGATCCACGACTCGATCCGCGCCCACGCCGTGTCGGTGGTCGCCACGTAGTCCGCGAACACGCTCGGCCACACCATCTGCCCCACCTTCTGCCGCAGCGTCAGTGACGCCAGCGTGCGCTGCACCCAGGCGCTGTCCCGTCCCCCGGTGCGCAACTGCGCCCCGAGCAGGCCGGGCGCGGCCAGGAGCGCCAGCGCCGCGAGGATCCGGAGGTCGCGGCGCATCAGTGTGAGATCGTCCCTTGCTTGCTCGTGTCGATCTCGGCGGCGTCACCGGTGCGGAACAGGAACGATCCCATGTTCTTCACCAGGAACTGTCGCGCCTGCGGATCCATCACGTTCAGGCCGTAGTGGTTGATCAGCATCGTCTGCTGCTTCAGCCAGTCGGCCCAGCAGGCCTGGCAGATCTCGCCCAGGACGCGCTGGCCGATGGCACCGGGAAACGGAGGACGCTCGAAGCCGGCGCGCGTGGTGCTGCACCGGCTGCAGGAAATGTCGGGCACGGACACACTCGGAAGTAGGGAGGCCGCGATCCGTTCGCCGCCAATGCCGAAAGATGGCTGGCCTGCACGCCGAATGGCACACGCACACCGCGCGGTTCCGTGCACCTTCGTCACGATATATCGCCGCCGCGGGTCGTCGTGACCGTGGCGCACACGTTCGTGAAAACGCCAGCGCGCCCCGGGCAATCCGCGACCGGCGGTGATCCGGGTCTCAGCGCGACTTGACGGCGGCGACGCGGAGGCGACGGCGCTGGATCTTGCGCTCGGCCATGGAGGGGCGACGCCCCCCGGCGACGGACTGCGGGCTGGGCACGCCACGCCGGGGCGCGGCGCGGGCCGGTGCAGGCAGTCGAACTCGGCCGGGTCTTGCCGGTGTAGCGGACCGGACAGTACAGTTCCCCTCACGGGCTCCCGGCCCGGCATCGGAAGCGCCGCGACGCAGCGAGCCTCGTGCACAGCCGTCCCGCTGTCGAGACTTCCGCACATGCCGCTCCCCCTGTGCCGTCACGGCGCGTCTGCGTGCCTTGCGCTCCTGCTGTTCGCGGGAACGCCCGGCACCGCCGGCGCCCAGCAGGGCTCGGTCGCGGCCACCGCCACGGTTCAGGGACGCCCGCTCACTCTTCAGTCGGTCAGCGTGCTCGCCGGTCCGGGACACCCGGTGCTCCGGGTCCGTGTGCAGGGGTGCGGGCAGGGCACAGTCTCGGTGCTCGCCAGGCGCGCGCGTGAGGCGCCGGCACGCCGCGGCCGACAGACGCTCGGGAACGCCCACGACTGCCGGGACCGCGAGCTCACGTTCCCCCTTGGTGCCGGTGACTCCGCGCTGGACGAGTTGCTCGTGCACCTCGAGCAGGCCGACGCCCTCGGCTCCCCGGCTTTCGCGCAGGTCAGCATCCCGGGCGCCACACTCCGCGCCGCTGCCGGCGGCACACTCGTGCTCTAGCCCCGGCTGCACGATGGTCAGCGGCGCCAGCCGGGCCATCGCTCCGTCGTCCTGCGCGGCGAGCGTGATCGACTGGGAGTCGGCCACGGCGCGCTGTGCCACCAGCCACGCCGGATCCACACGCACCGTCAGCACCCCGGGACGCACTCCGAAGAGCACGAACTCCCCGTCGCTGAACGACTCCGTGCGCGCCACCACCGCCCCTTTCGCATTCGTCACGAGCAGCGGCACCGGTGGCAGCGATACGCCACCCTGGCGGCGCCACACGACCCGCCCCTCGAGCACGCCACCCGCCACCAGCGGTATGTCGAGCGGCTCGAAACGGTTCGGGCCCGCCTCGAGGCTCGCGTGCGCCACGGATGGAATCCAGAGCGGGGAGGGCAGCGAGCTCGAATCGACCTGCACCGGCAGTGGCACGAACGGCACGAGGTCCCACACGCGGTACCGGCCATCCGCGTCACTGCGCGCGAAGCCGGTGCCGACCTGCACCATCACGTCCGGGACGACCGGTTCCCCGGCGTCGCGCAGGCCGTTCGCATTGCGATCGAGGTAGACGATCCCCGTCACGCCGGTGCGCTGCAGCGATGGACCCGTCACGAACTGCGGACGCCGCGACCCCGGGGCCGCCAGCGCCGATCCCTGCACGCTCTGCAACACCGACGACGCACCGTTCGAGATGGTCGCGTTGGTGTAGCTGCGCAGCGAGTTCAGGTCCCGCGAGAACGACAGGGTTGCGATCGGTCCCCGGATCCCGCGCTGCAGGGCCACGCCACCATCCACGCGGAACGCGCCGGGCAGCGGCATCGCCAGCGTCACCGCCTCGCGGATCGCACGCCCCCGCGCATCGACTTCACCGAGCAGTCGCAGGAGTGATGCGCCGAGGTACGGGCCGCGACTGCCGTCCGGCAGCAGCGTCGCCTCGAGGCCGAGCGCGGTCTGGCGGAATCCGGCCCGCGACGACTGGTCGTGCCGCACGTACGGTTGCAGGCGCCAGGTGCTGTTCTGCGTGCCCACCCCGATGCGTGCGCGCAGCAGCGCACCACCGACGATGAAGCGCGTCTGGTCGAGGCTCGCCTCCACCGACGTCTGGCGGCGGTCGAGCCGGCGCCAGAACGCGTACAGGCTCGTCTGCGCCAGACGCCGCGCCGCCAGCAGCGGATCGATCGGATCCTCGCCGAACCACTGCCGCTCCATCGACAGGCGCAGCTTCTGCGACGGCTCGATGTTCAGCGCCAGGCGCGTGCGTGACTGCGCCGCGGCATCCAGCTGGACCGCCACCGACTGGCGCGGCGCTCCCACGAACGAGAGGTACGGCGCCACCCGCCAGCCGACGGTGTCACGCGCCAGTGCATCGGCGCCGACGCGCATCGTCCATCGCTCGGTGAGCCCCACGCGCATGTCGAGCGTGCCGGCGGCGAGGCACTGCTGTCGCAGGCGACACTGGGCCAGGCTCCCCGCATACTCCGCACGGTCCCGCGGGAGCAGGTCGGACATGATGCGCAGGTTCTGCGACAGCGCGCGCGTCTGCCCGAACGGCCCGACCGCCAGCAGGTCCACGGGGTTCTCGCCGTAGAGCACCGGCAGCTGCAGCTGGTATCCCGCACCACGTCCCACGGTGTCCACGGCCACCAGCTCACCGTTGCGGTAGGCCTCGATCGTCCAGCCTGGAGGGAGGTCGCCACGCAGCGTCTGCAGGCCGAACAGCGCCGGTCGCGCATACGGGGCGTTCGTGAGCATCAGTCCGCGGCCGAGGCGCGGCTGCGGGCCGCCACCGAGGCCATCACCGAGGCGCAGTTGCGTGAGCTTCCGGCCGTCCCGCCAGACACCGGTCCACGAGGCGAGCGTCGGCAGGCGTGTGCCACCCGTGACGGCGCCGGTGCTCACCTCGAGCGAGCCGCCCAGCACGTCCACGCCACCCGCAGCGGTCCACCCGAGCTCGCGCCGCTCACCCAGCAGCGGCATGGACAGCGAGTAGTCGAGCACGGCACCGGCCGCGAGCGGGCGGGCGAGGGGGGCCACCGACTGGGTCGCCCCCTGCTGCGCGCCACGCGCACTCAGTTGCGCGCGCGCCTTCTCGCGCGCCACGCGACGACCGATCGGCAGCGAGTCGACCTGCGGCAGCGACACCATCAGGTCCGCCCAGCTCACCTCGAACGACACCTGCAGCACCTCCTGCAGCGTGCCGGCATCGACGCCCAGCTCACCATCGAGCACCCGCAGCGCACCGATCCGCGGCGTGATCACGCGCGTCCCCAGTCGCACCAGCGCCGAGTCGCGGTCGAGGACGATCAGGGCACGCGACGGCCAGCGACGCAACTCGACGCGCGACGCCGAGCGCGACACCACCTCGAGTTCGAGCCCGGCCGCCAGTTCGGCCACCGGCAGCCAGAGCCGGTCACCGGCACGCTCCGCGCGCAGCGCGAGCGACGCCACCTGGCCCAGCCGCACATCCACCAGCGTCGGCTCCACCGCGCCCTGCGCACACGCCGGAACCGCTGCACCCGCCCAGAGGACGAGTGCAGCGGCCAGTGTCACGAGGGGGCGGCGGGGCGGCCGCATCACCCGCCGCCGTTGCTGCCCGGCGCGGGAATCGTGACGGCCACCTCGGCATGCTGCGCCGGCGCGCGCAGCAGCGTGGTCTGCGTGACATCCGGCCGGTCGTTGTTCATGTCGATCGTGACGCGGTACGCGCCAGGCGCGAGCGCGCGACGGTCGAAGGCGAAGCGCGGCGAGATGGCCTGGTACACCGCCGTCTGCATCACCTGCGACGCCACCACGGCGCCACTGGCACTCCGCAGGCTGACGGTCGTGGTGCCGATCCAGGCGGCCGTGCCGGTGCGCTGCATCGGGGCGCGGACGATCAGCGAGTCGTCGGTCGCGGCGGCGGACAGGGTGCCGATCTGCACACCCGTGCGCTGTGCACCGTTGCGGTAGTTGACCGCGATGATGGTGCGGACCTCGAGCGTCAGGCCCACCGAGACGCTGCTGCTGTCGCTGGCGGCA
Organism: Gemmatimonadaceae bacterium; assembly: GCA_020851035.1. Taxonomy (NCBI): domain Bacteria; kingdom Pseudomonadati; phylum Gemmatimonadota; class Gemmatimonadia; order Gemmatimonadales; family Gemmatimonadaceae; species Gemmatimonadaceae bacterium. The sequence continues at coordinate 265,264 of JADZDM010000005.1, read as the reverse complement.
GTGGCCGGTGCCTCGGCATCACGCGCGGCGATGACCAGGCGCGCCCAGTACTCGCCGTCGGGCAGGCCCTGCGGCGGGCGCGCGAGCAGGCGGACCGTCTGCCGCTGGTTCGGTTGCAGGATGAGCCGGCGCGGGAAGGCATCCACGAAGCCGGCGGCCGACGGCTGGGTGCTGTCGGGCTGCTCGACGATCGCCAGCGTGAGGTCGCCGTCCGGGGTGGTGGTGGGATGTCCGTAGACCGGGCGGAGGCTCACCTCCACGCTGCGCGACGACGGGTTGTACAGCTCCACGGTGCCGGTGCGTTCGCGGTTGCTGAGGACGACGCCCTGCGGCGCGACGAGGATCGCCTGGGCGTGGGCCTGCACCGGCAGTGCGATGACACACGCGATGGCGAGGTGCCGCAGCAGGCGCCGGGCACGGGCCTCGGTGGTGGACGGGGCGCGGAGCATCAGATTCCGAGGTTGGTGATGGTGACGATGATCGGGGCGGAATACGTCCCGGTGGCCTGGCCGAGCCGCGGGCGGGCTTCGCCGCCGAGGAACAACGTGGCGCGGTCGGTGGTGACGAACCGGAAGCGGGCGGCGACGTTCGGGTTGAAACGTTGCAGCGACGCCGGCGTGCCGGATGCGGCCGCGCCGGCCGCACTGGTCCCGAAGACGAGTGGCACGCTGGAGGTGCCGCTGGTCATGGCGGCCGGCAGGGTGTAGCGCACCTCGAACACGGCGCCGATGGAGGCCTGCACGCGGATCTGCCCGCTGCGCGTGAGCTGGAGTGCATCCACCACCGTGCGGACGTTCGGCAGCAACGCGCCGAACGACAGGTTCTGGATCGGGGTCACGACGAGCGGTGCCTGCCCCATCGCGGGAGACGCGAGGGACAGGACACCGGCCACGACGAGCGTGCGGAGTGTTGCGGTCATGCTGGACATCGTTGCGGGTAGTCAGCGATGTGGGACGGCGAGCCCTGCCGCGCGCCCGTCGGCGCGCGGCAGGGCGTGGATTCACAACCCCGTGTAGACAGCTGTGAGGACGAGCGAGCCGGCGTACGAACCGAAGGCCTGGCTGGCCGACGGCTGCACACGTGCGCCCACCCAGAGATAGACATTGCCGGCCGTCAGCGGCCCGACGAGCGAGTTGCCGCTCACGAGCGAGAAGACCTGGCCACCGGCGATGTTGTTCACCCCGTTGATGCGCACGCTGTACTGGTTGATCGGCATGGTGCTGGCGCCATTGGTGAGCACGGCCGGCAGCGTCACCGTCAGCCGGATCTGCGACGTGCCGAACCCCGTCACGCGCAACCGGCCACTGCTGGCCGCGTTGTTCGCGATGGTCTTGCTGACCCCCTGGTACACGACGCCAAACGCGAGTGGTGCGATGCCGGTGACGACGAGCGGTGTGACCACCGTCGCCGTCGCCTGCGTCGTCGCGGACTGCGCGCGCATCGTCCCTGCCACCAGCAGTGCCGCCGCCAGCGCGGCCATGCGGATGGTGGTCCAGGGGCGCCGCATCACAGCCCCGTGTAGGCGGCCGCGAGGACGATCGATCCCGTGTAGGCACCGGCCGCCTGCGCGGCGGTCGGCTGCACCCGCCCGCCCACGAACACGAACAGGTTGCTCGCGACGAGGTTGGCGTTCACCGGCGTCCCGCTCACGACCGCCAGCGCCGTGGCACCGGTGGGCGTGTTGGTGCCGTTGATGCGGATGTCATAGTTGTTGATCGGCATCGTGTTCGCACCGCTGGCGAGGGTCGCCGGCAGCGTGAAGGTGAGTGCCACCTGCGAGGTCCCGAAGCCCGTGACACTCAGGCGGCCGCTGGTCGCGTCGCCGTGGAGCACGGTCTTGTTCACCCCCTGGAACACGTTCCCGAAGGCCAGCGGCGCCGTTCCGGTGACGACGAGCGGTGTGACCACCGTCGCCGTCGCCTGGATCGACGCGCTCTGCGCCTGCACGGCGCCGGCGACACAGAGTGCCGCCGCCGTGGCGAGGAATCGCGAGGCGTTCATGTCTCAGCTCCTCAGAGGCCCGTGTAGGCGGCTGCGAGGACGATGGAGCCGGTGTATGCCCCGGCGGCCTGCGCCACGGCCGGCACGACGCGGCCACCGACGAACAGGTACAGGTTGCTCGCCACGAGGTTGGCGTTCACCGGGGTGCCGCTGACGACCGTGAGGGCCGTCGCGCCGGCGGTGACGTTCGTGCCATTGCTGCGGATGTCCCAGTTGTCGATCGGCAGCGTGTTCGCGCCGCTGGCCAGCGAGGCCGGCAGCGTGAAGGTCATCGCCACCTGCGAGGTGCCGAAGCCGGCGATGCTGAACCGGCCGCTCGCTGCATCGCTGTGCAGCACGGTCTTGTTCACGCCCTGGAAGACATTGCCGAAGGCGAGCGGCGCGGCGCCGGTCACCACCAGCGGCGTGACAACAGTCGCCGTTGCCGCCACGTTGGCCGACTGGGCCTGGGCAAGGGCAGGGACGAGGAGCGCGGCAAGGGCCGCAAATCGTACGGTGCGCATAGTGGTCCGAGAGCGGGCGGGAAGGGGATGCGCGGCTGGACACCGCCCGGTGCCCCCAGCCACGGCGACCCGGCAACTTCGACCGGATCTCAGCGTTCCCTTCCATATCGCGGATCATGCCATGGGCAATTGCAGCAGGGTCCGCCAAATTTCTTGACGGCACCTGTACTGTTTTTGCCCGGAGCCACATACTGCGCCTGCGCATCCGACGGACGATTTGCCGCCTAAACGCCTTGTGTACAAGTGTTTACGCGAGAGCAGCGGGCTCTGGCTTTCATGTGTGGCAGAGCTCGGCTCGTTTGTCGAACTGAAGCATTGAAATGGCGTTGTGCAACCTTGCTTGCGCGGTGCCACAGCCGATCAGTCAAGCGATTGGCCGCCGCGGTGCAACAGATGGCTGATCCGGTGACCCGTCAGGACGTGCGATGGCGCGGCGCGCCCGCGTGGCGCGCAAGCCACGCCGCGGTCTCGGCCCACACCGTCTCGCGGCAGAAATCCACCGTGATGACGTGCCCGCTCCCCTCCATCCAGCGCTGCTCGCAGACCCGCGCCGCCGTGAAGAAGCCAGGGTGCCGCTCCGCCAGCGGTACCGGGATGCGGTAGTCGCTGCGCGAATGGATCAGGAGCGTCGGTGCCTGCACGTCGGCGGCGGCAAAGCGCGCGTCGTGCGCCACCGCCACGAGATCGGCAATCCGCCGGGGAGGTGATGCCCCCGCGCCCAGCGAGCGCTCCCGGGCGTCAGGATCGAAGATCGAGGCGTTGCGGTCGCCCCCCCTGAGGTACGGCACCATCAGGTTGATGAGCGGCGCGATCGGCGCCAGTCGCTCGGCACGGGCCGGCGGCGTGAGGTACGGCACCAGCAGCACCAGCGCCGGCAGCGACGGATCCGCGGCCGCCTCGATCGTCGTCAGGGCACCTCCCATCGACAACCCGACCAGCACCACGGTGTCGTAGCGCTGACGGAGCTGCCGGTACTCGGCATGGACATGCGTCCGCCACGCCGTCGCGTCGCACCGATCGAACGCCCGCAGGTCGCGGCCATGGCCCGGCAGCAATGTGCCGCGCACCGTCCAGCCGTGTGTGCGATTGAGGTAGTCACCGAGCTGCCGCACCGTCTGAGGCGTGTCACCGAACCCGTGGACGAGCAGCGCGGCATGACTGTCGCTGCCCGGGAGCGTGAAGGGTTCCGCGCCGGGCACGATGCCATCGGATCCGACCGGCAGGCGGGCCGACTCCGCCGCGCGGGTGCGTGCCAGCAGCCAGCGATACCGCATCGCGTGCAGCATCACGGCCGTCCCGGAACCAGCGGCGATGGCCCGCAGCATGCCTCAGTACTTCGGGACGGCCTGGTCCACCTCGTCACTCCAGCGATCGATCCCGCCCGGAAGGTGCGCCACCCGGGCATAGCCTTGCGCCAGCAGGAAACGTCCGGCCATCTCGCTCCGCATCCCGTGGTGGCAGAAGAGGATGATCTCATGGTCGCGCGGCAGCGCCTCGAGCTGCTGCGGAATCGTGCGAAGCGGGATCAGCACGGCACCTTCGATGCGCGCGATCGCATGTTCGGCGGGCTCCCGGACGTCCACCAGCGTGACGTCTGGGCGGGAGCGCATGGCCTCACGGACTTCGGCCGGGGTCAGTTCGACGAGCGCAGGAGCGGGCATGGGGCGGATCGAGGGCTGAGCCGGAAGGGAAGTGCGGGCGCTGACCGGTCGCGCGCCAGGTACACCCGGATCCGCGGTGCCGTCGCGGAGCCAGCCCAACGCTAGCCGGTCGCGCTGCGAAACCATCGCCCCACGACGAGAAAACACCTGGCGAGGCAATTCGCGATATTCAGGCGTCTCTAACAATGCAAAGCAGCCCGTGACGTTTTAAGATTCTGAGACGGGCTGTGCCAAACTTGAGGTTCCGACGCAACAGCCCGTTCTGACGGACGCGGTATCCCATTGCCACGCGACGATGCGTGCGAGGACGCTCCACACATGCAAGTTCAATCAGGGCATGCTGTTAGACAGCATTTGCCTCGAGGCACGTGGTGCAGTTTTGCGGTAGAGGTTGGTTGGCAAGCATGTTGCCACCGATCTGAGCCGTAAGCCAGCTGCAATCCCCTCCCACGGCACGCCTCGCGTGAGCGCTCCGCCATACTCGATCGCAATCCTCGGCAACGACGCGTTCCTCGCGGCGGCGCCTGCGCACCCGGTCCAGCTGCTGCACGCAGCGCTGGCAGCAGGGTTCGATGCGGTCGTGCCGGCGAGCCTCGGTGACGAACTCGTCGCCGGCGAGACACTGCGACTCGCGCAGCTTCGCGGCCGCCGTCCGGTCGTGCAGTGTTCATGCCCGTTCGCGCTCTCGCAACTCTGCAAGCGAGAGGCCAACCTCGACGACGTCACCGTTGCCGTCGCGCCGGCACCCGTGGCACTCGCGCGCGCACTCCGCCTGCAGCGCACCGATGTGACGCACCTCACCTACGTCGGTGCCTGCCCCTCGGGACAGGACCCCGCCATCGACCTCCAGGTGCTGCCCGAGGCGTTCCTGCGCGGGTTGCCGATGCGTGGGATCGTCCTCATGTCACAGCCCACGGTTTTCGACGATCGCCTCCCGCCGGATCGCCGTCGCTTTCTGTCGCTGCCGGGCGGGGCACCACGCCCCGACCTCGTCGATGCCCTGCTGCGACGGCAGGTCGTCACGCTGGGCGGAAGACAGAATCCGCTGCTGGCCGTGGCAGACGCACTCTTCGATGGTGGACCGACACTGATCGATCCCGCCGGCGCGTATCGCTGCGTCTGCACGGGCGCAGATGGCACCCATGGCACGGAGGAGGGGCGCGCTGCCATCGCCGCCATCGAACCGCTGCGCGCGCTCTCCCCGATCTTCGAGGCGCCGGCCTGGCTTGACCTGCGTCCCACCGAGGACAGCCACAGTGCGGACACGCCAGGTGGGGACCAGGCGCCGGCACCAGTGGCGTTTCACGAGGCGGCTCGGATCGAGGCGGCACCCGCTGTCGCACCGGGCAGCGCTGCCGGACGACCGGCCGCGGCTCACCCGCGCACCGTGATGGAAGGGCATGTGCCGCCCACGTCGCCCTCCCTGCATGCGCGTCCGATCGAGCGCGTGGTCTCCATCGGTGATCGACGCGATCCCGTCGCGGATCGTGTCGTGGCGCCGGAATCGCCCCTGCCGGCGCCACGCCCCGTCACCCTCGACGACCTGCGGCGCCGCGACTGAACCGGCGGTGCCGCACCGGCACCGACAGTCCCGGACTCACCGCCCGCCGGTCGGGGCCAGTGCGCTGCGCGCCTCGTCCAGCGCAGCCCCCGCCGTGCCGATGCGCGACACCAGGTCGGCCAGTTCCGAGCGGGCCAGCGCCGCGTCCCCTGCGCGCACCGCCTCCCCGATCGTCGGGAAGATCATCGTCGAGTAGCCGTTGTCCACGTCGGCCGCGTAGATCACGCCGCGCACCCACTTTCGCGACCGCAATCCCTCTGGCCGCGACAGCCGCCGTTCCACCTGGCGCAGCGCAGCGTTCGCCGTGCGCAACGCTGCCGGCGCCACGCCGCCACGCGCGAGCACGCTGTCACGCGTGCGGTTGAACGCCACCGCGCGGTCGGTGAACCGCACCCAGGCCGCGTCCAGTGGCGCCGCGTCACCGGCCCCGATCGACGCCAGCAGCCGGCTGGTCCGGTCCGTGTACCGCCGCATGGTGCGGCCGAACTCCGCGTAGTCGTATGGGACGATGTCGGCGTTGGCCAGGCGGAGCAGCATCGCCGCCGCCAGCCGCGCGGCCGCGGCATGCGCCACGTAGCCGGTGTCGCCGAACTGCTCCATCCAGCGGTTCGAGTCGTACGCCGAGTGGTAGACGCCACCCGGGCCGCCGAAGCCCCAGTCGGCGTGCGGAATGCCGAAGTGGTTGTAGAAGCCCGCGAAATCGGAGCCACCGCCGGGGTCACCCATCGCCGGCTCGGTCGAGTCGGACACGCCCGCCCGCGCGCGCCAGGCAGCGTAGATCGAGCCGGCACCGCGCGGATCCGGCACCTCCCGCGCCAGCTCGCGCGTGAGTGCCCGCAGCGACGGCGAGCCGCCGGCGCCGAAATCGAGGCCGGTCGCGCTCACGTCCAGGTTCAGGTACGCCACGCCGCCGCGCTGCAGGCGCAGTGAATCGTCCTCCACGAACTCGGTCGAGCCGAGCATGCCCCACTCCTCGGCATCCCAGGTGGCGAAGACCAGCGTGCGCGCCGGCGACCGGCCGTCGAGTGCGCGCACCACCGCGCGTGCGGACTCCAGGATGCTGGTGATGCCGCTCACGTTGTCGCCGGCTCCCGCCCCCCACGCGTCGCGATGCCCACCGATCACGATCACCTCGTCGGCGCTCGCGCGCCCGGGCAGCGTCGCGATGGTGTTGTGGATCATCTTGAACGGCGCGTCGTCGAGCGTGACACGCACGCGTGCCTGCACGGGGCCGGGACCGACGTGATAGCGGAACGGCAGGCCACCCTGCCATCCCGAGCCCTGCTGGATGCCGGTGCCGCGGATCCCCTCCAGCAGCGCCGCCGCGGTGCCGTACGACACCGGCACCACCGGGATGTGCGGAATCGCCATCTCGCTCGCCGGCACCCGCGGCGCGTTCACCGTGGCGCCGTAGCCGGGCGTGGACGGATCGCCGTAGCCGTTGTACACGCTGCCGCGCTGCACGCCGCGGGCGTTGCGCATCGGGCCCTCGGGGTACACATCCCCGGCCGCGTAGCCGTCGTCGCCGGGATCGCTGTAGATCAGGATCGCGGTCGCACCGTGCTGCTCCGCCTCGCGCGCCTTGATCCCGCGGAAGCTCCGGCCGTAGCGCGCGATCACGACCTTCCCGCGCACCGACACGCCCATCGCGTCCAGCCGCGCGTAGTCCTCCACCAGGCCGTAGTTCACGTACACCACCTCACCGGTCACGTCCCCTGCCGCGCTGTAGCCGTTGACGGTGGGATACTGCGGAAGCGCCGAGACGGGATCGCTGCCGATCGCCGGCTCGTCCACCGGCAGTTCCATCGGCGCGGGCGCCACCCGCCACACCTGCACGCCGGTGGCGTGCGGCAGGTACACGCGGTAGCTGCGGGTCTCGACACGCAGCCCGAGCCGGCGCAGTTCACCGTTGACGTAGTCGCGGGTGCGCTCCTGCGCCGGTGTGCCGGCGACGTGCGGTTCGCGCGACAGCACGCGCGCGATGCGGCGCGACGAATCCGCCGACGGCACCGCGATGGCGCGTCGTTCGAGGTCGCGTTGCACGGCACTGGCGGCGGTGCCCTGGTAGCCGGTGAGCGGCGCCTGCGCGCCGAGTGCGGCGGGCAATGCGGCGGCCAGCAGCAGGAGGCGGGATGGTCGTGACATGGCGGCGGGGTTGGGGAAGGGGATGCGGTGGACAGGTGTCACTGGTGTCGAGGCGACGGTCGCGCGACCGCCACCGGGGTCATTCCTCGCGCAGGTCCTGCAGCAGTCGCGTCACCGTGTCGCGCAGCGCGGCGGTGGGATCGGCGGCGCCGACGATGCCGGGGGCGATCGCACCGAACTGTGCGCGCATCTCGTCGGCGATCATCCCCGCGGCCGGCGCACGCACACCGAGCCGCTCGATGCTGAGGATGGCGACCGCGCGCAGCAGCGCCTGGACGTCGTCGGGGAGCGCAGCCAGCTCGCCCGGCCCGGCCGGCTGCACCGGCGTCTTGCGCCCGGTGCGGAGGCGTGGTGCGTCGACGAGCGCGCGCAGCGAGGCCACCGTCACCACCAGCGCGCCGGGTCCATGTTCGCGCACCGCCGTCACGACGTTCAGCCGCTTGAGATGCGTGCAGCGCCGCAGCACGGCCTCGCGCACGCGTCCCACGCCATCCAGGCTGCCCAGGCCACGCCCCGTGATGACCAGCGCATCGCCGCCACCATCGGCCTGGCACTGCCGAAGCCAGGCCTCCACCCGGCTCTCCGCCTGCGCCACCGTCGGCAGCCCGTCGCGGAGGTTCAGCGTGCGCGCCGCGCCGAAGCGGAGCGCATCGAAGGCCCGCTCGATCGGGATCACCGGCGTCCCCGGCGTCCGCGGGGGCCTACCGCCGGAAGGCATCCCGCAGGACGACGCCGTCGAGGCGCTCGGTGGGGGTCACGCCGGCGCGCCGCGCGAGCGTCGGTGCCATGTCCACCACCCGCACGGCGCGCGTGATGCGCCGCCCGCGCGCGAACCCGGGGCCCTGGAACAGGATCGGCACCCGTGCATCGCGGTCGTTCGGCGTGCCGTGCGTGGCGTACGTCACGCCGGCCCAGTACACGTACGGCTTCGGTGACACGACCAGCACCACCGGCAGCGCCGGCGGAATGGCGTGGATCCATCGCCGTGCGATCGCGTCGCGCACGGTGTCTGCGCGCGCGAGGTCGCGCACGCGGTCCACGCGCGCCACACCGGGCACCAGGCGGAAGGCAGCGGCCATGGCGGTCAGCACGGAATCGAGGGGCACGCCGCCGCGCCGGAAGGCAGCGGAATCCGCGAAGACCATGCCGTACTCGAAGTCCAGTGCGGTGGAGTCGAGTCCGCGCGCGCGCAACGCCGCCAGCGCAGCGTTCATCACGGGCGCCGGGTCGACGCGCAGCGTGGCACCGGGCTGGCCGGCGAAATGCAGCTCGGGATACGGCTGCACACCGTGGTCTGCCGTCAGGGCGAACACGATGCGCGACGAGTCACGCAGCGTGTAGAGCGAGTCGATGAACTCGCCCAGCGACCGGTCCAGGCGCAGCACCTGGTCATGGATCTCGCGCGAGTCGGGACCGTACCGGTGCCCGACGGCGTCGGTCGTGGACAGGGAGACGGCAAGCAGGTCCGTGGATGGCCCGCGTCCCAGCCCCATCGCATGCACGCCGGCCAGCGCCGCCTGCAGCGTGAGCCAGTCCATCCGGGGATCATCGGGAAGCGCGCGCAGCGCCTGGACGGTGTCGGACGGCAGCCGGTGCGGGAAGGTGACGTCGCGGCCACCGCTCTCGACGCCCACGCTGTCCGGCTCGGGATACGTCGCCGCGGGACGGAGCAGGGTCCAGGCAGTGCCGGCCATGCGATGCGGCAGCCGGCGCTCGTTGAAGCGCACCAGCCATGTCGGCAGCGTGTCCCCATACCAGCGGCTGGTGGTGAACCGCCCGTCGCTGGCGTACCAGAACACGGGCTGCTTCGAGCGCCCGATGGGAAGGATCGCGCCACGGTCCTTCCGGCTCACGGACAGCACCCGGGTCCGCGGGTCCGCCGCCACCAGCCAGTCGGTGACCGTCGTGCCCTGGAACCGGAACGGCGACGCGCCCGGCGCCCCGCCGCCGATCACGGGATGCGTGGCATCGTTCACGCCGGCGTTGTTGCGCACGATGCCGGTGTGTGACGGAAAGCGCCCCGACATCGTGCTCGCGTGCCCCGGCGCCGTCTCGGTGGTCGCGTGATCCTGGTACCCGTTCGTGTACAGCACGCCACCACGCTGGAGCCGCCCGAGCCCGCCGGTGAGCTCGCGCCCGAATCGCGCGAAGTAGTCCGGCGTCATCTGGTCGACCGTCAGGAACACGATCAACGCGGGCTTCGCCGCAGGCCGCTGCGCGACGACCTCGCGGGCCGCCCCGAAGGCAGTGAGCAGGATGGCGACGCCCGGGGCAGCGACGCGGTGACAGAGACGCGTGACGGCAGGTGACATGCCGGAAAGCTACACGGGCCGCCGGGTCCCGATGGCGCGGTCTGTCGTCAGAAGGTCGGTGCCACGTCCCGGAGCGCGAGCTCCAGCAGCGTCACCGCGCGATCCAGGTCATCGCGCGTCGCCACCAGCGGCGGCAGGATGCGCAGCGTGTGGTCGCCAGCCGAGATGATCAGCAGGCCCTTCGCGCGCGCCCGTTCGATCACCGCGCTGGCGGGCTCGGTCACGTCCACGCCCCACATGAATCCCACGCCGCGCACGGCCCGCACGCTCGAGTGTGCACTCTTGAGCGCGGCCAGCCTGGCACCGAACCACGCGCCGTCCTCACGCACGCGGAGCAGCAACGCCGGGTCGGCCAGCCGCTGGCAGACGTGCAGCGCCACATGCGTGACCAGCGGGCCGCCACCGAAGGTGGTGCCATGCTCTCCCGGCTTCAGTGCATCCGCAACGTCCGCCGTCAGCAGGATGGCGCCCATCGGCAGCCCGCCGGCCAGCGGCTTCGCCAGCGTGACGATGTCCGGCTTGATGCCGATCGGCTCGTGCGCGAGGAAGCAGCCGGTGCGGCCCAGGCCACACTGGATCTCGTCCAGGATGAGCAGGATGTTGCGCTCGCGCGTGAGCGCACGCACCGCGCGCAGGAAGTCGTGGTCCACGGGGCGCAGGCCACCCTCGCCCTGCACCGGCTCGATGATCACCGCCGCGGTCGACTCCGCGGACAGCACGGCCCGGAGGGTGTCGAGGTCCCGCTCGACGATCGTCACGCCCGGCGTGAGCGGGCGGAAGGGCATGCGGTACGCCGCACGGTCGGTGGCGGCCAGCGCGGCACCGAGCCGGCCATGAAAGCTGCCGCGCACCGACACGATGCCGTGCTTGCCCCCCTCGGCATCGATGCTGCGCCCCCACCGCCGCGCGAACTTGATCGCCCCCTCGACCGCCTCCACGCCGGAGTTGCAGAAGAACACCTTGTCCGCGAAGGTGCGCGCGGTGAGGAAGTGCGCGAGCCGCTCGGCCGGCTCGTTCGTCACGAGGTTCGACAGGTGGATCAGCCCCGTCTGCAGCGCCTCGGTGATCGCGGCATTCACGCCGGCATCGTTGTAGCCGAGCGCGTTGGTGGCGATCCCGGACATGCAGTCGAGATAGGCCGTGCCGGCATCGTCATAGAGCGTGACACCCTCGCCCCGCACGATGGTGACGGGGAATCGCTTGTAGGTGTACGCAATGCTGCTCGTCACGGGGTCGGCGCCACTGCCCTCGGACGGCACGGATGACGGGATGGCGGACGGGGCGACAGGTGTCGCAAGTGCGGCAGTCATGCGGGTACTCCGGCAAGGGTGATCACCGTTCCATGCGTGGCGTCGGTCAGCGCCAGCACCGCGCCGACCCGGACCTGCCGCACGCCACGCGCCAGCGCGCCGAGTGCGGCATCGAGCTTGGCCGCCATCCCGCCACGCGCCACGCCGCGCGCGATCAGTGCCCGCGCGGCCTCGGCGTCGAGGTGCGACTGCGGCACGCCGTCCACCAGCACGCCGGGCACGTCACTCACCAGCACGAGCTCGGCGGCGTGCAGCGCGACGGCGATCGCCGCGGCCGCGTCATCGCCATTCACGTTGAGCACCCCGCCAGCCGGTGACCCGGCGTCGCGCGCGAGCGGGGAGACCACGGGACAGAAGCCGCCCGCCAGCAGGTGTCGCAGCAGGGCATCGTCCACCACGTCGGGGGTTCCGACCTCGCCCATCGTCGCACGGGCCGTCGCGGTGGCGCGCACCATCCCCGCATCCTCGCCGGAGATGCCGACCGCCGGCACGCCGGCACCCACCATCGCCGCCACGAGCCGCTTGTTCGCGCTGCCTGAGAGCGCCATCCGCAGCAGGTCCAGGTCGGCCACTGCCGTGACGCGTCGGCCGTCGACGAAGGTCGACTCGCGGCCGAACGCCATCTGCAGCGCCGAGACCTCGTCCCCGCCTCCATGCACCACCACCATCGAGGGTGCGGCACGCCACGCGGCGGCCAGCAGCGCCGGCAGCGCCGGATCCGACTGCACTCTCCCGCCGAGCTTGAACACGCGCGTCACGACGGCAGCCCCGCCACTTCGTCGAGGCCGCAGAGCAGGTTCGCGTTCTGGATGGCCTGGCCGGCGGCGCCCTTGACGAGGTTGTCGATCGCGACGAAGACCTGCAGCATCGGCTGGCGGGTGTGTGCGAGCGGGGTGGCGTGGATGCGCGCGACGTTGCGGTGCGCCACCTCCCGGAGCCGCGGCGGTGCGCCGGCCACCTCGACGAAGGGCTCGACGGCGTAGTGCGTGCGATACAGCGCGCCCGGATCCACCAGCGGCTCGCGCAGCGTGACGGTGATCGTCGCGAGGATGCCGCGCATCACGGGGAGCAGGTGCGGCGTGAAGAGCAGGTCGGCGTCGGCGCCGAGGGCATCGAGCGTGGCGCGCATCTCGCCCAGGTGGCGGTGCGTGTTGCCGACGCCATAGGCGCGGAAGTCCTCGGCCACTTCGCCATAGAGGAGGTCCAGCTTCGGGGCGTTGCCGGCGCCGGACACGCCGCTCGCCGCATCGACGACGATGGGTGCACCGGGCACCAGCAGGTCGCGCGCGACGAGCGGGAGCAGGCCGAGGAGCGTGGCCGTCGGGTAGCACCCCGGGTTCGCCACGACCTGCGCCGTCCGGATCGCGTCGCGGTTCAGCTCGGGCAGGCCGTACGGTGCGTCGACATCGCCAAGGGCGAATGCACCCTGCCCCGGGCGGAGGTCGCTGGAGAGGTCGATGACCCTGGCGCCCGCCTGTTGCGCGGCTTCGACCCAGGTGGCGGATGCACCATGCGGCAGGGCGGAGAACACGACCGCCATCTCGGCGAGCGGGACGGTCTCGACGCCGACCATCGTCAGAGCGCGTCCGGGCAGCTGCAGCGTTTCCCCGGCCCGCGAATGTGCGGCGGCGTGGCTGAGTGCGAAGTCCGGATGCCGCTCGAGCAGCCGGCAGAGTTCCTGACCGGCATACCCGCTGGCCCCTAGCACGGCGACAGGGAGTTTATGCATATTGAATGCATATTCTTTCACTGCCCCCCCGTCAATGGCGAAGATCGCGCCGGGCGGGTGCGGCTCCCTCGGAACGCGGGTGGTGCGGCGATGGCCAACAAGCGCGAGCGACACCAGGCGATCGGGGCGATCGTCGAGTCGCGGGCGGTGCAGAGCCAGGACGAGCTGCGCCGGCTGCTCCGGGAGCGGGGGTGGGAGGTGACGCAGTCCACCCTCTCGCGCGACCTGCACGAGCTGCGGCTGGCACGCATCCCGACCGATGACGGCGTGCGCTACGCCTTCACCGACGGCGGGGTGGCCACCGAGGAGGACGACCGCGGCGCCCTCGACCACCTGCTGCCGCAGTTCTTCGACAAGGTGGACGGCACCGGCGAGCTGGTGGTGCTGCATACCATGGCCGGCGGCGCCCAGCCGGTGGCCGCCGCCATCGACAGCGAGGCCTGGCCGGACGTGCTCGGCACCATCGCCGGCGACGACACGATCCTGCTCGTCTGCCGCTCCGGCGATGCCCGCCTGCGCGTCATGCGACGCCTCAGCACCATCGCCGGCGAGCGCGGCTGACCGGGGACGAACTCGCCCTTGTGGCGGGGGTCCGTTTTTGCGAACTTATGCAGTGAAGCTGCATAAAATTTCACTTTGGAGTTCCACATGGCCCACACGATTGCACTCGCCTACTCGGGCGGTCTCGATACCTCGATCATCGTCCCGTGGCTCAAGGAGCATTACCCGGGATCGCGTGTCATCTGCGTCGCGGCCGACATCGGCCAGGACGACCTCGGCGGCGTGCGCGAGAAGGCGATCGCCTCCGGCGCCGAGGAGTGCGTGGTGGTGGACCTCAAGGAGCGCTTCGTCCGCGAGTTCATCTTCCCGATGCTCCGCGCCGGCGCCATCTACAACCGCAAGTATCTCCTCGGCACCTCCATCGCCCGCCCCCTCATCGCGCGGTCGCAGGTCGAGGTGGCGCGCCAGTTCGGCGCCGATGCCCTCGCCCATGGCTGCACCGGCAAGGGCAATGACCAGGTGCGCTTCGAGTTGAGCTACATGACCTTCGCCCCGGACCTCGAGGTGATCGCCCCGTGGCGCATCTGGGACATCCGGAGCCGCGAGGACGCCATCGCCTACGCCAAGGCGAAGAACGTGCCGATCGTCGCGACGGTCGAGAAGATCTACTCCCGCGACGCCAACCTCTTCCACCTCAGCCACGAGGGCGGTGGACTCGAGGACCCGAACTGGGAGCCGGTCGAGGACATGTTCCAGCTCACCGTGTCGCCGGAAGCGGCGCCCGACACGCCGGAGTACGTCACCATCGGCTTCGAGGCGGGCACGCCCATCAGCATCAACGGCGAGAAGCTTGGCGCCTTCGACCTGCTTTCGGCCTGCAACAGGATCGGCGCCCGCAACGGCGTTGGCCGCATCGACCTGGTCGAGGATCGCCTCGTCGGCATGAAGAGCCGTGGCGTCTACGAGACACCGGGCGGCACGCTGCTCTACGCCGCACACTCTGAGCTCGAGCAGCTGGTGCTCGACCGACGCACGCTGGCCGCCAAGGACCTGATCGCGCCGCGCTACGCCGACCTGGTGTACGAAGGCCGCTGGTGGACCACCGAGCGCGATGCCTACGACGCCTTCGTGAACGTCACGCAGGAGCGCATCACCGGCACCGTCACGCTCAAGCTGTACAAGGGCAACGTGATCGTCGCCGGCCGCCAGAGCGCCCACGCGATCTACGACGAGCGGTTCGTCACGTTCGGCGAGGACAACGTGTACCAGCAGGCCGATGCGGGCGGCTTCATCCGCCTCTACGGCCTGCCGTACCGTGTGCGCGCACTCAAGGACGCCGAGATGGGGTACGTGCCGTCGTGGGGCACGGCCGATGCGAAGGAAGCATCGCCGACCAACACGCCGACGTCCGCAGGCGCATAAGTGGCCGGCGGACCGACACACAAGCTGTGGGGGGGTCGCTTCGCCGGCGGCCCCTCCGCCATTCTGGACGCGGTGAACCGGTCGATCACGGTCGACTTCCGCCTCTGGCCGTTCGACATCCAGCTCTCGCGTGCGTGGGCCAAGGGGCTGGTGCGCGGCGACATCCTGACCGAGGACGAGGGTGCGCGCATGGACGCGGGCCTGGCCGCGGTGGCCGACGACTTCGTGGCCGGCGCGCAGCCGCTGCCGAGCGACGAGGATGTGCACACCATGGTCGACCGGCTGCTGCACACACACGTCGGTGACCTTGCCAGCAAGCTGCACACGGGCCGCAGCCGCAACGATCAGGTGGCCACCGGCACGCGCCTCTGGACACTGGACGCGATCTCGCAGCTCGACCTCGGCATCGCCGAGGTGCAGAAGGTGCTGCTGGCACACGCCGAGAAGCACCAGGCGGACCTGTTGCCCGCCTACACGCACCTGCAGCGCGCACAGCCCGTCACGCTGGCGCACTGGCTGCTGTCGCACTTCTGGCCCCTCGCGCGCGACCGCACGCGCCTCGCCCACGCGGCCGCCACGGCAAACGTGCTGCCGCTGGGCTCGGGCGCCATTGCGGGCACGGCATTCCCGGTCTCGCGCGAGCTGCTGCGCGACGAGCTGGGCTTCGCCTCGCTGTCGCCGAACAGCATCGATGCCGTCGGCGATCGCGACTTCGTCGCCGACACGCTCTATGCGCTGACGATGACGGCCACGCACCTCTCGCGCCTCGCCGAGGACCTGATCCTGTTCGGCACCAGCGAGTTCGGCTTCGTGCAGTTCGGCGATGCCTTCTCGACCGGATCGAGCATGATGCCGCAGAAGCGGAACCCCGACGCGCTCGAGCTCACGCGTGGCAGCGCGGCCCGCGTGTTCTCCGACCTCACCAGCATGGTGATGGCGCTCAAGGGGCTGCCGGGCGGCTACAACAAGGACCTGCAGGACGACAAGCGGTCGCTGTTCGATGCGGTGGACGTGATGTCGCTGGTGCTGCCAGCCGTTGCCGGTGCGGTGGACGAGCTGACGTTCCGCACGGATCGCATGAACGCTGCCGTGACCTCGGTGATGATGGCCACCGACCTGGCCGACTATCTCGTGCTGCGCGGTGTCACCTTCCGCGAATCGCACGGCGCCGTCGGCTCGCTCGTGCGACAGGCAGAAGAACGGAAGCTCGAGCTGCACGAACTGCCGTTGTCCGCGTTCAAGGCGGCGCACGCGACGTTCGGTGACGACACGCTCGACGCGCTGTCGGCGCAAGCCAGCGTCGATCGGCGATCAGTACCCGGTGGCACCGCCGTCAGTGCGGTCCGCGACCAGATCGCGTCGGCGCACGCTGCTCTGTCAGGTGCTTCGTCGGCCTCTTGAACTGCTGTGACGCAAAGAAGCTGCTGGAATGAAGAGCTGAACAGCAAGCATTTTGGGGGTGTAGCGCGGAATCTCGCGCCACACCCCCAGAATGCTTGCTGTTCTTTGCGTCCTTTGCGTTCCCTTTGCGTCTTTGCGTTCACGCAGTTGACGATGCTCGAGAAACGCAGAGGATCAGAACATGAACCCGACGCTGACCGGGATGAACTTCGCCGTGCTCCGGCCGTTGGCCACGTCGAACGAGGTGTTCTGCACCGTGTGCATGCGGGCCTCGATGAAGAGCTTCGTCACCCTCACGCCGGCGCCGTAGTTGTAGCCGAATTTCCGGCTGCTCGACGTGCCGTCGAACTTCGTGTCGTAGTAGCCGACGCCGCCGATCAGGTACGGCTTGACGGGGCCGGGCAGCAGGCCGATGACGGCGTTGATGGAGCCGCTGATCACGCGCGCATCGGTGCCGGCGGTGGCCTGCGAGAAGGCATTCGAGAAGCTGCTGCCGCCGAAGCTGTTGTACTGCAGGTCCGCCCGGATCCTGAACGGGATCAGCGGCAGGCCGGCCTGCAGGGCGATCAGGCCGTTGTAGCCCATGTCCTGCCGGTTGTTGATCGAGCCGGAAGCCGTCGTACCGCCGCCGGCGAGCCCGATCGAGAACTGCGCCTGGGCAGGCGTGGCCAGCACGGCGACGGCGAGACCAAGGCCAGCAGCGGCGAGAGTCTTTCGCAACGAGGTCATGGCAAGGGGGGAATGGGGGTGAAGCGAGCAGAACCGCTGGAAGACGACTGGCTGCGGCAGGCGATACATGACACGTCGACCCCCCGGACTCCCCCACTTGTCCACGGACCTAGAACATGATCCCGGCGGAGATCGGGATGAACTTCGCCGTGCTCCGGCTCCCGCCGACGTCGAACGTCGCGTCCTTGATCTCGTGCAGGCGCGCCTCGATGAACAGGCTGGCACCCGTCATCCCGAACTTCACGCCCGCCCCATAGTTGTAGCCGAACTTGCGCGTGGCATCCGTGCCCTTGAGCTGGGTGTCGTAGTAGCCGACGCCGCCGATCAGGTACGGCTTGACCGGACCCTGGAGGAGCGTGAAGACCCCGTTCACGGTCCCGCTGATGATCCGCGTGTCGGCGCCATCGACGGCCTGGTTCAGCGCATTGGTGAAGTTCTTGCCGCCAAAGCCGTTGTACTGCAGGTCCGCCCGGAGCTGGAGCGGGAAGGTCGGCACGCCGAGCTGCACGGTGGCGAGACCGTTGTAGCCGAGGTTCTGGCGATCGTTCAGGGAGCCGGATGGCACGGTGGCTCCGGCGGCGATCCCGAAGGCGACCTGGCCCTGGGCCGGTGACGCCGCGAGGACGAACGCAGCGCCGGCAGCAGCAGCAAATCCGCGAAGTGTGGACATGGGTTCTGGTGTATTGGGGTGAACGCACGCGCGACCGTGCGGTGATCGACGACCGGCCGCCTCGCGGGCGCACCCGGCGACGGCCATGGACCTGTTCGTCAGCTCACTCACCGGCAGCGTGAAGGACCACACGCGTGCCGGCTGGCCCCCCAGCGGTGCACTACCCGTGCCTGATGCTCCCCAGCACGGCATCAGCGGCAGCCACTCCGCCACGCGCGGCACCCTCGAGCGAGCTGGTATGCGACACCTCGGACGCCACGAACAGCCCTGGCAGGCTCGTCGCGGCGGCAACCCGGCGAGCGACGCTCCCCGGCGGCTGCGCATACTGCGAGAACGGGACACGCCATACCGCGAGAAGTTCCGCCAGTGCAGGCTCGGCTGTTCCGCTCATGCGGCTGAGATCAGCCCGGACACGGGACACCAGTGTCTCGTCATCGAGTGTCGCCGCCGCACCGAGCACGGTCGCCGCCGTCAGCGACGACCCCGAGGGCGCATACGTGGGCGCGACATTGCTGATCGTCACGGCATGGCTGACCGTCGCGTCCGGCGACGCATTCAGCCAGAGCGCCGTCCCGTCGAGCAGCGGGCGCCGTGATCCGAGGTACACCGTCGCACACCCGAGTCCTGCATCGGGCACCGGCACATGCACCTGTGCGGTGGCCGCGATCGTCGCGATCGACGGTGCCTCGCACGCGAGCACCACCCGCGCGGCCGACACGAGCTCGCCGTCCGCGAGCGCCACCCCGCGTACCGCACTCCCGTCGCGCACCAGCCGCACGACGGGGGCGTTCAGTCGCACGCTGCCCGCCGGCAACCCCGCCGCGAGCTGGCTTGCGATCGCTCCCATGCCGGCCGCGGGCACCGCCGTGCGTCCCTCGGCCAGCATCTTGAACGTGTACAGCAGCACCGAGGCCGAGGTGGCGAGCGAACGATCCAGCAGGATGCCGCCGTAGAATGGCGCGAAGAACGCGTCGATCGCCGCCCGGCTGAATCCCCGCGTGCGCAGGAACGCCCGCGTGCTCACCCGGTCGAACCGTGGCGCGAAGCACTCCTCGAACGACATCGACGTCGCGAAATAGCGCAGCCGCAGCAGCCGCAGCTTGTCACCCAGGGGGAGCGTCGCCGCCGCGAGCGTCGGCAGCAGCAGCGAAAGGTCCGCGAGCGCGTCGCCGACGAGGGCGACACCGCCTGCGCCGTCGGCGATCTGCGCCGCCGGCCGGAACTCACGCAGCGACAGCGCCGGAAGGTCGAGCGCCGACGTGAGCACCGGATACGCGGTGAACAACACCTGGAATCCGTGGTCGAGCCGGAAGCCGTCGCGCAGGGTGGTCCGCACACGCCCCCCCACCTCCGGCTCACGCTCGACGATCAACACCGGCTGGCCGGCCCGGGCAAGGGTGCGGGCGCACATCAGCCCCGCGATCCCACCCCCGATCACGAGGGTCGGGCCGGCTGACGCCATCAGCGCGGGGCGCCGGACGGCACGGGCACGGTCGGGGGCGTTGCGACCGGCGCCGCAGTCGGCGCCACAGCCGGCGCCGACTGCGGCGCCACGACACCACCGGACGCCGGCGGCGGCGCCCCGATCACCGAGACGTCGGTCACGAAGTACTCGGTCTCGCCGAAGCACTGCGTCGGCACACCCTTGTGCTGCTCGTAGGTGAGCTTCACCTGCTTGCCGAGCGAGCTGTTGATCGTCTCGGCGACCTTGTCGTCACGCACGGTGAAGCGGAAGATCTCCGGCATCACGTTCGGGCCGTTGGCGAGGGCGAGCTCGCCCTCCCAGGTCTTGCAGACCCAGCCCTTGTTGGAAAGCTTCTGCACGAAGCCCGCGCGTTCGCCGCTGGCGTACGAGAAGTTGAGCGCGATCGTCACCCACAGCGCGAAGGCCGCGAGTGGCAGCACGACGAGGAAGAGCACGGCCGTGATCTTCCAGCGTCCCTTGCCCTTGGGCCTGGGTGCCTGGGCGAGCGGGCCGCCGGTGTCGATGGAAGGGCTTGTATGGGTGCGGTCTGGCGCGTCGGCCATGGGTCGTCTCTTGGTCGCAGTGGGTAGGACGCTGGCAGAGGCAATGTCGGCGAATTCGCACCGCCGCCACAACCCCGCCGGGCGAGTCGACCTCGATCCCGCCTGACCTGATACGGACCCGGGGGGACGATAGATTCCGGGAGGCCGCCCCCCGTCGAATCCCCGAATCACCGTTCCGTGAGCATTCCCTCCGTGTTCCGTCCCCGCCGCCAGACCGTGACGGCGCTCGTCGGCGCCGTCCCCGTCGGCAGCAGCCATCCGGTGGTGGTGCAGTCGATGACGAACACCGACACCGCCGACGTGGCCGGCACGGTGGCGCAGGTGGCGTCTCTGGCACGCGCCGGTTCGCAGATCGTCCGGGTGACCGTGAACAACGAGGAGGCCGCGGCGGCGCTCCCGGCGATCGTCGATCGCCTCGCCGATCAGGGCGTCACGGTGCCGATCGTGGGGGACTTCCACTACAACGGGCACCAACTGCTCGCGAAGTACCCGGGCTGCGCGCGGGCGCTGGCCAAGTACCGGATCAACCCCGGGAACGTGGGCGGCAAGCGGCGGGACGAGAACTTCCGCTCGATCGTCCAGATCGCCGTCGACAACGGCAAGCCGGTTCGCATCGGCGTGAACTGGGGCTCGCTCGACCAGGACCTGCTCACGACGATGATGGACGAGAACGCCGCGTCAGGCTATCCGTGCACGGCGCACGACGTCTACGTCGAGGCCATGCTGGCCAGCGCCCTCCGCTCCGCCGAGATGGCGGAGGAGGTGGGGCTGCCGCACGACCACATCCTGATCTCGGCCAAGGTCTCGCTGGTCCCCGACCTGGTGGATGTGTACCGCAAGCTGGCCGCACGCTGCGACTACCCGCTGCATCTCGGGCTGACGGAGGCCGGACTCGGCATGAAGGGCATGGTGGCCAGCGCCGCCGGCCTGTCGCTGCTGCTGGCCGACGGCATCGGCGACACGATCCGCGTGTCGCTCACGCCGAAGCCGGGCGGGGATCGCGCCGAGGAGGTGCATGTGGCGCAGCAGATCCTCCAGTCGCTCGGGCTGCGCAGTTTTGCGCCGCAGGTCACCGCCTGTCCCGGCTGCGGCCGCACCACGTCCACGTTCTTCCAGAGCATGGCCGAGGACATCCAGCACTACCTGCGCGAGCAGATGCCGGTGTGGCGTGACCGGCATCCCGGCGTGGAGGAGATGCGCGTGGCGGTGATGGGATGCGTGGTGAACGGGCCGGGTGAGTCGAAGCACGCCAACATCGGCATCTCGCTCCCGGGCACGTTCGAGGAGCCGAAGGCGCCGGTGTACGTCGACGGCGCGCTGCGCATCACCCTGAAGGGCGACCGGATCGTGCCGGAGTTCCTCGCCATCCTCGAGGACTACGTGGCGCGCACCTACCCGGCAGCCACCGCCGGCGCGGGCACCTGAGCTAGGCGGGGGCGTCGCCGGCCGGTGCCACCTCGAGCGCCGCGACCATCGTCGAGAGCTCGTCCATGATCGGTGCGGAGAAGCCGACCGCACGCAGCCGGTCGGCCACGGCGCGGTACCACTGCAGCGTGCCCTCGCGCCCCGAGCCGCCGCGACCCCACACCGTCGCCGGCTCGATCGTGCGCCGCAGGTCGGCGAGGATCGTGCCGGCGTTGTGCAGCGTGTGTGCCGCGCAGACCACGCGGGCGGGCTCGGATGCGGACGCGAGGCGCAGCAGGTAGTCGTCGCGCACGTCATCCTTGCTCATCTCGATGCCGTCATCGTCCACGCGGCGCCGCGTGACGGAGAGCACCACCGTCAGCACGTCCTCGCCGAACTTGCTCCCGATCCGGTCGGAGAGGTCGGTGCGCGTGAGCCCGTCGCGCACGCTGTCCTCGATGGCGTCATGCAGCACCCCGGCCACCACGACGCTCTCGTCGCACCGGTAGTGCGTCAGGATCACGGCCACGTTCGCGGCATGCGTGACGTACGGCATGCGCAGCCCCTTTCGCACCTGCGTGTCATGATGCTTCGCCGCGAACGCGAGCGCGTGGTTGATGCGGTCGGAGTATCCGCGCATGAAGGGCCGGTGACCTGGATCAGGGATCGAGCGACGCGATCCCGGAAGGTAGTGGATTGGAAATGAAGTTGGGATAGCATGACGGGCGTCGTGGCGCCCAGCCGCCAAGGCGGAAACCGCAGCAATACCAGCGGTGTTGCGAGGATTTCCAACGTCGGCGGGTGGGATGTCACGGCGGCCGACTGCATCCCGAACTTCGTTTCCGGTCCACGAGCGCCGCGTCCCGACCGGCACATGCCGGTGCGCGCACGCCGCTCAGCGGGCCTGCGACAGGAGCGCGGCGAGCCGCATGTCGAGCAGCAGCAGCGCTGCCCCCTGGATGGCCACACCGAGTCCCGCGCCGACCAGGCCGCGCGATTTCGCGAGGCGCCAGCCGCACCAGCCGAGCGTGATGCCGACCGCGACGTACCCGACATCCAGGCCACAGTTCAGCCAGACGAACCGATCGAGCCCGGTGACGCCGTCGTAGTCGCGCAGTGCGAGCCGCGGCCGCGCAGCGAGCGCGAGCACGCAGTCGATCGCACCCCACGCTGCGGTCTGGATCGCGAAGTGGCGCAGCAGCGGCGTGTCGATGCGGCGGGCGCGCAGGAAGAGCCAGCAGCCGATGCCGGTCAGGAGGCTGGCACCTCCCCACAGCAGCAGCCGAGCGAGGTGTGCGCGCTCGAAGGCGAGCACCTGGTCAGCCCACATCGGTCACTCGTGCCTCACCGGGCGGCGGCAATGACGGGGGGCCGGGTGTGCTGCCGGGCCTTGTCGAGCGCGAAGGTGACGGGATCGGTGTCCTCGATCTCGGGGGCCCAGCTCACCACCCCCAGCGCCTGCGTGCCGCGGGTGCGGTGAATCTCGGCGCGCGCCCGCTCGAGCCAGGCGGTCGGCGTGCTCCCCGTCCGCACCACCAGGATGACCTGGGCATCGCCCTCGCCGGACACGAGCGCCGGCCGCACGTCGTCGAGCGACCCGGAGCGGATCGTGATGGCATCGTCGGGGAGCGCGTCGCGCACGAACTCACCCGTCCACGCCATGCCTTCGTCGCGCTGCGGATAGACGAGCACCGACTGCGCATTGATCGGCGTGGGCCGACCGGCGCGCGCGCGCGGGGTCACACGCTGGAGCGCCCGGTCATCGACCAGCGGCGCCGAGACCACGCGGACACTGCGACCCTCGTACACCAGCCGCTCGGCCACCCGCGCCGCCGTTCGCGTGGCCAGCATCGCGTCGTCGCCGGCGATGATCAGGGTGCGCGTACGGAGCAACGCATCCTGGAGGTCGAAGGCGAGCTGGCTGAAGGCGCTGGTGAGGGCATCGGGGGTGACCGCATCGGTGGCGCGGATGCTGAGCAGCACCGGCACCCGGGCCTGCGTCGTGATCTCGAGGTCGTCCGACAGCCGCGGCGCGCGCAACTCGAGCAGCAGCGTCACGAGCAGGGCCAGGCCGATCGCAGCCGCTGCGCTGGCCGCGAGCATCGCGAGCGGAGGCGCGAGTGCATCCACGCGGCGCTGTGCCCGCACCCGCGCGGCCGTGCGCTGGAGCACCTCCGCCCGGCGCGCCGAAAGCAGCGACTCGATCGAGTCCGCCACGCGGGCCGCCTCGTTGCGCCGCGCGACGGCGGTGGCGTGGCGCGCGGAATCGCCTGAGAAGCGTCGCGCCAGTTCCACGGCGCTCGGTCCGGTGCGGGCCACCGAAACCGCGACCGCCCCGCGCATCAGCGCCGCGATGCGCGTGCTGGCGATGCGCTCGATCGCGCGGCCGTGGGCCGTCACGCGACTCGACAGCTCGAGGTAGATCGGGTCGACACCGCCGATCGCGTCGTAGTCGTTGCGGGAGCGCTCGGCGTCGGCGAGGGAATCGGCGAGTGCGCGCACCTGCGGGTCCTCCTGCAGCATCGGATCCGCCGCGAGGGCGCGCCAGGATGCCGCCAGCGGGGCGTTCTGCGCACGCTCGAGGCGCGCCGTGAGTGCGGCAACGGCAAGGCGGATGGAATCCGGCACCACGCGCACTCCCGCGGCCGCCGAGTCCCGCTGCGGTGACGTGCCCGCCAGTCCGCCCGCGGTGTCGGCCCGGCCACGGTCGGCGGCGGCGCTGTCGACCGGTGCCGTGCTGCCGGTGGCCGGCGCGGATGGCACCACGATCCGGCGCGCCGGTGCCGCCTCGGCGAGGATACTGTCGGCGCGGAACTGCAGCCGTCGCATGCTCGTGGCCTGCCGCGCGAGGTCGAGTGTGTCGACCGGCGCCGGCACCCGCTGGAGCGCATCACGCTCGGCGCGCGTGAACCAGAGCAGCAGCCCGAATGCGAGCGTGAAGGTCACGCCACCGACGCCGACCAGCACACCGCTGCGGTGCACCAGGTTGCGCGCGCGCGCGGCCATCCAGCGGCCGCGTGACGTGCGCGGCGAGGCATCGGTGGAGTGGTGGATCACGACTGAAGTCTAGGGACGTACCGGACGAGTGGGACAGGGCGCGCAATGCGGCGCCGGTGGTGTCGGACGCCCCCGGAGGCGGCGTCCCGGGTCGTGAACGACAGCGCGGCGCCCGGTGACACCGGGCGCCGCGCTGGATCCTGCGGGACGGTCCGGACTTACTGGACCGTGATCTTCATGATCATGTTCATCGCCTGATGCGGCGTGCAGATGGCCGTGTACGTGCCCGGCGCAACGCCGCCGAACGACATCGTCCACGTCTCACCATCGGTCACCAGCATCTTTCCGGTGAGTTCGCCCGTGCTCTCCGGCATGTTGGCCGTCAGCTGCGCCGCCGAGGCGCCGGCGGTGGCCGGGTCGATCGCCACGTTGTGGGGCCCACCCTTCACGTCCACGAACTTGATGCCGTCGCCAGCCTTGACCGTGATCTCGGCGGGCTCGAAGCGATAGCCCTTCTCGTCGCCGATCATGTTGACCGTGTGCGTCGTGCCCGTGATCGGGCTCGCAGCGACTGCACCGGCGGCGGCAGGTGCCGCCGCGGCCGGGGCGGCCGCGGCTTCCGGAGCCGGCGCCGCCGCAGCAGCGGTGTCGGCCGCCTTCTTCTCACCACCACCACATGCGGCAAGTGCAAAGGCACTCGTTGCAACAGCCAGAACCTTGAACTGCATTGGAATGACTCCTCGAAACCGGTGAATTTCTGGGACGGCGAACGCGATTTCCAGAGCCGCCCTCCGCAGTTTCGCAAACGAGACGCCGCCTCGAAACTGCGGGAAGCATAGACCACACTGCGCCGGGGGCAAGCCCCGTGACCCGCGGGTGGGCGGTCAGGAGATGCACCATCGCGCTGACTGAACACACGGCCGCTTCCCGGACGTTCCCTGGCTGCCGTGATTGACCCCGCTCCCGGGCGCCGCTACTCTTCGCGCCATGTCCCGATCCGCCAGCCTGCACCACCACCACCATCATGGTCGCCGCCCGACGGGCGTCGTCCGGGTGTGGTGCTTCGCGTAGGTCTCACGCGCTGGCACGTACATCGCGGCGGCCCGTCCGGAGTCTGGACGGGCCGCCGCTGTTTTTGTCCCCACCCACCGCAACACCGCATGCTGCGCATCGCCCTGCCGAACAAAGGCCGCCTCTCCGAGGACGCCAGAGAGCTCTTCACCGACGCCGGACTCGAGGTTCGAGGCAAGGGGGAGCGCGCGCTCACCGCGTCCCTCGGTGGTGAGTTCGAGGCCATCTTCGTGCGAGCCGCTGACATACCAGAATTCGTCGCCGACGGCGCCGCGCAGGCCGGCATCACCGGCATCGACCTCGTGCGGGAGTCGGGACGGCAGGTCGAGCAGCTCCTCGACCTCGAATTCGGACGCTGCCGCCTCGTGGTCGCAGTCCGCGAGGACAGCCGGCTCCGGTCCATCGACGACCTCCACGACCGGCCCCGCGTCGCCACGGTCTTCCCGCGCATCACGGCGGACTACTTCGCCGCGCGCGGCATCCCGGTCGACATCGTCCCGGTCTCCGGCGCGGCCGAGATCGCGCCGCACCTCGGCATCGCCGACATCGTCGTCGACCTGACCTCCACCGGCTCGACGCTCAAGGTCAACGGCCTCACGGAGATCGCGACCGTCCTGGAGTCGTCGGCGCGGCTGATCACCATCGTCCCGCCGGGCGACCCCGCCCGCGTCGTGCTCGACGAGCTGGTGGACGCGCTGGCCTCGGTCCTGCGGGCCCGCAGCCGCCGCTACCTGATGGCGAACGTGCCGCGCGTGCGGCTCGACGAGGTCCGGACGATCCTCCCCGGCATCAACGGACCGACGGTCATCGACATCATGGACCATGGCGAGATGGTCGCCGTCCACGCGGTCGTCCCCGCCGCCACCATCTACCGCACCATCGGCCAGCTCAAGCAACTGGGGTGCACCGGGATCCTCGTGACGCGCATCGAGCGCCTGATGCCATGACCCCACCGCGATTCCGCTTCTCCGGCCCGGTGTCCGCCCTGAGCTCCGCTGACCGGCGCGCGCTGTTCGATCGCTCGACCTCCGCCGACCAGGGCATCCGGACCGGCACGGCCACCATCATCGCCCAGGTGCAGCGGGAGGGAGACGATGCCCTGCGGGCACTGGCGGCCCGATTCGACGGCGCCACGCTGTCGGCGCTCGAGGTGCCCCGCGCCGAGTGGGACCGGGCGCGCGATGCCATGCAGCCGGCGCTCCGCGCCGCCATCGAGCGCACGGTGCGCAATGTCCGCGCGGCGCACCGCGCGTTTCTTCCCACCGCCGTCGAGGTCGAGACGGAGCCCGGTGTCGTGATCGGCCGCCGTCCCGATCCCTTGCGCCGTGTGGGCGTGTACGCGCCGGGCGGACGGGCCGCCTATCCCAGTTCGCTGGTCATGGGCGTCGTGCCAGCCAAGGTCGCCGGTGTGCGCGACGTCATCGTCTGCTCGCCCCCGTCGGCCACCGGGCTCCCGACCGACGTGGTGCTGGCCGCGGCTGCCATCGCCGGTGCCGACCGTCTCTTCGCCGTCGGCGGTGCCGGTGCCGTCGCGGCCATGGCCTATGGCACCGCCACCGTGCCACGCGTCGACCGCATCGTCGGTCCGGGCAACGCATGGGTGGCCGAGGCGAAGCTGCAGTGCGCCGGTGCCGTGGCGATCGATTCACCGGCCGGGCCAAGTGAGCTGCTGGTCATCGCCGACGAGTCGAGCGACATGGACGCGGTCGCGCTCGAGATGCTCGCGCAGGCGGAACACGACCCGCGCGCCGCGGTGGTCTGCGTCACCATCGGCGAGGGCGCCACCGCGGCCCTGCTGGCAGCCCTCGACGCCCGCTGCCCGGTGGCCGGCCGCGACGGCATCGTGCAGGAGGCCTTCGCGCAGGCTGGCGGCGTGCTGCAGGCCGGGACGCTCGAGGACGCGATCACCTTCGCGAACGAGTGGGCAGCGGAACACCTGCTGCTCGCGGTGCACGCCGCGTCTCGAGACGCCGCCTTCGCCGCCCTCCGCGGCGCCGGCGCCGTGTTCATCGGCGAGAGCGCCAGCGTGGCGTTCGGCGACTACATGACGGGGGCGAACCACGTGCTTCCCACCGGTGGCCTGTCGCGGTGTTATTCCGGCCTCTCGACCCTGGACTTCATCCGCTGGACTTCCTGGCAGCGCGTCACCCCCGACGCCGCCGCCGCCCTTGCCGACGATGTCGCACGTTTCGCCGACAGCGAAGGCCTGCCGAATCACGCCGCCGCCGCGCGGCAGTGGAGCCCGACCCCATGACCGTGCCGACCGCGGACCGCCTCTCCATCGCGCGGGCCTGCTACGACGACCTCACGCTCTACGACCCCCGACGCGCGCCCGTCGACCTCGACCTGACGGACAACACGAACCTCTGGGGCGTGCCGCCGGCGGCGGCCCGCGCGATCCGCGACTGCAGTGCCGCGACGATCACCCGGTACCCGTCGCTCTACTGCGCGGACCTGAAGGCGGCGATCGCGGCACACGCCGGCGTCACCGCGGACATGGTCGTCACCGGTTGCGGCTCGGACGACATCCTCGACGCGTCGCTGCGGGCGTTCGGCGATGCCGGCGACCTGGTCGCCGCGCCCGACCCGACATTCGCGATGGTGCCGATCCTCGCGCGGATGAATGCGCTGCGCTCCGTGCTCCTCACCGAGCTGCCGGATCATGAGGCGGACGCCGACGCGCTGCTGGCCACCGGCGCGAAGATCATCTACCTCTGCTCACCGAACAACCCGACGGGGGCACTGGTCGCGCGGCGCACCCTCGAGACGCTGGTCGACAACGCGCCGGGCCTGCTGGTCATCGATGAGGCCTACGTGGAGTTCGCGGGTGTCTCGAACGTGGACCTGCTGCAGCGGTCCCCACGCGTGCTGCTCGTGCGCACGATGTCGAAGGCCTTCGGGCTGGCGGGGTTGCGCGTGGGCTACGCACTCGGGCACCCGTCGCTCGTGCGCGAGGTGGAGAAGGCACGGGGGCCGTACAAGGTGAGCGCGCTCGCCGAGCGGGTCGCGGCCACCGCGCTGCGCGATGACGTGCAGTGGGTGCTGGAGCACATCCAGCTCGCCGTCGAGAACCGCGATCGCCTGACGATCGAGTTGCTCAAGCTCGGCCTCGACCCGATCCCCTCCAGCGCGAACTTCGTGTGCGTGCCGGTGCCGGACGCGGTCGCCACCAGCGTTGCGATGCGCGAGCGCGGCGTGGGAGTCCGGCCGTTCCCGTACCTGCCTCGCGTGGGCGACTGCCTGCGCATCTCCGTCGGGCCGTGGCCGCTGGTGGCACAGGCGGTGAAGGTGCTCGGCACGGTGCTGCGCAGGCGGAAGCCCGGCAGGACGGCGTGAGGCTCAGCGTCTTCGACTACGGCGCCGGCAACCTGCACTCGCTGCTCAAGGCGGTCGAGCGCCCCGGTGTCGAGGTTCACGTGGAGACGGATCCGTCCCGGGCGGTGCAGGCGGACGCGATGGTGCTGCCCGGGGTGGGCGCCTTTCCGGCGGCCACCGGCGCGCTGGGCACGACCGGGCGCGAGTGCCTGCGCGATGCGATCCTCGGCGGCCTCCCGACGCTCGGGATCTGCCTGGGGATGCAGGTGCTCCTCGACGCCAGCGAGGAAGGGGGCGGGGCGGGACTCGGCGTGGTGGCCGGGCGGGTCACGCGGCTGGCCGCCCGTCGGGTGCCGCAGATCGGGTGGAACCAGCTCGAGCTCGGCCCCGCCCGCGACCCGCTGCTCGACGCCTCCGAGCTGCGCACCGCATACTTCGCGAACAGCTATGCCTGCCGGCCGCTCGACGACACGACGGTCGTGGCGTGGAGCACGCACGAAGATGACCGCTTTCCCGCCATGATCCGCGTCGGCCGATGCACTGGCGTGCAGTTCCATCCCGAAAAGAGCAGCAGCGCGGGCGTCAGCTTCGTGCACGCGTGGCTGCGCGAGGTGCTGTCATGATCGCCATTCCCGCCATCGACCTCCGCGACGGCGCCTGCGTGCAGCTGGTGGGCGGTGAGTACACGGCCGAACGCATCCGGCTGCCCGACCCGCTCGCGGTGGCACTCGACTGGGAGGCGAAGGGCTTCCAGGCCCTGCACGTGGTCGACCTCGATGCCGCCACCGGCCGTGGCAGCAACCGGCGGCTCATCGAGCGCCTGCTCGACCGCACCGACCTCACGGTGCAGGTGGGCGGCGGCGTGCGGGATCGTGACGACATCACCTGGCTCATCGACGCCGGTGCCACCTACGTCGTGGTCGGCACGCGCGCCCTCGAGGACGAGGCGTGGCTGGCGGAGATGGCCGACGACTTTCCGGACCAGCTGATCGTCGCCGCCGACGTGCGCGACCGGACGATCGTGACCCGCGGCTGGGCGAAGACGCTCCACGTCGACATCGCGGAGGCGATGGAACGCCTGTCGTCGCTGCCCCTGGCGGGGGTGCTGGTGACCGCGGTCCACAAGGAAGGGCTGCTGCAGGGCGCCGACCTGGCGCTGATGGAATCGGTCACCGAGTCCACGGCGCTGCCCGTGATCGCCAGCGGCGGCATCACCACCGACACCGACCTGCGCCTCCTCGACGACTGCGGCGTGGCCGCGGCCGTGCTGGGCATGGCGCTCTACACCGGCGCACTCGACGCACGCGCCATTGCCGGGGAGTTCTGCGCATGAGCACCGTGGTCCGCGAGACGAGGGAAACCCAGGTCCGCGCCGTGGTCACGCGCGGCGGCACGGGGCTGGCCACGGTGGACACGACGCGCCCGTTCCTCGACCACATGCTGGTCACCTTCGCGCGGTACAGCGGCCTCGATGTCGAGGTGCATGCGCGCGGCGACCTACCCCACCACCTCATCGAGGACGTCGCCATCTGCATCGGCGCCGCGGTCGCGGCCGAGCTGCCGCCGACGGCGGCGCGGTACGCGGATCGCACGATCCCGATGGACGATGCGCTGGTGCAGTGCGCGCTGGACCTCGGCGGACGGCCGT
Source organism: Gemmatimonadaceae bacterium (assembly GCA_020851035.1). NCBI lineage: Bacteria > Pseudomonadati > Gemmatimonadota > Gemmatimonadia > Gemmatimonadales > Gemmatimonadaceae > Gemmatimonadaceae bacterium. The sequence goes on along the minus strand of JADZDM010000005.1, from coordinate 234,856 downwards.
ATTATCGCGGCCGGCTGCCGGTCGGCATCTGGGAGCACTGGATGCGCTCCTTTGCCGACAACGCGAAGGCCACGCTGCATCTGCGCGTCCTGCGGGGCACCGACACACACCACATCGTCGAGGCGGCGTTCAAGGCGCTGGGACTGGCGGTGCGCGACGCGTTCGTGGAATCGGGGGCGGTGTTCAGCACCAAGGGGAGCGTGGCGCTGCAGGTGTCCGAGTGACGTCCGCATGCTGACCCGCCGGCTGATCGTGTGTCTGGACGTGCAGGGCGGACGGGTGGTGAAGGGCGTCAACTTCACCGGCCTGCGCGACGTGGGCGACCCAGTGGCACTGGCGACCCGCTACGAGGCCGAGGGTGCCGACGAGATCACGTTCCTCGATATTTCGGCCAGTGCCGAGGACCGCGCCACGCTCCTCGACGTGGCGCGCCGCACCGCGGAGCGGCTCTTCATTCCCCTGACCATCGGAGGCGGCGTGCGGACGGCGGATGACGTGGGGCGCGTCCTGCGCGCCGGCGCCGACAAGGTCTCGCTGAACTCGGCGATGGTCGCCGATCCCGGCGTGCTGACGGCCTGCGCCGAGCGGTTCGGCGCGCAGTGCGTCGTGGCCAGCATCGACGCGAAGCTGGATGACGGCGGCGCGTGGCGGGTCTGGACCCACGGTGGTCGTACCGCCACCGACCTGGACGCCGTGGAGTGGGCCGAGGAGTGCGTCTCGCGCGGCGCTGGTGAGGTGCTGCTGACCAGCATCGATCGCGATGGTGCTCGCACGGGCTACGACCTGCCGCTGATGCGCGCGGTGTCGTCGCGTGTGGCGGCGCCGGTGATCGCCAGCGGCGGTGCCGGCACCGCGTCACACGTGGTGGATGTGCTGGCCGAGGGGCATGCCGATGCCGCGCTTGTGGCAGGCATCCTGCACGACGGCGTGACGACGGTGGGCGCGCTGAAGGACGCGATGCGCGCCACGGGGCTGGTGGTCCGATGACCAGTCCACTGCTGCAGGCTGTTCACACACTCGCCACGCTCGCGGGCGACACCGCCAATGCCTTCTTCCGCCAGCGGATCGAGATCGAGGTGAAGGGCGACGGCTCGCCCGTGACGAACGCCGATCGCGCCGCCGAGACCGCCGCGCGCGAGTGGATCCGCGCGCACTTTCCCGGTGACGGGATCCTCGGCGAGGAGTTCGGCCTCGAGGGCGCCGACGCGCCGCGACGCTGGGTGCTCGACCCGATCGATGGCACCAAGAGCTTCATCGCCGGCGTGCCGCTATGGGGCACCCTGGTGGCGGTGGTGGAGGGGGAGACCGTGCTCGCCGGTGCCGTGTACGCCCCGCCAACCCGGGAGATCGTCGTCGCCGCGACCAGCGAGGGGGCGTGGTTCAACGGCGCACGCACGCAGGTGTCCACCACCGCGGACCTGTCGTCGGCCGTGCTGCTCACCACCGACGAGCGGTACCGGGATCGTCCCCGCCGCAAGGCGCGCTGGAACGACCTCGCCAGCCGCGCACGCGTCGTGCGCACGTGGGGCGACTGCTACGGCTACCTGCTGCTGGCAACAGGCCGCGCCGACGTGATGGTGGACGACCTGATGAACCCGTGGGACGCCGCCGCGGTGCAGGTGGTGGTCGAGGAGGCCGGTGGCGTGTTCACCGACTTCCGCGGGCGCCCGACCGCCTTCGGCGGCGACAGCATCGCGACCAACGCCGCACTGGACACCGCCGTGCGCGACATCCTCTGCCCGGGTGGAGATCCCGGCCTCGATGATTGATCTGGACACGCTGGACTTCGAGAAGGGCAACGGCCTGGTGACGGTCGTCACGCAGGACGCGATCACCGGCGACGTGCTGATGATCGCGTTCGCTGATCGCGAGGCGATGGACGCCACGGTACGAACCGGCGAGATGCACTACCGTTCGCGGACGCGCGGGCTCTGGCACAAGGGGGCGACCAGCGGCAACACGCAGCGCCTGGTGTCGCTCACTGCAGACTGTGACACGGACGCCGTGCTGGCACTGGTGATTCCTGAAGGGCCTGCCTGCCACACGGGGGCGGCAACCTGCTTCACGCGTGAAGGCGCATCGCCGCCGCCGCCCGATGCCATCGCGGCGCTCGACGAGATCATCGACGCGCGCGCCGGCGTGGATACGTCACCGCGTCTCAGCTACACGCGACGGCTGCTCGATGATCGCAACCTGCGCATGAAGAAGCTGGGCGAGGAGGCGGCCGAACTCGTCCTCGCCTGCGCCGATGGGGATGCCGAACGCGCCACCGGTGAGGCGGCGGACCTGATCTATCACACCCTCGTGGCGCTCCGGGCACTCGGCATCAGGCTCGACGACGTGCGCGAGGAGCTGGCCCGACGGTCGGCGGAGGGCTGACGGCGGTCTCGCTGACGATACCTGGCTCCGGGGCGTCAAGCTGGCGGCGTCAGGACAGCATCGAATCACTAAACTCATGTTGTGACCTGGACCAACTATCACGCTGCCTGGTGGGCCGCCCGGCTTACGGCATCCGATTTCAGTGGCTCCGCCACTGACCTGACCCGCTCCATCGCGAATGCCCGCGTTGACCTGAACCCGCATCAGGTGGACGCGGCGCTTTTTGCGATCCGTTCACCGCTCACGCGCGGCGTGATCCTGGCCGACGAAGTGGGACTCGGCAAGACGATCGAGGCAGGGCTGGTCATTGCGCAGAAGTGGGCCGAGCGCAGGCGTCGTATCCTGCTCGTCGTACCCGCATCGCTGCGCACCCAGTGGATCGGCGAACTCGAAAGCAAGTTCGGCCTCCCCGTGCGCCTGCTGGACCGCAAGGCACAACCAATGGACGGAGGCGACGCCGTGCTGGTCGCCTCGTACCAGTACGCTGCCGAGCGCGCTGCGGCGGTGGCAGATGTGCTGTGGGATCTCGTCGTTTTCGATGAAGCACACCGGCTGCGCAACGTGTATCGCTCGTCGAGCCGGATTGCCGGCGCGCTGCGTGACGCAACCGCCCATGCACCCAAGCTGCTGCTCACGGCAACACCGCTCCAGAACTCGCTGATCGAGCTGTTCGGACTGGCCAGCTTCGTCGATCCGCACCTGTTCGGCGACGAGGCATCGTTTCGTGCCCGGTTCGGCAACGGCACCGCACTGAACGCCGCCAATGCGGCCGAGCTGCGACAGCGCCTGAACCATGTGGTGACGCGCACGCTGCGCTCACAAGTACGGGAATACGTGCGATTCACTACCCGCATCCCGATCACCTACGATTTCGAACCGTCGGCTGATGAGCAACGGCTGTACGAGCTGGTCTCGGAGTACCTCCAGCGTGCTGACATCGTCGCAATTCCCCGTGGTCAGAGGGCACTGCTCACGCTCATGCTGCGGCGACTGCTGGCATCGTCGTCGTTCGCCATCGCCGCCACCCTGCGATCGTTGCTCGATCGGCTGGAACGGGGTGACTTCGAGTTGCCGGAGCCCGCGCTCGGCCTGACCGACGACTTCGACGCGTTCGAGGAGATCAGTGAGGAGTGGGAGCCGGGCGTCGAGAATCACGTGTCGGATCCCGCCGAGCGCCTCGCGGCGGAGATCGATGAGTTGCGGCGTTTCACTGAACTGGCCGAAGGGATCACCACCAACGCCAAGGGCGATGCCCTGCTGGCGGCGCTTGCGGTGGCGTTCGCGCAGGCCGAGCGACTCGGTGCGCAGCGCAAGGCCGTGATCTTCACCGAGTCGCGCCGCACGCAGGAGTACTTGGTGCGGCTGCTCAACCGGCACGGGTTCAACGGCAAGGTGGTCACGCTCAACGGCCAGAACACGGATCCAGAATCGCGGGCACTTGTTGACGCCTGGAAGGTGCGGAACGCCGGCTCCACGCGCATCACCGGCTCACGGGCCGCCGACACGCGTACCGCCATCGTGGATGCGTTCCGCGACGATGCGACGATTCTGGTGGCCACCGAGGCGGCGGCGGAAGGGGTGAACCTGCAGTTCTGCTCCCTGGTGGTGAACTACGATCTGCCTTGGAATCCGCAGCGCATCGAACAGCGCATCGGGCGCTGCCACCGCTACGGACAGCAGCACGACGTGGTGGTGCTGAACCTGGTGAACGTGGCCAACGCCGCGGACCGTCGGGTGTTCGAACTGTTGTCGACGAAGTTCAGGCTCTTCGAAGGCGTGTTCGGGGCGTCGGACGGCGTGCTGGGTGCGCTGGAAAGCGGCGTTGATGTGGAGCGCCGCATCGCCAGCGTGTACCAGAGCTGCCGCACTTCCGACGAGATCGAGGCGGCGTTCGATGCCCTGCAGGCGGAACTCGAAGCCGAGATCGCCGACCGCATGGAGGCAACGCGTCGCGCCGTGCTCGAACACTTCGACGATGATGTGCGCACCCGCCTGCAGGTGCACCGTGACAAGGCCCAGTCTGCCTTGGCCATCCACCAGCGGCTGCTTTGGGATCTGGCCCGTCATGAACTGCGCGGTGACGCGACGTTCAGCGACGCGGAACCGCGATTCGAGTATCGGGGCGGCCATGCGGAGCCGGGGTGGTACCACCTGCTCTGGCCGTCGGCCGAGGCGCGGGGGGATCACTTCTTTCGCTCCGATCATCCGCTGGCGGTGGCATGCATCGAGGCGGCGGCGACCCGCGCGCTCCCGGTCGGTGCCGTGTCTCTGTCGCTCGGCACCGATTCGGCGGCGGCGGCATCGCTGGCGCCCTTGAAGGGGACCACCGGCTGGCTCGTCTGTGGCGCGCTGCAAGTGGACTCGCTCCAGTCCGAGGCGCACGTGGTGGTCGCTGCGATCACCTCCACCGGCGAGGTGCTGGATGTGGAACAGGCGCGCCGTCTGCTGGCAGTCCCGGCGCTGGCGGAGCACGTGGAGTTGCGGCCGGTGCCCGACGCGCTGGCCGAAGCGCGTGGGGCAATGACGCGGGATGTGCTCCACGCGGTGGAGCGCCGGAACGGCGCCTGGTACGACGAGGAAGTCTGCAAGCTCGACCGGTGGGCGGACGACCTGCGGTTGTCGCTGGAGCAGCAGCTGAAGCAGCTCGATCAGCAGATTGCCGAAGTGCGCCGCCTAGCCCGCTTGGCCGAAACGCTGGCGGAGAAGCTGGAGCTGCAGCGAAGCCTCAAGGCGCTGGAACAGCGCCGGAACGCCTCCCGTCGCGAGCTGTTCGAGGCGCAGGATCGGATCATCGCTCGGCGCGACGAGCTGATCGAGGCGGTGGAGCGCCAGTTGGCGATGTCGTCGGTTTGGGACGAGCGGTTCGTACTCTCGTGGGCTCTCTCCTGATCTATTTGTCCGCCTCACGGAATGACGGATATGTCGGATGTATTTGCGTATTGACGAATGGACGGGATCGCCTTTCCTTTCTATTCGACAAACAGCAAATAAGCGTGGTGCATTTGCGACTTTAAACGACACGCAAATACTACCGAGGGACGGCATGCAGCAACTCCAAAATCTCCCTAACCTCTGGAATTTCTTCAACTTACAGTCCTCCCCCTACTGGCAGGACCCACTCGGGGACGGCGATTCGGCTCATCCGCTCACCCTGTTCCGGGGACGGGACTATCAGCTGGAGGTCCTGCTCAACGGACTCAAAGGCGCCGGCCAGAGCTCCTCGCGCCGGGCAATCGCCGGCCCACCGGGCATCGGAAAGACCACCCTCGTCAAGCAGTTCAAGGCCCGCGCACTCGAGCTGCGCTACCTCACCGCCGACGGCTTCGTGGCGATCATGGCCGACGAAACGGCCGAAGGGCTCTTCGGGCGGGTGCTGAGCGCGGTCTACGACATCATCCTCGCCAACCGGCCCGCCACCGTGGACAACCAGGCCATGCAGGATGCCCAGGTGCTGGTGCGCGCGTCCCGGGAACGACTGCGCGGCGGCGGGTTCTCGGCGGCAGGCTTTGGCGCCTCGGCCAGCCAGAGCATCAGCACCACCGGCCCGCGCGAGATGCTGATCGATGGCCCGCGGGTGCTCCGCGACCTGATGCGGCTGGTGGCCACCAGCGATGCCCACGGGCTGGTGCTGCACATCAATAACCTCGAGAACCTCTCCGAGGCCGATGCGACGCGGGCAGGCCAGGTGCTCCGCGACCTGCGCGACCCGATGCTGATGCACAACGGGTTGCACGTGATCATCGCCGGGACGGCCGACGCGGTGCAGGCGGCGCTGAGCGAGACCCAGGTGCGCACCACCTTCAGCGTGATCCCCCTGCCCCCAATGTCGCTGGACGAACTGCGCGCCATGCTGCACGCGCGGTACGACCACCTGCATCGGGGCGGCGAGCCACTGATCCCGCCGGTAGGCGACGACGCCGTGACGACGATCTATACGCTGTACCGGGGCGACCTGCGCGGCCTGCTCAAGGCGCTGGAGGATGGCGTGGCGCCGAACATTGGTCTGGCCGGGTCTCGGCGCCCGCTCACCTTCGACGAGCTGCGCCACGCGCTGCAGCAGCGCTACCGCGACGAGCTGGACTCCCTCGGCGAGGATGTTCGCGCCGAGCAGCTCACGGCGTGGGGGAATACCGACCCGGAGGCGGAGCAGACGCAGAAGACGCTGGTCGATCTCTGGTCGCTCAGCCAGCCGGCGGTGTCCCAGGCGCTGGCCTGGCTGATGCGCCGCGGGTACGCCATGGCACTGCCGCGCACCGGAGGCCAGGCCACACGGTATGTGCTCACAGGCATGAGCCGGTTGATCTTCTCCAAGTGAACATATTGTCAGACCCTTCCACGATATTGGCAGCATGACTCGTTCACAGAAGCTGGGACTGACCTGGGTGGGCAAGGACGAACGCCCCCGCCTCGAGCCGCGCATCCTGCTGGAGGATCCGGCGCTGTCATATCACGCCAGCCACCGGGTGAGCGAGTCGGACCGATTCGACAACCTGCTGATTCAGGGCGACAACCTGCTCGCGCTGAAGGCGCTGGAGCAGGAGTATGCCGGCAAGGTGAAGTGTGTGTTCATCGATCCGCCGTACAACACGGGGAGTGCGTTCGAGCACTACGATGATGGGGTGGAGCATTCGCTGTGGTTGACGCTGATTCGTGACAGGTTGGAGATCTTGCGAACGCTGCTATCGGAGGATGGTAGCATCTGGATCACGATAGACGACAACGAGGCGCACTATCTCAAAGTCCTCTGTGATGAGGTCTTTGGCCGTCGGCAGTTCGTCGCGAGCATCGTGTGGCAGAAGCGCTACTCCCGCGAAAATCGCGAAGCGATCGGCGATGCGCACGACTACCTGCTTGTCTACGCGAAGGATCCGGACCGATTCAAGAAAGTGAGGAACAAGGTTCCGATCACGGAAGATCAAGCAAGGATATACAAGAATCCGAACAATGATCCGCGCGGTCGCTGGCGCCCGATTCCCATGACTGCGCAAGGCTATCGGCCCAATCAGATGTACACGATCACCGCTCCTGGAGGAGCTACCCACCTCCCTCCAGAAGGGCGCTGCTGGTCAACGATAGAGCCTGAGTACTTGAAGCTTCGCGATGCGGGGCGAATCTACTTTGGGCAAAACGGCAATAGCCAGCCCAATATCATTCGCTATCTCGACGAGGTAGATGGATTCGTGCCGTGGACTTGGTGGCCGCACGAAGAAGCCGGGCACACCGATGAAGCGAAGAAGGAAATGCACGGAATCTTCGGAATCCAGAATGCATTCGACACACCAAAGCCTGAGAGACTACTACGACTCGTGATCCAGATTTCTTCGGATCCTGGTGATCTCGTGCTCGACTCGTTTCTCGGCTCAGGAACCACGGCCGCCGTTGCACACAAAATGAACCGTCGCTGGATTGGTGTCGAACTGGGTGACCACGCCGTGACGCACTGCGCACCGCGCCTGCGCAAGGTCATTGACGGCAGCGACCCGGGCGGAGTCACCACGCAAACCAGCTGGGCCGGCGGTGGCGGTTTCCGCTTCATGCGCCTCGCCCCCTCCCTGCTCGAACGCGACCGCTGGGGCAACTGGGTCGTCAGCCGCGAGTACAACGCGGCCATGCTGACCGAGGCGCTCTGCAAGCTTGAAGGCTTCCGCTACGACCCCAGCCCGGAAGTGTTCTGGCAGCAGGGGCGCAGCACCGATACCGACTACCTGTACGCCACCACCCAGACGCTCGACAGCGTGCAGCTGGAGTGGCTGAGCCATGACGTTGGTGAGCATCGCTCCCTGCTGGTGCTATGCCGCTCGTGGCGCGGGAACGCCGAGCAGTGGCCCAACCTCACGCTGAAGAAGGTGCCGAACGCAGTGCTGGGCAGGTGCGAGTTTGGGAAGGATGACTACTCGCTGCAGGTGGCGTCGTTGCCGGCTGCTGCTGATGATGATGTGGATCAGGATGACGAAGACGATCACCAGGATCATCATGATCACGCCACACCGGCCGCGCCCCGTGCGTCGCGGACGACAGCGCGACCGGCGGCAAAAAAGGCAGCCAAAAAGGCCGCAAAGACGGCGGGCACACGCTCCGTCCTGCGGAATCAGCCGTCGCTGCTGGACGATGCCGACAACAACCCGGCGGACGCGTGAACGAGCGCGCACATCGCGATATCTCGAACCGGTTGTCGCTTCGCGCTCCACAGCGGGAGGCGTTGGCGCGGCTGGGCGTGCTGGCGGAATGTCTCGCGCTGCCCACAGCCGGCGCCGATCCGCGTGCGTTTAACTCCGTAAAGGCGGGTGATCGCACCGAACAGCTGGCCCGGTGTGTGGAGCGCGTGCCCAGCCTCAAGGCCTTCGACCGCGACTTCCCGTCGTTCTGCTTTGCCCTGGCGACCGGCGTGGGGAAGACGCGGCTGATGGGGGCGCAGATCGCCTACCTGCACCGGGTGCACGGGGTGCGGCACTTCTTCGTGGTGGCGCCCAACCTCACCATCTACGACAAGCTGAAGCAGGACTTCACCCCGAACACCCCGAAGTACGTGTTCGAGGGGCTCTCGGAGTTTGCCACCACGCCCCCCGAGCTGATCACCGGCGACGACTGGGACACGGGGCGCGGGCTGCGCGGCGGCGGGGGCGGGCTGTTCGGGCAGGATGCCGTGCACATCAACCTGTTCAACGTGGCCAAGTTCGACACGGTGGACGGATCACGGATGCGCCGGCTGCACGAGACCATCGGCAGCAGCTACTTCGAGTACCTCTCCACGCTGCCCGACCTGGTGGTGCTGATGGACGAATCGCACCGCTACAGGGCGCGCGCGGCAGCCGGTGCGCTGAATGACCTCAAGCCGCTGCTGGGCATCGAGCTCACGGCCACGCCCCAGGTGCAGGAGGGCACGCGGGTGGTTTCCTTCGGAAACATCGCCTACTCCTACCCACTCGGCGCCGCCATCCGCGACGGGTTCGTGAAGAAGCCGGCCGTGGCTGGACGTCAGAACCTGCGTGCCGGCGAGATCGACGCCGAACAGCTGGACCGGATGAAGCTCGAGGACGCCCTCGTGCTGCACGAGCGGGTGAAGACCGAGCTGATCACCTACGCCGATCAGCAGAATGTGAAGCGAGTGAAGCCGTTCGTGCTGGTGATCGCGCGTGACACCACACATGCTGAGCAGCTGCAGGCGCTGATCTCATCAGATGGCTTCCACAAGGGCTTCTACAACGGTCGTGTGATCACGGTGCATTCCAACCGCACCGGCGCCGAGAAGGATGAGGTGATCCAGCGGCTGCTGCGGGTGGAGGATCCCGACGAGCCGACGGAGATCGTGATCCATGTGGAGATGCTGAAGGAGGGGTGGGACGTCACCAACCTCTACACGGTGGTGCCGCTGCGCGCGGCGAACTCGCGCACGCTGGTGGAGCAGTCCATCGGGCGCGGGCTGCGCCTGCCCTATGGCCGGCACACCGGTGTGGACGCCGTGGACCGCCTGACGATCGTGGCCCATGACCGGTTCACCGAGATCGTGGAGGAGGCGAAGCGGGGCGACTCGCCCTTTGCCATCGAAGAGGTGCTGCTGGATGCGCCGGGCGCGCTCGCGCCACTGGTGCCGGTGACGCTCCAGCCGACCGTCGCGCATCAGTTCGCCCCGCCGCCGGCTGCCCCTGCACCACTGCCAGCGGGATCCCCCCCCGTGGCAGCGCCTGCGCCCATATCGGCCATTGCCGGCGGAGCACCTGCACCGGCAGTACCGAAGCCGTTCTACAGCAACCCGGCCGAGCAGCGGGTGGCGCATGTTGCCTATCAGGTGATTTCCACGCTATCGGCCCTGCCCACCAGCGAACGCCTGAGCGATCCGGTGCAGCAGCAGGCCATCGTGACGCAGGTCCGGAGCGGGCTTGCCGGTGCGCAGATGGAGATGCCGATCGACGCGCCTGCGGTTGATCTGGAGAAGATCGTGGCGGACGTGACGGCAACGGTGCGTGGCGCCACGATCGATGTGCCACGCATCCTGCTGCAGCCGTCGGGCGAGACGACGGTGACGTATGGTGACGGACCGCTGTCAGCGGACGGGCTTCGGTTCGTGATGCCCGAGATGGACCTGGTGGTGCAGGAGCTGCAGTCGCGCCAGCGCGAACGAATCTCGGTCGGCCTGCCAGCCACCGAGTCACGGGTCGAGGACTACATCATCCGCGTGCTGATTGACGAACCTGACCTGGACTACGAGGAGCACGCCGACCTGTTGTACGCACGAGCGGGCGAGGCGGTGGCTGCGATACGGCAGTACGAGGGCGATGAGACGAAGCTGCACAATCTGGTGGCGTTCTATTCGCGCGACATCGCGCGGAAGGTTGCCGCGCATCTGCGGGCGCATCGGATTGACGTGCCGGCATCGTACGAGCCAGTGGTCACGCACGGATGGGCGCTGTTGAGCGGACGCACGCGCACCGTGGCACGCGACGAACCGTTCACGTCGTTCCGCGAGGCGGTGCCGAACCGCTCACGCATCCGACAGATGCGCTTCATCGGCTTCGGCAGGTGCCTGTTTGCGGAGGTGCAGTTCGAGTCCGATGGTGAGCGCCGGTTTGCCGTGGTCCTTGAGGACGATGCCGATACCACACTCCGCTGGTTCCGGCCCGGGCGGCAGGACATCCGCATCTTCTGGAGCGCGGACCATCAGTATCAGCCGGACTTCGTGGTCGAGACGGCGACAGAGAAGTTGCTGGTCGAGATCAAGGACCCGGACGAGCTTGAGTCAGCCGAGGTGCAGGCGAAGAAGCGTGCGGCGGTGATGTGGTGTACGCATGCATCAGCGCATGCGTCGCAGCATGGTGGAAAGCGGTGGCGATATCTGCTGGTGCCTGATGCGGCGCTGAATGCACTGGCGACGTTGCCGGGGTTGATCGCGCAGTATGGGTGCACGGAGTAGCGCGGCGCCTTCGAGTTTCGTGGGGCTTGCGCGCGGGTTGGCGAGCCATCATACTCGTCGCAGGCGGGCGCGGGGTCGAGCGCACACGCATGGGCGGACAACTGCCCTCTATGTTCACTCAACGAGTATCTGTTCAAGTCAGTAGGAATAGATCTGAACACTGTACACTCTGAGCGACTCGGAATTGAGTCGCTCATTCAGTTTGAAGAACACATATTTTGTAGTGATTCAAAGTTCTAGCGTAGAACAGATTGAATTGACTGTGCGAATGTTCAGTTCTGACGTGCGTTCCTGCACAGTACGCGTCAGACGTACACACAGTTTGTCAGAATTGCTGAGATAGCGGCGGCCAGATTGGCCGCCGTTGCTTGTTTGTGCGCAAAGAAGGACAGACGCACATGGAAATCAGCATCTCTGAATTCCAGCAACAGCGTACCAGACACGCTGTAGGCGATTCAGCAGGTCTCACACACAAATCATATCACATTGGAGGCGCGACATGTTGCGTGCAGGAGATTGCGCGTGGATTGACACCACGATCCTTGGAAAGCTGAGTGGTGGAGCACACACATGCGTGGTGCTCAGCACCGCAGCGTACGCACACAGCACCGGGCTGGCCATTGCAGCCCCGTTGCGTCGGCCCAACGGTTTCACCACCGGCGTGCTTCTCCAACCGAACGATCTCCGGCGGTACACGCCGGCAGGACTGGATCAGGCTCGAATCCTTGACCTGTCGCAGCTGTACACAGTGCCGCTCTCCGAGATCAGTGCACCGATTGGCCGGCTGCACGAGGGCAAGCTCCGGACACTTCTGCGTGAGCTGGCCACGATGTCACGCGCTGACGCGGGGCCACTGCAGGGACGGCTCGCCCGGGTTGACGGGGTGTTTGCTGATGGAAGCTGCGTGGTGTTCGATGTGATCGGCCGCGACGGCGGGGACGCGGGATGGCATGTGGTGGCGGAGTATGCGCACGGCAACCCGCAACTGCGATTCACCACGGTGGCGCGTGACAGAATCGTGTTCGACGAACGCAGGATCAGTGCAACGCTGACCATGGACTTCTTGCGTCGTGTCCGGCGGGCGCTGGGCATTGATGTGCAGCTCGCCTCATAGCGACTGCGGTAGCGCGAAGACAAAGCAATCACTCAAACTGGAGACACCATGACGCAAATCGATAGGCGTGGGGCAGAACGAGACTGTGGCGAACTGACGACCAAGGCAGAATTCAAGGAATACGCAGTCTCACCGCGCCGCACGACTGTCAAGGCGGTCAAGCTTTCGGAGTGCGGGAGGACGGTGACGGTGCTCATCGCAGGCTTCGCTGGATTTGGCAGCGAGACTCGCTACCAGTATTGGCTGCAACTTGAGTTTGAGACGAGTCACCTATGCAGCATGCCGGTTGCGCTCGGCAATCTCTGTGTACGATCCACCGCTCTTGTCTTCAAGCGGGGCATCAGTCGGTCGCGGACCACAATTCAGATCGGCGGTCTCACCTTCGTGCCGACCCAAGACCGCACAGCGCTCATCGCCAGGTCATTGCCAGTGCTGCACCCATCTGGGAGCGCGACTCACATCTATTCATTCACGCTCCCGTTTGGAGAATCGAATCTCATTCGCGCTGTCGCACGGCGAGCTGTGTGCATGCGGAACAAGGTCAGCAGGCCAGCGGCGCAGATTCCGATTGCGTACACCATCAACTGCCGTGGTCACTGGAGTGCGACGATGTGAGCCTCCCCGAGTGAACAATGCTGCATGGAGTAATTAGAACGTCGTGACCCGCGCCCCCGACACGCGCCGCGGATCGCCGACATATGCCATCGTCAGGCCGCTGAGGTACTGCCGCGCCACCCGCTGGATGTCCTCCGGCGTGACCTTGCGCAGCTCATCCACGAAGCGGCCGGCCAGCCGCCAGTCCCCTCGGTACAGCTCCGACCGCGCGAGGAAGGTGGCCTGGTCGGAGTTGGTCTCGTTGTCGAGGAAGAACTCGGTGATGAACTGCTGCACCAGCAGGCGCAGCCCCTCGGGGTCGATGAACCCGCGCTTCATCGCCTCGACCTCACGGCGCATGATCCCCAGCACCGAGTCGGGCTGGGTGGTCGTCACGTACAGCCCCGCCGCCGTCACGGCACGGTCCACGAATGGGGCGTTGACGGCGTAGGTGAGGTTCCGCTTCACGCGCACCTCCGTGAACAGCCGGCCGCCGAGGGCCGCCATCGCGATGCGCATGGGCTGGTAGTCGCGGCTGTCCGCGCGCGGCCCCACCCAGTAGCCCTGCAGGTAGTTGGTCGGCAGCGGCCGGGCGATCACGTGGAGCGAGCTGGCGCGCGGCGCCGGCACCAGCGGCGGCGCCCAGCGGTACTCCCCCCGCGGCATCGTGCCGAGAGTCGCGCGCACCATCGCCTCGAGGCGCGTGCGCGAGATGTCGCCCACCACCACCAGCAGCATGCGCGACGTGACGAACTGCGTGCGGTGCCACTGCCGGAGGTCGGCGAGCGAGATCGCCCGCAGCGTCGCCTCACTGCCCAGCGGCGGGGTCCCGTACGGATGGCCGGCGAACGACACGCTGTCGGAGAAGGTGTTCAGGAGTGCCTCGGGATCATCGCCACGCTGGCGCACGCCGCTGATGATCGTGGTGCGGACCGATTCCACCTCCGACGAATCGAGGCGCGGCTGCATGATGCGATCGGCGAAGATCGCGAAGGTGGAGTCGAATGCGGTGACCGTGCTGCGCACCCCGACCATCGTCCAGTCGATGGACGGCGACGCGACGATCGCACTCCCCAGGCGCGCCATCTTCCGCTCCAGCGCCTCGCGCGGGTACTTGCGCGTGCCCCGCTCCGACGACTCCAGCAGCAACAGCTCGAGGCCGGCCTTGGACGCCGGCACCTGCGACACGCCGCCGAGCAGGTACAGGTTCGCAGCCACGACCTCGTTGGCCGTCACGCGACGGTGGATGACCTGCAGCCCGTTCACCTCGAAGGCGACCGTCGCCGAGTCGGCGGCCCGCTGCGCGTGTGCCGCGCGCGCCGGCAGCAGCAGGCCTGCCCCGGCCAGCAGGAGGGCGAGCGGCGCGGCACGACCGACCGTGCGCATCATGGCGCCACCCTCGCACCCTTCACGGGGCCCACGACGTCCGTCGGCGTGAGCCGGAGCCGCGCGCGGTCCTCCGCGCTGATCAGCACACCCGTGACGCTTGGCTTGCCGACGATGAACCGGCCAGCGTAACGCTGCAGGTCGAGCGGCGTCTGTCGTGCCATGTTGTCCACGTACCCCATGAAGTAGTCCAGGTCGGCCACCGCCCACCAGAAGCCGATCGTGTGCGTCAGCTCGGATGTCTTCTCGATGCCGAACTGGTTGTCGGTGCCGCGCTGCGCCTTCACCGCCTCCAGCTCCGCGCTCGTGAAGTACCCCGGATCATCCAGCTTCTCGATCTCCCGCCACAGCACCGCGAGGGCCTCCCTCAGCCGCTCCGGCGAGGTCTGGCCGCTGATGGTGATCGGCCCGACCTGGTCCAGCGTGTAGTAGTTCACGCCGACCGCGGTCCAGAGTCCGCTGTCGGTCAGCAGCCGCTGGAAGCGGGACCCCTTCGTGTTGAGGGCGTCGGAGAACACGTCCGCCGCGTACGTGCTCGCCCGGTCACGCCGCACGCTGGGTCCCTGCCACTGGATCAGCACCGTCACCGCACCGACTTCCGCCTCCGCGATGATGGCCTGCGGCGCGGTGAGCGGCGGGATCGGCGGGATGGGATCCACCGTGAACGGATCCGCGCCCCGCGGCCACGCACCCAGCACGGAATCGGCATACGCGAAGACCTGCGCCGGGTTGATGTCACCGGTGACGATCAGCGCCATGTTGTTCGGCACGTAGTACCGCGCCTGGATGAAGCGCATCTTCTCCGGGGTCACGGTGCGCAGCACCTCGCGGTTGCCGATGGTGTTCTTGCGGCTGGAGTTGCCGGGATACAGCGCTGCGCCGAGGCGCTGCATGATCTCGAACCCCGGCGAGGCCTCGTTGCGGTCATACTCGCCGAGGACGACCTGCTTCTCCTGCGCGAGCTCCTCGGGCAGGAAGAGCGGACCGCGCACCGCATCGGCGATCAGCCTGATGCCACCACGCACGCTGTCCGACGGAAGGCTCAGGTAGTAGTTCACCCGCTCCTCCTGCGTCGTGCCGTTGTAGCGCGCCCCCAGCTCGGCCGCACGCTGGCCGAAGGCCTCGGCGTTCGGGTACGCCTTGCTCGCCTTGAAGAACATGTGCTCGTACATGTGGGCGAGCCCCTCGTATTCGGGGCGCTGCGTGAAGGCGCCGTTCTTCACGTTCAGCTCGACGGTCGCGATCGGGATGCCGTGGTTCTCCACGGCGATCACCTCGAGCCCGTTCCTGAGCACGGTGCGCTTGATCACGCGCTCGAGCTCGGCCCGCTGGCCACCGAGCGGCGCAGCGAGCGCGAGGAGGAGGCCGCCGAGGAACAACGCGGCGGAGCGCGTGGCGGCGAGGCGAACGGGCGGAGTGGTGCGGGATCTGGTCACGGACGGGCGGGGGAGCTGTGTTGCGGGCATTGCGCCACCCGGACTCGGGACATCTGGCACGCAACGCGGGGGATGAGTTG
This sequence comes from Gemmatimonadaceae bacterium, assembly GCA_020851035.1. Lineage (NCBI taxonomy): Bacteria > Pseudomonadati > Gemmatimonadota > Gemmatimonadia > Gemmatimonadales > Gemmatimonadaceae > Gemmatimonadaceae bacterium. Next base: position 218,959 of record JADZDM010000005.1, on the reverse strand, counting down.
TTTCGGACGATGACTGAAAAAAGCCGTGGTACCGCCCCCGTGCCTGCCGAAGCCCTCGATGCCGTTGCCAGGGGCCTCCAGGCGGGGCAGCTGCGGCGCGATGTGCCGATCGCGCCATACACCACCTTCCGAATCGGGGGTCCGGCCGACCTGCTGTACGACGCCGACACCGGGGACGACCTCGCCGACGCCATCGACCGCGCCGAGGCGGCCGGCGTCGACTGGTTCGTCCTGGGACTGGGCGCCAACATCCTCGTGGGTGACGGCGGATTCCGGGGGCTGGTGATCCGCAACCGGGCCCGCCACGTGCGGTGGGACCCGGAGGGACACTGTACGGCCGAGAGCGGTACTGTGATGGCGGACCTGATCCGGGACGCGGTCGCGGGCGGGTGGTCCGGCCTCGAGCACTACGTCGGCATCCCGAGTACGGTCGGCGGCGCGATCTGGCAGAATCTCCACTTCCTGTCGCCGGCCCCCGAACGCGAGCGCACGATGTTCATCGCCGAAGTCTTCGAGGCGTGCCGGATCCGGACGGCGACGGGGACGCGCACGACGGTCGATGCCGCGTACGTCGGGTTCGGGTACGACGACACGGTGTTCCACCATACGAGGGATGTGGTGCTGGACGTGACGTTCCGCCTGACGCGCGGCGATCCGGACGTCATGCATCGGATCCTGCAGGAGAACCTGAGCTGGCGCGGCGCCCGGCACCCCTGGCTCGAGCACCACCCGAGCGCGGGGTCGATCTTCAAGAAGCTTGAAGGGATCGGCGCCGGTCGGCTGGTGGACCAGTGCGGCCTGAAGGGCTTCCGGATCGGGGACGCGCAGATCTCCCACATGCACGCCAACATCATGGTGAACCTCGGGCACGCCACGGCGGCTGACGTCCGGGCGTTGATCACACACGCCCAGTCCGCCGTCGAAGCGCGCTTCGGGCACCGGCTGGAGCCCGAGATCGGGTTCATTGGTGCCTTCACAACCACCTGAGCGTCGACAAGTAGTTCGTCAACAAACAATATTCCGTTCAGGTACGAACTAATTTCTTTCGCAGACGCACGGCTGCAACACGTTCCGCCAGGCGAAGTTGCAGGGTTCGGTATGATTCCGTTCGTGAACGCACGAACTCCGGACCTCCAGCATTGGATGAGGTCGACCACTGCGAGTCGCGCGACGTTCTGAGAGAGGGCAGGCATGACAGCGAACACGACGGCAGCACATCTCGTTGCTCGCGCCGAGTCGCCCGCGTCTGCGGCGGGAGCGCAGCTGGATCGAGTCGCGGCGGCGTGGCAGTCGGTGCTGCGGGCGGCGATGGCAGCTCTGGAGTTGACACCGGCCCAATTCAGGCTGCTCACAGCGGTTGCGTGGCTGTCGCCCCGGGATCCCGGGGTCCGCCAGGCTGACATCGCCGCGGTGGCGGGGACCGATCCCGTCACCACGTCAGAGGTTTTGCGGACCCTCGAGGCGCGGGGGCTGGTGAAGCGGTCGCCACACCCGACAGACCGACGAGCCCGGTCGATCGAAGTGACCGATGCCGGCGGTGCGCTCGCTGATCGGGCAATCAGGCTCGCTGACCGCGTGGAGTCCGACTTCTTCGAGCGGGGAATGGCGGAATTCGGCCCGCTTGCGAAGGCGTTGAAGCGTGGTGGTCGCGGTACATGAAACGAAAGAGCCTGAACCAGCTTACAGCTTCGTTACTGTCTCGTGTCTGGCTCGATGGGGCTTCTCAGAACTTCGAGGAGGCACCGATGAGGATCTGGCCAGCCGAGTTCGAACGCACCCCGCGACTCTTCGCCAGGCTGTCGAATTCGTTGTAGAGCGTCACCGTGAGGCCCGTCCGACGCGTCATGACGTAACTGAAGATCGAGGACGAAGAACCGAGCCAGTGTGACGGATGGGCCAGCTCCGGCTTGTACCACGCCACCTGGTCAAAACCGAACCGGTGCGTGAGCGCGCGACGGTAGCGGATCCGACCTGACAGGCGGGCGAGGGAGCTGACCACGACCGGACGCGTCGAGTCGCCCGCTGGGACCTGTTTCGGCAGCCGGCTGTGTTCACCGATGAGGCCCAGGCTGGCGTCGAATCGGGTGGTGTCGTTCCGGATGAAGCTCACCTTCTCGCCGATGCCCAGGCTGAGACGCCGGTCGACGCGGAGCTCGAGACTTTCCTCGAGGCTCGCGAAGACGAAGGGGCTTTCCCGTCCGTACTGCCGGTAGTCGGCGTTGGCCGACAGCAGCCACGACCGTCGGTCCATGGTCCGCTGTCCGTCGGTGCCGGATCGGACGCCGATGGTGTAGCGGGTGTCCACGCGCACAGCGAGTGTGCTGTCGTTGCGCAGCACACCCGTCCGGACACCGAGGATCGCCTGCTCGGTGTTGCCGTAGAGATAGTTGCCGTTGACCTCGACGGTGCGCTCCCACCGGCTCGCGTGTCGCTCGGCCGGGGCCACGGCCTCCGGGGCCGTCTGGGCGAGCGCTGCCGGCGCGGCGCACAGGGCGAGGATCGCTGCGCCGCCCCAGCTGGGAAACCCGGACTGGCGCGCGTGGCTCACGTGATGCCGGCGCTGACCCAGGCCTTCCACTCTGCGTCGGACTCACCGCCGACCGTGAGCTTGCCGCCGTTCCGCACGAGGGGTTGCATGAGGATGAGCGGTTCATCCATCAGGATGTCGAGCCAGCGGTCCGGACCGTACCTGGCCACACCGAGTCCGAGGTCGAGGAACCGCCGGCTGTTCCGGTCCACGAGCGCATCGACGCCGAACTTCTGCGCAAAACGTTGCAGCTCGCCCTTCGAGGCGCCCCGTTCCGCCAAGTCCACGAAATGGACCGGGATCCGCCGCTCGGCGAAGAAGCGTTCGGCTTTCCGGGTGGCGGCGTTCTTCCGTGTACCGAAGATCTGGACGGGCATCGCTCGGGCTGGCTGCACGGTGGGCTGGCGCGGTGGGTCGCGCGGGACCGGTATCTTCTCGAGCGGGGCATGCAGGGGATGCACCCGACGGGCGTGCGCGGCGCAGGCCGGTGAGCCGGGCACGTCGGCACCAATGTAGGACGTCCAGTTACGGAACACAGGCACTCCGATGCGCCGGCCGCCGTGGTACGCCAGGAACCCGCACGTCCAGACACTGTGGGGCAGGTTCGCGCGGACGCCGGCACCGGTGGTCACGACGCGCGAGACGTGGGTCACGCCCGACGGCGATGACGTCGGTGTGATCCGGGCGGGTGCCTCACATACCGATGCACCACGGCTGGTGCTGTTTCACGGCCTCGAGGGCACCGGGCGTTCGCACTACGTGCCGGCGCTGTTCCGGGAGGCCGTGGCCCGTGGCTGGGGCGCGGACCTGCTGCTGTGGCGCAGTTGCAATGGCCGCAACAACACCGCCCCTCGCTTCTATCACTCCGGCGAGACCGGCGATGCGGCCTGGTTCCTCCACAGGCTGGCGCACGAGCACCCGGGCGCGCCGCTGCTTGCGTGCGGCGTCTCGCTGGGTGGCAACGTGCTCACGAAGCTCGTCGGCGACCCCTTGGTGCCCCTGCCGCCGACACTCCGCGCAGCGGCGGGGGTGTCGGTGCCATTCGACCTGGCGCGCGGCTCGCGCCGCATCGGCACCGGCCTCTCGCGGGTCTACGAGCAGTGGTTCCTGCGTTCGCTCCGTCGCAAGGCGCTCGAGAAGGCCGCGCGATATCCGGACCTGTTTCCCGCACCGCAACGCATCGCGCGCATCAGGACGCTCTGGGAATTCGATGACATCATAACCGGTCCGCTACATGGCTTTGCTGACGCGGCGGACTACTACACCCGCTCCAGCGCGCGGCATTTCATCCGTGGGGCACGGATTCCGCTGCTGCTGCTGAGCGCCATCGACGATCCGTTCCTGCCGGCGGAGGTGCTCGACGACGTCCGGGAGGAGGCGCGCCACAATGCGCTGGTCGAGCTCGAAGTGTCACCATTCGGTGGGCACGTCGGATTCGTGACTGGCGCAGACTCGGGTGGCACACGATCCTATCTGGCCGATCGTGTGCCGGCGTTCCTGTCCCGGTTCGTGCTTCCGCATCACCGGGCGGACGAGACCGTCACTCGGTGCGCCCCTGTCCCGCCAGTCGTGCATCCGCCAGCCGCGAACGCGTAGCGGGCGATGCCCGTTGGTCAGCACGCAGCCGCGCCGCGCGCTCCGCACCCGCGTCCCGCGCATTCCCACCCCACCGGACCCGAACGATGATCCTGCTCCGCCGTCGCACGCTGCCTGCGTCACTCGCCACCATCGCGCTGCTCGTGGGGTGTTCCAGCTCGCACGTGCAGACCGCGCGCGAACACGATGAGCACATGGGGCACGACGACGCGGCTTCCGCCGGCGCCGGCGCCGCCGCCACACACCAGCCCACCGACGCATCGCTTCCGGCCGGGTCGGCAACCGTCGCCGCGCGACTCGCCTCGTCGTCGCGTCACGGCGAGTACGTCATGGTGGCGCGGGCCCCGGGCAGTCCGGATTCGGTGCGGGCGTGGGTCGTCTACCCTGAGCGCCGGGACAAGGCGCCGGTGGTGGTGGTCGTGCACGAGATCTTCGGCCTGAGCACCTGGATCCGCGGCGTGGCGGACCAGCTCGCGGCGGAGGGATACATCGCGATCGCACCGGACCTGATCAGCGGCAAGTACACGCTGGCCCCAGGCGACACGATCACGCAGGCACAGGCGTCCGCGCTGATCCGCACACTGGTGGCGGACAGTGTGCAGCGCGACATCGCGCGGGTGGCCGAGTATGCGATGGCGCTGCCGTCGGCGCAGCAGAAGTTCGGCGTCGTCGGGTTCTGCTGGGGAGGCTCGACGTCCTTCGCGACGGCCGTGCAGGCGCACCCTCGACTTCGCGCGAGCGTGGTGTACTACGGCGGCGCGCCCGCGCTGGCGGGGCTGTCGAGTGTGCGCGCGCCGGTGCTGGGGCTCTACGGTGAGAACGATGCACGCGTGAATGCAACGATCGCGGGGGCCGATTCGACGATGAAGGCGTTGAAGAAGTCCTTCGAGCCGGTGATCCTGGCGGGGGCCGGCCACGGCTTCCTGCGGCAGCAGGATGGGCAGAATGGTGCCAACCTGGCGGCGACGCGCGCCGCGTGGCCGCGGACGGTGGCCTTCTTCCAGCGCGCACTGGGCCGGTGAGCGGGGTGCTGACAGCCTGACGGGGAGGCCGGAGCGATGTCGGACGCGATGTTGTTCGTGGTGGTGTTCGGCGGCCTCTTCGTGCTGCGCGGAATCGCGGCGACGGTGGTGTTCCTGTGGATCCTGCCCGAGGGAAGCCGGTGCCCGCAGTGTGATGCCGAGACGATGCGGTTGTCGCCTGGGTGGCTGCTGCGGTGTGTGCGGTCCTTCAGGTCGAGCTGGTGCCTGGCCTGCGGCTGGCGTGGGGTGCACCGGCTGCGGCGTGTGCCCTCGGACCAGCCGCGTGCCGCGACGCGCGCTCGGCCGACCTATCCACCGGTGGTGCCGCGTCGCTGACCGGCGGCGGCGAGGCCGAGCGCCGTGTTGCGTCGCTGGGCATCGAAGGCGTGCGGATTCAGCGATGTCGGACGAAGAGTTCGAGCCAGTCGGGAAGTCCGCCGGGGATTTCCATGAAGTCGTCGAAGTAGATCAGGCCTGCGTCTTCGAAGAGGTCGATGAGGTTCGGCACGTCATCGGGGCTGGGGAGTGGCCCGATGGCGATCAGCGCGCCTTCGACGCGGAACTCCTCGTCGGTGAGGTTGAGGATCCGGTCGAGTTGTTCGCGGGAGAGGCCTGCGGACTCGAACGCGTCGCGGCGGATGGCGAGGGTCGGCCCGTTGGAGGGCAGTGGCAATGGCATCGTGGTGGTGGTGGCGCGGTGCGCTGTGGTGCGATCTGGTGCGTGGTCCGGTGACGCGGTATGGCGCTGGGGGTGAAGTTGTGCGCGGACGCGCAGCGGGGAAGCGGCGCGGGTCCTCGGGGTGGGCGCGCTCCGGATCTCTGGTGTTGCGACGTGGCTCCGAGCCGGCAACCCCCGGTGATTGAGCGTGCCCCGGAACGTTGGCTAAGTCGTTGTGCGGCAACGAGTTAACACAATGTCATAGGTTGAACCCGCCCTGTTTCACGTGAAACGGCGTCCTCGGCAGCAGGGCCGGTTTGTTTCACGTGAAACGCAGCCGAAGCCCGTTGTGGATCCGTGCCGCGAGTATATTCGGCGCAGGGTTCCCATCCTCCCTCGCCGCACAGACCAGTGGCACGAGTCATCGCAATCGCGAACCAGAAGGGCGGGGTCGGCAAGACGACCACCGCAGTCAACCTCGCCGCCAGCCTGGCGGTCGCGGAACAGCGCACCCTGCTGATCGACGGCGATCCGCAGGGCAACGCGACGTCCGGCATCGGACTCGCACGGGACGCCGCCGTGAAGACGACGTATGACGTGCTGATCGGCGAAGCGACGATCGCGGAGTCTCGTCATCGTCGGGTGCAGTTCCCGTCCCTCGACGTCCTTCCCGCCACTGCGGACCTCGCCGGCGCCGAAGTGGAACTCGTCGATCGCGACGAGCGCGAGGCGATGATGCGAAAGGCCGTCGCCGCCGTGCGCGACGAGTACGACTACGTGCTGATCGACTGCCCGCCTTCGCTGGGACTCATCACCGTGAACATGCTCGCCGCCGCCGACGCGCTGCTCATCCCGGTGCAATGCGAGTACTACGCGCTCGAAGGCCTCTCCCAGCTGCTGAACACGGTCCACCTCGTCCAGCGAAGCGTCAACCCGGGTCTGGGAATCGACGGCGTCCTCCTCACCATGTACGACGCCCGGCTCAACCTCTCCAGACAGGTCGCCACCGACGCCCGGGAATACTTCGGCCCGAAAGTCTTCGAGTCCGTCATCCCGCGGAACGTCCGACTCGCAGAAGCCCCGAGCTTCGGCAAGCCGATCATCCTCTACGACCTCGCCTCCGTCGGAGCACAGGCATACATGGCCGTCGCGAAAGAACTGATCGCACGCCATCGCAAGTCGCCAACGCCGGCACCCAGCTCGGCCGGCCAACGCGCCGAATCCTGACCGCGCACGCTCACATCCCCGACGACCGCGCCCGGCCGGCCGACGCAACCAGACCCGATCATGCCCCCTGAACAGCCACGCCGCCTGGGACGCGGACTCGAAGCGCTTCTCGCCATGAAGAACCCGGAACCCCGAGGCGCCGCCGCAGCGACCAGCGACACGCTGCCCGCCGCCGGACTCCAGAACCTCCGGCTCAGCGAGATCCGCCCGAACCCGTATCAGCCCCGCAAGGAGTTCAAGCTCGAGGAACTCTCGGAATTGCAAGCGTCACTCCGAGCCTCCGGACTCCTCCAGCCCATCACCGTGCGCCCGTCCCAGCACGGCACTGGATACGAACTGATCGCCGGCGAACGCCGATTCCGCGCCGCATCCTCCCTCGGATGGACCGAGATCCCAGCCGTCGTCAGGACCATCGACGACAAGACGCTGCTCACGCTCGCACTCATCGAGAACCTCCAGCGAAGCGACCTCAACCCCCTCGAGGAAGCCGAAGGCTACAAGCGCCTCGTCGACGAGTTCGCCCTCTCGCACACACAGGTCGGCGAAGTGGTCGGAAAAGACCGATCCACCGTCGCCAACCTCCTCCGACTCCTCCAGCTCCCCGCCGCGGTCCGACGACTCCTCGGCGACGGCGCGATCTCACTCGGACACGCCCGCGCGCTGCTCGGACTCGGCGACGAACGCGCCATGATCGACCTCGCCCGCGAAGCCGCATCCCAGGGACTCTCCGTCCGAGACGTCGAACGACGCGTGCAGGGAGCACCGACCGCACGCATGGCCGGAAAAGCCACACCCGCGAAAACCCGGACCGGGAGCTCGGCTGAAGCTCGGAGCATCGAGGACCGGCTCCGCAGACACCTTCAGACGGACGTCAGCGTTCACCTCGCGAAAGGCAAGTCGACCAAGGGCGAACTCCGTATCCACTTCTACTCGAACGACGACCTTGCCCGCGTGCTCGACCTGATCCTTGGGGCGGATTCGACAGGCTGAATCCCGCTCCACCACCGGCCGGATTCGGTATTCGGACCCCGGTGTAGACAAATCGCGACTTCTACACAAACCCGTAAACCGTTTGATGGCAATGACTTACAGCAAAAGGCGCGGGTTTGGGGCGCCTTTTTCCACATTGGTGTCGCTTAGTGCGCTGGCCCTTCTCAATGCGTGCGCACCACCGGATTCGCCCAGCAAGGCGGACTCGACAACGGGCGCCGCACAGCTCCGCGTCGCGCTCCTGACCCCGGGCCCGATCTCGGACCAGGCCTGGAACGGTGGCGCCTATGCCGGACTCCAGCGCATCCGGGATTCACTCGGTGCACGCATCAGCCACATCCAGACCAAGACGCCTGCAGAGTTCGATGAGAACTTCCGCCTCTACGGCGAGCAGGGCTATTCACTCGTCATCGGGCACGGCTTCGAATACCAGGACGCCGCCGGTCGGATCGCACCGGAATTCCCGCGCACGACATACGTCACGACCTCAGGCACCCTCACCGGCCCCAACATCGCCGGACTGGAGTTCGCCTTCGAGGATGGTGCCTATCTCGCCGGCATCGTCGCCGGCGCCACCACGAAGACGGGGACCATCGGTGCGATCGGCGGCCAGGAGATCCCCCCCGTGAAACGCAGCTTCTACGCGTTCGAGCAGGGTGCCAGGTCGGTCAATCCGTCCATCCGGGTCATCACCTCGTACATCGGCAACTGGGACGACGCCAGCGCCGGCAAGGAGCAGGCGCTGGCGCAGATCGGCCGAGGCGCCGACGTGATCTTCCAGAATGCCGACGCCGCGGGATTCGGCATCTTCCAGGCCGCGCGCGAAGCCCGCGGCGTCCGGGTATTCGGAGCAAACAGCGACCAGAACGCGGTGGCACCGGAGGTCGTCCTCGGCAGCGTGGTGATCGACCTCCCGCATGCATTCCTGCTCGTCGCGCGTGAGCTGCAGGCCGGCACCTTCAAGCCGCGTGTCATTGCACTCGGCATGAAGACCGACGTGGTGCGCCTCGTGCTCAATCCGCAGCTCCGCAGCACGATTCCGGCTACCGCGCTCGCCGCCGTGGATTCGGTCACGAAGCGCCTCATCACCGGCGACTTCACCGCACCGGTGCCTCCCGCAGCCGCGACCGCGAAATGACGGGGACCGGAGCGCAGGCGGCCACGACATCGGTGATCGCACCCTGGCTCGACGACCTGCTCGAGACGCAGACGACACCGGACTACGCCGGCGCGCTGAACGGGCTGCAGTTCGACCACCTCGGCCCGGTGACCCGCGTCGCCGCCGCGGTCGACGCCTCGCTGCGCACCGTGGAACTGGCGGCGGAAGCCGGCGCCAACCTGCTGATCGTGCACCACGGCCTCTTCTGGGCCGGCGCGCAGCCCGTGCGCGGCACGCTGCACCGGAAGTTCCGCCGGCTGGTCACGGCAGACATCGCGGTCTACAGTGCACACCTGCCACTCGACCGGCACACCGCGATCGGCAACAATGCCCTGCTCGCGCGCGAACTCGGCCTCACGCCGGGTGCCACCTGGCTGCCCTACAAGGGCGTGCCGATCGGCGTCGTCGCGGAGACGGACATGCCGACGGCCGAGCTCTGCGACCGGGCCCGGCGCTTCGCCGCCGCGCATGGGCATCACACGGTGGTGACACCGCACGACGCAGCACGCCGGACTCGCCGCGTTGCGATCTGCACCGGCGGCGGAGCATCGAGCGAATCACTGCGTGAGGCGATCAACCTCGGCGCCGACACACTGGTGGTCGGTGAGGGACCACACCACACCGCCGTCGATGCGGAGGAGGCGGGGCTGGTGGTGATCTATGCCGGCCACTACGCCACCGAGACCCTCGGCGTGCAGGCACTCGCCGCGCGCGTGGCCGCGCAGTGGAACCTGCCCTGGTCCTTCCTGCCGGCACCAAGCGGTCTGTGACGGAGGTCGCGCCGCGCCTGGCGCTGGCAGGCATCAGCCGACACTACGGTCCGGTCATGGCGCTGGACGACGCGAGCCTGTCGGTCGCCGCAGGCGAGGTGCACGCGCTGCTCGGCGAGAACGGTGCCGGGAAGTCCACCCTCATGAAGGTCGCATTCGGCCTCGAGCAGCCCGACAGCGGCACGGTGCTCGTCGATGGCCAGCGCGTGGCACTCCGCTCACCGCGCGATGCCATGCGGCACGGCATCGGCATGGTCCAGCAGCACTTCGCCCTCGTCGACGCCATGACGGTCGCCGAGAACGTCGCGCTCGGCCGTCAGGGACGGCTCGACCTGCAGGACACCGCACGGCGGATCCGCGACATCTCGGCAGAATCCGGCTTGCCGCTCGATCCACATGCCCTCGTCGGTACGCTGCCGGTCGGCGCACGGCAGCGCGTCGAGATCATCAAGGCGCTGTCGCAGCACTCCCGGATCCTGATTCTCGATGAGCCAACCGCCGTGCTCTCGCCACGGGAGGCGGGCGAACTGCTTGCCTGGGCGAGGCGTTTCGCCGATGCCGGCGGCACGGTCATTCTCATCGCGCACAAGCTGCGCGAGGTGCTGAGCGTCGCACACCGTGTCACCGTGCTGCGGCGCGGCGCGAGTGTGTTCACGGCGCCGGTGTCGCAGGTCACCGAGGCCGACCTGGCGCGGGCCATGATCGGCAGCACCTTCACCGATGCGCCAGCCGGGCCGGCGGACGCGATCCCGTCCGCCGGCGCCCGCCCGGTCATCACACTGCGGAACGTGACGGCCCTCGATGAACAGGGCGTCACACGCCTGGCCGATGCATCGGTCGAGGTCCATGCCGGCGAGATCCTCGGCATCGCCGCCGTGGAGGGCGCCGGCCAGCGCGAGCTGCTTCGCGTGATGTCCGGTCGCCTTGGCGCCACGCACGGCACCGTGAGCACACCCCCGAGCGTTGGCTTCGTCCCGGAGGATCGACACCGGGACGCCGTGGTGCTGGACGCGACGCTCACCGAGAACGTGGTCTTGCAGGGCGCCGGAGCACGGCGCGGGCTGGTGGCATGGGCGACAGAACGCGCGCGGACGGCGCGAATGATGGCCGCGCGCGACGTGCGTGCGGCGGGACCCGACACGCGGATGTCGTCGCTCTCGGGCGGCAACCAGCAGAAGCTCGTGCTCGGCCGCGAGCTGGACGCCGGATCCGACGCCATCGTGGTCGAGAATCCCTCCCGCGGGCTCGACATCCGGGCGACGGCCGACGTGCACACCGCCCTCCGCCGCGCCCGCAATGACGGCACGGCCGTGGTCGTGTACTCGAGTGACCTCGACGAAGTGCTGGCACTCGCCGACCGGATCGTCGTGGTCGCAGCGGGGCGGTTGCAGGCGGTAGGACTGGACCGCGAGGCGATCGGGCGTGCGATGCTGTCGGCCGGACGCTGATGCAACGCATCGCGCGCCCGATCGCCGAGCTCGCGGCAGCCGCCGTGCTGTCGCTGGCGGTGCTCACCGCGCTCCTCACGGTGACCGGCTACCCGGTCGCTGACGCACTCGCTGCGCTGTGGCGTGGCGCGTTCGGCTCGTGGATGGTGATCACCTCGGGCACGCTCGTGCGCGCGACGCCGCTGTTGTTCGCCGGGCTCGCGGTGACGGTGGCGTTTCGTGCGGGCATCCTCAACATCGGCGCCGAGGGCCAGCTGCTCATGGGCGCGGCGGCGGCGACGGCGGTCGGCCTTGCGCTGGGTGACACACTGGGCGGCGGTGGTGCGGTCGTCGCGCTCGGTGCCGGCGTGGTCGCCGGCGGTGCATGGGCCACGGTGCCGGCGATCCTGCGGCTGCGCTTCGGCGTGCTGGAGGTGATCAGCACCATCATGCTCAACGTGGTGGCGCTGAACGTGACCGGCCTGCTCGTTCGCGGCGCATTGCAGGAGCCCACGCACACCTTCCCGCAATCCGCACTGCTGGACGTTGCCGTGCGACTGCCGCGCGTGGTGCCCGGGACGCGCCTGCATGCAGGGGCGGTGCTGGCACTCCTGGCAGCGCTCGGGCTCGGGTGGTTCCTGCGCAGGACCGCCGCCGGCTTCCGCCTGCGCGTGACGGGCGCCAACCCGAGTGCGGCCGCCAGTGCTGGCCTGGTCGACGTGCGTCGCGTGACGATGCTGGCGTTCGTGGCGAGCGGTGCGATCGCGGGGTTGGGCGGCGCGGTGGAGGTCACCGGGGTGACCTTCGCGCTCTACGAGAACCTCTCGCCGGGATATGGGTACACGGCGATCGCGGTGGCCCTGCTGGCCCGACTCAATCCCGTCTCGGCGATCGGCGCGGCGGTGGTGTTCGGTGCACTCGAGGCCGGGGCGAGTGCCATGCAGCGTGACGCGCAGGTGCCGGCCGGCGTGGTGGCGGTGGTGGAAGCGTGCGTGATCCTGATGCTGCTGGCGTCGGAATGGATTGCGTCGCGGGTGCCTCTCATGCGAACGTGGAATCGGGGGGCGCCCCCGACCGCCGAGTCCACGCCATGACGGGCACACCGGTCGCGGACTTCCTGGACGCGTCGATCCGCAGCGCCACACCACTGCTCCTCGCCGCCCTCGGCGAGACCGTCGCAGAGCGCAGCGGCGTGATCAACGTCGGACTCGAGGGCACGATCATCGCCGGCTGCCTGGCAGGCCTCGTGGCTGCGGCCGCCATCGGCCCGGCGAGCGGGCTCGCCGCGGCCGGTCTCGCCGGCATCGCCGTGGCCGTGATCTTCGTCGCGGTGGCCATCGGCCTCGCCGCTGACCAGATCATCACCGGCACCGCCATCACCATGTTCGGGCTCGGGCTCACCGGGACGTTGTATCGCGTGGTGTACGGCGACGGCGGCGCGTCCCTGTCGAGCCCGACCCTCGCGCCGATCGCCATCCCCGTGCTGAGCCGGATTCCCCTGCTCGGTCGCGTGCTCTTCACGCAGCCCTTGCCGAGCTACATCGCCGCCCTGCTCGTGCCGGGCGTCTGGTGGTGGCTCTACCGCACGCAGCACGGCCTCTCGCTGCGCGCGGTTGGCGAGAACCCCGCGGCCGCGCGAGCGGCCGGCGTGTCACCACGGCGCATGCAGCTGGTCGGCACGCTCTTCGGCGGACTGTGCGGCGGACTGGCCGGCGGCACGCTCGTGCTGGCGCAGGTCGGGACGTTTGCCGAGGGGATGTCGGCCGGGCGCGGCTTCGTGGCGATCGCGATCGTGGCACTTGGCCGCTGGAATCCACTCGGAGCGGCACTCGCGGCCCTGCTCTTCGGGATGGCCAGCGCACTCCAGTTCCTGTTTCAGTCACTGGAGCTGGACGTTCCCTACCAGATCTTCCTCGCGATGCCCTACGTGCTCACACTGCTGGCGCTCGCGTTCGCGTCGGGTCGGTATCGCGCGCCGGCAGCGCTCGGCGTCCGCATGTCGGGCCGATCCGGCCGCGACTGACGGTGCGTCCCGGCGTTGGCGTGCATCAGCAGCCCGTGTAGGCGCTCTCCCAGCGCAGCGACCAGATGCCGCCCGCAGTGCGCTGGAGCATCTGGACGCGAGAGCCGTCGCCGAAGTCCTGGCCGAGGAAGACGGCCGGGATGCCGGTGGCGCGGAACGTCACGACCGCGAGCAGTTCCACGGCGATGAGGTCATCCTCCTCGGCGTACTGCGTGTCGCGCCAGACGGCGGCGTAGGCGCGCATGCCTGGCGACTTCTCGAGCACGATCACCGTGCGCTCGACGCGCGGCGAGGCCTCGACGTTCAGCCGGCGTTCCACGACCGCGACGACGGCGTCGATGTCCGTGCCGAGCTTCAGGCGATAGGCACGAGTGACGCCGAATGGCACGCGTCGGAGCACGCCGGCGGGGTCCAGCGGGAGGAGGGCGGCGGCCTTGTTGATCGCGACGACGAGCTGCGCGGAATCGCCCCGCGACATCGCCCCGATGGAGTCGGTCGGCACCGGGTCGGCGACGCCGGCGCGCAGCGCGACCTTCCACGAGGCCGGGGCCACACCCGCCGCGTCCCCCCGCAGCGGCACCACCGGCCACGCGTCGCACCCCTCGACCGCTTCCGGCTGGGCCGACGCGGCGTATTCACCGAGCGACACCGTGGCGACCCGGCCCGTGGGCGCGAACAGGTCGACCGAGGCCGGTGCGGCGCCAGCCGGGAGCGTGACCGACGACGGTTTCGGCACGCTGTCGTCGAGCACCGGCGGCAGGATGACCTGCGCAACCCCATTCTCTCCCGGCAGGTACAGGGCGGGGCCGGCGCTGCCGCTCCAGCGGGTATCCACCTTCGGCGCGACACTGTCGACCGGTGTTGCGGCGGGAGCGACCGACGGCGCCACGGAGTCCACGCGCGGCGCGGGCGTGTCCTTGCCACAGGCCACGAGCAGCACACCGGCCACCATCCAGCACCCCACGGCGGCGGTGAGGCGGCGATGGGACGGGCGGGTGCGGGCGGTCGATTTCGACTCCATGTGCACAAACATAGGGTCGCAGCATGCCCCGGCAACGCGATGCCGAACCCGGCGCTGGCGATTACCCTACCGGCACGACCCGCCATTCCGTCCACGATCGAGGTTCCGTGCCGACAGAGCAGTCCGCGCCCCACTCCCGCCAGGCCTCGACCGGCCCGCGCTGGCTGCGTGCCCTGGGGCTGCATCGCCCGGAACTGCGGGCCTGGGCCCTCTACGACTGGGGCATCTCGGGGATGCAGACGATCATCATGACGGCCGTCTTCCCGATCTTCTTCGTGAAGGTGGCCGCGGCAGACATGACCCCGGAGCGCGCCTCGGCGTGGTGGGGCTACGTGAACACGATCGGCGCCGTCCTGATCGCCGTGCTGGCACCGATCCTCGGTGCCCTGGCCGACTTCAAGGCGGCCAAGAAGAAGTTCCTGGTCGCGTTCATGCTGATCGGTGCCGGCGCGACGGCGGCGCTCTTCTTCACGGCGCGCGGCGACATGGTCTTCGCGTCGTTCGCCTTCATTCTCTCGCTGGCCGGCGCCACCGGCAGCATGACGTTCTACGAGGCGCTGCTCCCGCACATCGCCGACGAATCCGAGGTCGATCGCGTCTCGACCGCCGGATACGCGCTCGGCTACGTGGGGGGAGGGCTCCTGCTGGCGCTCAGTCTCCTCGTGATCCAGAAGCCCGGGCTGTTCGGACTGCCGCACGGCGCGGGGCTCACGCCGTCCCAGGCGACGCTGCCGGTGCGCCTGAGCTTCATCGCAGTGGCCGCGTGGTGGGTGGCGTTCGCCATTCCCGTGCTGCGGGTGGTGGCTGAGCCACCGGCCGGCCTCGAACCGAACGAGACCGAGCGCGCGTCGCCGATCGCAGCCTCGATCCGTCGGCTCGGCACCACGCTGCGCGAGCTGCGGGAGTACAAGCAGGCTTTCCTGATGATGCTCGCGTTCACGATCTACAACGACGGCATCCAGACCATCATCAAGATGGCCAGCGTGTACGGGACCGAGTTGCAGATCGACCAGGGCCAGCTCATCGCGGCGATCCTGCTGGTGCAGTTCATCGGGATCCCCGCCGCGTTCGCCTTCGGGTCGCTGGCCGGCCGCCTTGGCGCGAAGCGATCGATCTTCCTCGGCCTCATGGTCTACACCGGCATCTGCATCTTCGGGTACTTCCTCCGCACCGCGCGGGATTTCTGGATCCTGGCGGTGGTGGTGGGGCTGGTGCAGGGTGGCACGCAGGCGCTCAGCCGGTCGCTGTTCTCGACGCTCGTGCCCCGGCACAAGAGCGGCGAGTTCTTCGGCTTCTTCAGTGTCTTCGAGAAGTTCGGCGGCATCCTCGGGCCGCTGGCGTTCGCCGTGGCAGCGCAGCTCGCGGGGAGCAGCCGGGTCGCGATCCTGTCCGTCATCGCCTTCTTCGTCGTGGGGGCCTGGCTGCTGACGCTGGTGGACGAGAAGGCCGGTGCGCAGGCGGCGCGGGCTGCCGATGACGCAGCCATCACACCGGGTGCCGGTGCCGCCTGAGCAGCGTGAGACGCTCAGCTATCGCCTGCTGCGTGGCGTGGCGCGGCTGGCGGTGCGCTGGTACTACCGCGAGGTGGCGTTCGACGGCGCAAGCCGGATCCCCGCGGGCGGTCCGGTGCTGCTCGTGGTCAACCACCCGAACGAGCTGATGGATGCGATCTTCGCGGGGATCATCGCGCCGCGGCAGCTGACGTTCACCGGCAAGGCGACGCTGTTCGCGAATCCCGCCATCGGCGCGTTCCTGCGCCACATGCGGGTCGTGCCATTGCGGCGCGTGCAGGACGAGCTGGCGCAGGCCGGCGGGGCGGCCCTGCCGGATGCCGCGCGCAACGCCCAGTCGTTCGCGGCAATCCACGCGGCACTCGAATCGGGGCAGATGGTCCTGATCTTTCCGGAGGGGCGCAGCTGGGACGAACCGCGCCTCGCCCCCATCCGCACGGGCACCGCGCGCATCGCCCTCTCGGCCCGGCAGGCGGGGGTGGCGGGCATTGCGATCGTCCCGGTGGGCATCAACTACGAAGGGAAGCACAGCCTGCGGTCGCGGGTGCTGGTGGAGGTGGGTGCACCGATCCTGCTCGACGCGCTGCCGGCGGAGGCGTCGACGGTGGACGCGCTCACGGCGGAGATCTCGCGCCGGCTGCATGCGGTGACGCTGAACTTCACCGATGATGCCGACGCGGCCGAGGTGCTGGACGTGGCGACGGTGCTGGCGGCGACGACCGATGAAGTGCGGCCGCTGGACGATCCCGACGCGCCGATTGCGGCGATGGTGGACGTGGCGCGCCGTGCCGACGCGATCCGCGACCGCATGGCGCGCGGGGACCTGCCGGCTCCGGTGCAGGCACACGTGGTGCAGGTGCAGCACCGGCTGCTGGCGCTGCGACGGACCGCCACCGGCCTCGGCATCCGTCTCGATGACGTGATCCTGGACACCGGGTTGCCGGCGGCGGGGCGGTTCGTGGTGCGTGAACTGCTCCTGGCGGCGGTGGGCGTGCCACTCGCGATGTGGGGCCGGCTCAATCACTTCCTGCCGTTCACCCTGACCCGCTGGCTCGGACGCGCGACGGCCAGCGCGAAGTCGAACCTGGCGATGAACACCGTCGTGCTGGGCGTGTTGCTGGTCCCGAGTTTCTATGTCCTGCAGACGGCGCTGGTGTGGTGGCTCACCGGTGGGGGATGGGCGCTGGCATACGCCGGGTTGCTGATCCCGAGTGCATCGTGGGACATCCGGTACAGCGAACGCCTGCGGGACCTGCGGATGCGGGCACGGGCCTGGCGGGCCTTCCGGGACGACCCGGGACTGCAGGCCAGGCTCCGCACCGAGCTGTTCGCGCTGCGGGACGAGGCGGCGGCCATCGCCACCGGCGTCGCGGCGATGTAGAGTGGTGGCGGGTCGTCCCGGACGCGGCGGTGTGCCGAAGTGTCCGGGCGCACGGCGAAGTCCCATCCGCGTCCCTCCTCCGACCGGGGCCTGTTCGTGATCAAGCAGCTGCTGTTCGTCATCCTGGTCATCGTCGGCATCGTGGCGTTGGCAGCGCTGCGCCGGCCTGACTCGTTCCGGGTCGAGCGATCGATCACGATCAATGCCCCCCCGGCGCGCATCTTCCCGCTCGTGAATGACTTTCAGCAGTTCGGGAAGTGGTCGCCGTGGGAGCACCTGGATCCCGGGATGACGCGCGCGATCTCGACGCCCTCTGCGGGCACGGGCGCGAGCTATGCGTGGAGCGGCAACCGCAAGGCCGGCGCGGGGCGCATGGAGATCATCGAGTCGGTGCCGGGGTCCCGCGTGAAGGCGACGTTCACCTTCCTGAAGCCGATTCCGTCGCAGAACACCGCTGAGTACACCCTCGTGCCGTCCGGCAGCGCAACGACCGTGACGTTCCGCATGTACGGCCCGTCGCCGTTCCTGTCGCGGGTGATGCAGGTGTTCGTCTCGATGGACGACCTGCTCGGCAAGGACTTCGAGAAGGGGCTCGCGGCGATGAAGGTCGAGGCGGAGCGGCCGCAGACGTGACGCCTCAGCCGCCCGGCGGCACGGGCGGCAGGAAGCGGCCCACGAGGTCCCAGTGCCAGGCCGCGCGCCGCGCACCGGTGCGCGGGTCCTTGAGCGGCTTCTCCTGCAGCCGGTGCGCCGGCAGCCCCACCGACTCGCCGTAGGCCAGCAGCCGCTCGCGATCGGTGCTCACGAGGTGCGCCATCGGCGTGCCGAACCAGACGTGGCGGTGGAGCCAGAGTCCGCCCTCCATCGCGTGGATCATCCCCTCGCGACGGTCGGCGAACTCACGCCACCGCAACCGCTCGTCGGCAGCCTCCGGTGCCGCGGCGTCCCGGTTCACTTCGCATCGAGCCAGTTGTCGCCCACGCCGGTGGAGACCACCAGCGGCACGCTGAGCGCCGCGGCGTGCTCCATCTCGTGCACCACCATCGCCGTCACGGCGTCGAGCGCGGGCTCGGGGATCTCGAAGACCAGTTCGTCGTGCACCTGCAGCAGCATGCGAGCGCCCTGGCCCTCGACAGCGAGGCGATCCGCGATCTTCAGCATCGCGATCTTGATCAGGTCTGCGGCCGACCCCTGCAGCGGCGAGTTCTGCGCGATGCGCTCGCCGAAGGCGCGGGTGTTGAAGTTCCGGTCGTGCACCTCGGGAATGAAGCGCTTCCGCCCGAAGATGGTCTGCACGTAGCCCTGCTCCCGCGCCAGCGCGACCTGCGAGTCGAGGAACGCGCGGATCCCCGCGAACCGCTCGAAGTACGTGGCGATGAACTCCTTCGCCTCGGCGAAGCTGATCCTGAGCTGCAGGCTGAGGGCGCGGGCGCCCTGGCCGTAGATCGTGGCGAAGTTGATCGTCTTCGCCCGCGCCCGCATCTCACCGGTGACATCGGCGAGCGGCACGCCGAAGATGATGCTCGCCGTCTGCTTGTGGATGTCGCCGCCGGCGTTGAACGCCGTCACGAAGGCCGGGTCCTGCGACAGGTGCGCGAGCAGCCGCAGCTCGATCTGGGAGTAGTCGGCGGCGAGCAGCTTCGTGCCCGGCGCGGCGACGAAGCCGCGGCGGATCAGGCGGCCCAGCTCGCGACGGATCGGGATGTTCTGCAGGTTCGGGTCGGTGCTGGCCAGGCGCCCGGTGGCCGCGACAGTCTGGTTGAACGTCGTGTGCACGCGCCCATCACGTGGATCGACCAGCGTCGGCAGCGAGTCGATGTACGTGCCTTCCAGCTTGAAGATCTCGCGGTACTCCAGCAGCAGCGCCGGCAGCTCGTGGCCCTCGTCGGCCAGCTCCTGCAGCACGCTGGCATCGGTGGAGGCGCCGGTGGCGGTCTTCTTCTTCACGGGCAGCCCGAGCTTCTCGAACAGGATCGTGCGGAGCTGCGGCGTGGAGTTGATGTTGAAGGTCTCACCCGCCGACGTGTACACCAGCTGCTCCACCCGCTGTCGCTCGGCCATGAACCGCTCCTTCAGCGACGCGAACCACGACAGGTCGATGGCCATGCCGGCCCACTCCATGTCGGCCAGCACATTCACCAGCGGCAGCTCCATGCGGTCCAGCAGCTCGCGCGTGCCGGACTGCTCCACCAGCGGATCGAAGTGCTCGTACAGCCGCAGCGTGAAATCGGCATCCTCGGCCGCGTACTGCGTCGCGGCATCCACCGGCACGCGATCGAACGTGACCTGGTTGCGTCCCTTGCCGGTGACCTCGTCGTACGGAATCATGCGATGGTCGAACACCTCGAGCGCCAGCGCGTCGAGCCCGTGCGAGCGGCGGCCGGGATCGAGCACATAGCTGGCCAGCATGGGATCGAACACGAGCCCGCGCACGGTGATGCCGGCCTTCCGCATCACGAGCAGGTCGTACTTCGCGTTCTGCGCCACCTTCCGCACCGACCCGTCCTCGAGCAGCGCCACCAGCGGGAGGCAGGCCTCGCTGTCCAGCGGCGGCAGGTTCTCTGGGACCTCGACCACCGCGTTCGCCCCGGGATCGAGCAGGTCGCCCTGCAACGCACCGGCGCGCACATGCCGGAACGGGAGGTACCACGCCTCGCATGGCGCGGTCGCGATCGAGAGCCCGACCACCGTGGACCGCATCGCGTTGATGGGGATCGGGCAGTCGGCGTCGATGCGCGTCTCGGTGTCGAACGCGATCACCGGCACCTCCCGGGCCCGGCGCACGAGCGCCGTGAGCTGCGCCACGGTGCTGACGGTCGTGTAGGTCGTCGCGAGAGACGGCACCACCTCCGCCACGATCACGTCCATCGGCGCGTCCACGCCCTCCGGCGGGCCGGCGGGCCGCGGCTCGGCTGCGCCATCACCGAGCTGCCGCGCCAGCGACGTGAACTCGAGGTCCACGTACACCTGGCGCAGCTGGTTGCGGTGCGGCTGGTGGAAGCGCAGGCGATCCAGGTCCAGCGGTACGTCACAGTCGGTGCGGATGGTGACCAGCGTCTTCGACAGGCGCGCGCTCTCGACCTGCTGCTCGAGTGCCTCACGGGGGCGCTTCTTCGTGATCCTCGCGACGTTGGCGAGGATCGACTCGAGGTCACCGAACTCCCGGATCAGCTCCTGCGCACCCTTCTCGCCGATGCCCTTCACGCCAGGCACGTTGTCGGACGCATCACCGACGAGCGCGAGGAAGTCGATGGTCCGCTCGGGCGGCACGCCAAGGCGCTCGCTGCCGTTCTCGACGCCGACCCAGTGCTCATCCACGCTGGCCGGCCCGCCGCGGCCGGGGTTGAGGAGCCAGACCCCGGGTCGCACGAGCTGGTGGAAGTCCTTGTCGCCGGAGACGACGACGACGTTCAGCCCGGCGTCGACTCCCTTCCGCGCCAGCGTGCCGATCACGTCATCGGCCTCGAAGCCCTCGAGCGAGATGATGGGGGTGTCGTACGCATCGAGCAGGGCGCGGACGTGCGTGAGCCCGAGGTCGAAGTCCGCCTGCAGGTCCTCGGTCAGCTTCTCGCGCGTCGCCTTGTAGTCCGGGTACATCTCGTCCCGGAACGTCGCGCCGGAGTCGTGCACCCAGCACAGGTAGTCGGGCTGGTGCTGCTTCACGAGGCGGTTCAGGAAGTTCGCGATGCCCCATGCGATCGACGTGTTGACGCCGTGGCTGGTCTTGAGCGGGCGGGTGATCAGCGCGAAGAAGGCGCGGTAGATCAGCGCATAGCCATCGACGAGGAAGAGCCGTGGCGACGCGGGCACGGTCGGAGCGGGCGCAGTCATGCGGGCAATCTATCCCGCGAGACGGCCCGGTTTCGCGGGACTCAGCCGGGGGTCGCGGACGCGAGGAACAGGGCTGCGGCGAGTGCCACGGCAAGGGTCACGCGCAGGTTGTCGTCCACGGCGACGCCGGGGCGCTCGGCACCGGCGGCGACGGCACCGAGGCCGGCGGCGGCGGCGGCGGCGAATCCGGCCAGCCACCAGGCGCCGGCGGCGGTGGAAACGAGGCAGGCGAGACTGCCGGCGAGTGTCTTGCCGCTGCCGGGGTGCCGCTGCCGCCAGGCACGTCCGGCGAGTGCCGCGGTGCCGTCGCCCACGGCACCGGCCCAGGTGGCGGCGATGGCCGCGGCGGGAGGCGCTGCGAGCGTGGTCAGGGCGAAGGCGGCCAGCAGCCACGTGGCGCCGGTGATGCCCCGGTGGCGCTCGTGCGGTCGCAGCAGGGACCCGAACGTGCCCTCGAAGAACGCGCCGAACCGCCGCGACCGGCGGCGCGCGAACTCCACGCCGCAGGCCACGCCGAAGAGCGCCAGCAGGGCGAGTGCCACCGTCCGTTGCGGCACGCCGAGCGAGAGCCCGACTGGCACCGACATCGTGGTGAGGTGGAGCGTCTTCCGCGGCAGCTCCCGGCCGCCCGCGACGACGCCCCGGTTGGTCATCGGTTCAGGCGACGATGGAGCGCCGAGGCGAAGTCGTTCGCGCCCGAGCCGTAGAAGCGCCAGCGTCCGAACCCGCTCTGGTCGATGAAGATCAGCCGCAGGCGCTCACCGGTGTAGTCCCACGCCTGCATGCGCCCGCGCTGGCCGATGTTCAGGTCCTGCGACCCCTGGTTGTTGTTGTCGATGATCTGGTCGGGTTCACCGAGGGCGACGTAGACGGACCCGCGATCGGAGAGCCAGCCGGCCGCCGCATCCTCGCGGTACCGCTCGTTCGCGATCCGGATGCGCTGGAAGTAGTCACGCAGCGCCTCGTTCTGCGGCGTGATCGAGATGGGATCCGTCTCGGTGAGGAACGACGCCCACGACTGCGCACGCTGCTGCGGCGTGCCGGTCTTGAGGGCGTTGAGCCGCGTGGTGCTGGCGAAGAAGCGGAGGTAGCCGATCATCTCGTCGAACGATGCCACGGGGAGGTCGTCGCCGAAGCTGATCAGCACGGGCTGCGTGACGGTGTCGGCCTGTCCGGTCCGCCAGACGGCGGCCTGCACGATGCCCACTCCGAGCTGGCTGACTGGCACCCGGACGATGTTGCTGGCGAGGCCGGCGCGCTGCGGCAGCACGACGCTGTCCTGCCAGAGCGAGGCGCCCTTCGCGTCGCGGATGGCGATCTGGATCGGCACACCGCCCGGCGCGGAGTCCCGGACTTCGAGATACAGTGGCAGGTCGGTGTCGCGCCCGAGGACCATGGTGCTGCGCGCGTTGACGATGAGGTCGGGCGCGGTGGTGGCAGTATTCCGTGGCGTCGCCTCGACGGCGATGATCGGCGTTGAGGGCTGCCGGCCGTACCGCGGCACGACGAGCGTGCGTTCCTGGGCACCGGAGCGGGACGTCGCTCCGTCGCGCACGAGGACGGCGATGGTGTAGGCGCCGGGCGGCACGAGAAGCTGCTGCTGGAAGAGAATGCTCTCCTCGATCCGCTGGGTCTCCTTGAAGCTCACGACCCGGACGGTCTCGTTCGATTCGCCACGGGCCACGACGGCCCCGTTCTGCCTCGCCTCGACCGCGACCACGTACGAGGCGCGGAACCGGTCGCCCTCGCGGGTGAAGCTGAAGGCCTGAGTGGGAAAGGAAAGTGAGACGACCATCAGCGTGCTGTCGGCGGTCGGGCCGGCGAGTGTCGCGATGGAGCCGGTGAAGGGCAGCGGCAGACCGTTGGCGAGCATGCCGAGGTTCTGGAACACCTTCACGAGGTCGGATTGCGCGACGAGATCGCCGCGTCGCCCCGCCGGTGGCTGGCCGTCGCCGCCGGGGGGCCCGACCGGCCTCGGGCCGCCGGCGCGTCCGGCGCAGCCGACGAGCAGCAGCGCGCCAAGGACCCCGAGGGCCAGGGTCCGGACGGAGCGCCGCCCTCGAGAGTGAGTCCCCTGCTGAGCCAAGACGTCGGTCGCGATCATGCGTTGGTGACCAGTTCGGAGTGTCCCGGAGCATCGCCGTGGCGGTCGCCGGGGGCTGCTGCAAGATACGGTACACGTGTCCCGCTGCATCGTTGCGTGAGGGGCAGACGGCCTGTGCGCTTGCCGCCTTCCCTCGCGCCACGTAGGCTTACCCCCGTGACTCGAGACGCGCTCGTTGGGACGGTCATCGCTGAATATGCGGTGCAGGACATGGTGGGCGAAGGCGGGACCGCGATGGTCTATCGCGCGTCGCATCCGACGCATGGCGTCGTCGCGCTGAAGGTGCTTCGCACCAAGCTCCGGAATGACCCGACGGCTGTCACGCGATTCGAGCGTGAGGCCGAGTTCGGGCTGCGGGTGGTGCACCCGAACGTGGTGCGCACCATCGAGCTGGGCGCCGCCGACGGGTTGCGATACCTGGCGATCGAGTGGGCGCCCGGAGAGCTGCTGGAGAAGGTGGCCAAGCGCACGGGGGCGTTCCCGCGGGCACAGGTCGCGAGCATCGTGCGCCAGATCGGCGCCGCAGTGGATGCGTCGCACCGGCAGGGCATCGTGCACCGCGACCTGAAGCCGGAAAACCTGATGTACGACGCGGAGAACGACCGCATCCGCCTGCTGGACTTCGGGATCGCGGCCGAGCCGGAGCAGGGCAACGACCAGCGGCTGACGCGCGACGGGTTCTTCGTGGGAACGCTGCTGTACGTGGCGCCCGAGGCGCTGAGCGGCGTGCTGGTCGGGCCGGCGGCGGACCAGTACAGCCTGGCGACGATCGCGTACTTCCTGCTGACCGGCGTGCACCCGTACACGGCCCGGTCCACGCGCGACATGCTCTCGCAGCTCCTGACGCAGCCGCCGACGCCGCTGAACAAGGCGGTGCCGGGGATGACGTTCTCAGATGATGTCGAGCGGGTGGTCATGAAGGGTCTGTCGCGTCAGCCTGCGGATCGCTATCCGGGCATCACTGACTTTGCCACGGCGCTGGAGTCGGCGCTGGTCGCGATGCCGGCGCCGTCGGCCGCGTCGAAGTCGGGCGGCCTGTTCGGGAAGGTGAAGGGGCTCTTCGGATCCCGGGACACCTGAGCGTGACCGCGCCCCCACGCCGCGACGCCCTGGTGGCCTTGCTCGCGGCCAGGTCGGCTCGGCGGGGCTCGTTCACGCTCGCGTCCGGCAGGACGAGTGACTTCTACGTGGATTGCCGGCTCACGACGATGAGCCCTGACGGCCTGGTCCTGGTCGGACCGTTGGCGCACGCGCTGCTGCGCGACAGCGGCTGGGCGGTGGATTCCGTCGGTGGCCTGACGATGGGTGCCGATCCGGTGAGCTACGCGATCGCCTACGCGAGCGCCCTGGCTGGCGATCCGGTCCGCTGCTTCGCGGTTCGGAAGGAGGCAAAGGGTCATGGCATGGGGAAGCGGATCGAGGGTTCGTTCCGCGCCGGCGACCGGGTCGTGGTGATCGAGGATTCGATGACGACCGGCGGAAGCGCACTCAACGCTGCAGGTGCCATCCGCGCCGAGGGAGGTGCGGTGGTGGGGGCGCTGACACTGGTCGACCGGGAAGAGGGTGCACGGGAGGCGTTGGCAGCCGATGGTATTCCGCTGCTGGCGTTCACGACGGCGGCCGAGCTCAAGGGGTTGATCCCGGCATCCTGACCCCTGAGCTGGGGTCAGTGTGGGCCGTCGGGCGCCGGTCGCAGGGGTTGCAGGGCGCAGATCTTCCCGAGGTGCGGGGTGATCAGCTCGTCGCAGAAGCGTCGGTACATCCCCTCGCAGTCGTAGCGCTCGCGAAACGCCGATGCCGTCATGCCGAGCACGAGTGTGACGTGGCGGCCGAAGCTCTGGGGGGAGGAGTAGTCGAGGCTCGTCGCCACGTCGGCGATCGAACGCCGTTCGTCCTCGAGCCGGTGTGCCGCGCGGACGAGGTTCGCGAGGTCGAGGTAGGACTTGAGCGACGGCAGTCCGGCGCGATGGAAGCGGCTCATGAGCGTGCCAGGGTGCACCGCGACCATCTTCGCGAGTTGCCGCACGCTGTGGACTGCGGGGCGTGCGCTGAAGAACAGCTCGAAGAGTTCGAGGCAGTCGTCGCCGGCGGCGACGAGGCGCTGCCGCAGGTCTGCGATGGCGGAATCCACCGTGAACCCAGCGCGGTCGGCCGTCGCCACCGTCTCGCGCAGCAGGTGCCAGCCTCCCGATTCGCGGGCGTCGATGACGATGCGCATGCCGCTGCGGCCGAGCGAGAGCAGCGATTGCGGATGGACGCGGTCGGCGCTGGTGACGAGTCCCATCATCGGGATGCGCGGGTGTTCGCGCAGGATGGCGGCCATCCGGATGGCGTCGCGTGGCGTGCAGCAGGCAAGGGAGAGCAGCACCGCGTTGGCGGACTGTTCGCGGAGGTCGCGACGGACCTCGTCGAGCGAGGTGCGGTGCATCGTGCGATACAGACCGTGTCCGGCGGCATCCACCGCGCTGCGTTCGGACGGGGTGAGGATGGTGGTGACGGGTACTGGGGCGGCGGGCCGTGTGGCGGCGGCGGAGACGCGCGGTGCGCTGTGTCGCGGTGCGGACATGTCGGGTCACCTGTGCTGAGGACGTGGCAAACCTCAGGTGGCCCGTCACGGCGCTGTCAGGGGCGGGGGGGTTGGGGCGGTGTCGAAACGCACCGATGTGCCGGATGCGCTGCTGCCATGTCGCGTCGGGTGGCGCTACGTTGCGGCAGGTGATGGGCGTCGACCGGGTGATCGCGAGACAGGTCCGCAAGGATGTCTGCTCGAGGAAAGTCCGGGCTCCGCAGGGCGGGCCGCCAGGTAATGCCTGGGCGTCGTGCAGTGGCGGGATCGCTGCCCGGCGACGGAAAGTGCCACAGAAAACACACCGCCGATGGCCGGCGTTCGCGCCGGATCAGGCAAGGGTGAAAAGGTGCGGTAAGAGCGCACCGCGCCACCGGCAACGGTGGTGGCAGGGTAAACCCCGGCTGGAGCAAGGCCAAATAAGCGGCGAGGGACGGCCCGTCCCGATCAGGACGCCGCGGGTAGGCTGCTGGAGCGTGCAAGCGATTGTACGCCGAGAGGAATGATCATCCATCGCGTTCGCGCGATGACAGAACCCGGCTTACAGGTCGGCGCACATCACCCATCATTCCCGTCTGGCTTCTTCTTGATTCCCGTGGCCGCACTCGTCACGCAGATTCCCCGCTGGCTGGTGCTGGCGGGCCGGCGCTGCTGCGCCTTCCTGGCCTGCCTCGTGTGCGTGCAGGTCGTGTCGGTGGAGGACGCGGAGGCGCAGGGCGCGCGTTATCGCGTGGTGTCCACGGCCGTGATCGCGCTGGAGCGGGCGGGCCAGCCACCGCTGGTGGACACACTGACGACGGCATCGCTGGTCACGATCGCGCTGAGTGCGGTGGCGGACACGGTGGCGACGATGTCGCTGGATTCACTGCAGGTGACGTCGACCGGGATGGTGAAGCGTCCGCCGGATGCGTTCACCCGCGGGGTGTCGGTGCTCGCCGTGCTGACCGGTGGGCGGCCGCGTGTCACGGGTGACAGCGCCACGGCCTGTGCCTCGGAGCGGCCGCTGGCCGGGCTGCTGCCCGAACTGCTGCCGTTGCTGCCGGTGCCGCTCGTCGCCGACGCGAGCTGGAGTGACACGCTGACCGTGACGACCTGTCGTGCGGGACTTCCCGTGACGGCGGTGACGGTGGTGACGAACCGGCTGCTCACTGGAATGGACAGCACCAGCCTGCTGCTGGAGCGGCGCGCCGTGATCCGGGTGTCGGGTGGCGCGACGCTGCGTGCGCAGCAGGTCACGCTGAACGGGAGCGGCACGAGCGAGTCACTGGGTGTGGTGCTGGTGGGCACGCGGCAGTTGCAGTCGTGGCGCGGAACGCAGAGCCTGGAGCTGGAACTCACCAATGGCCAGCAGACACGGCGCATCGTGCAGCAGATCACGGACTCGGCGACACTGCTGCCCTGAGCCGGTCTGCCGGGGGGCGGCGACGCGTGGTTCCGTCGCCCCCCCGGTCACAGCGCCTCAGTCGGAGAGGCGCAGCGGCATGAGGATCGTGAGGTACGTCGCCGGGTCGCTCCAGCCTTCCGGTTCGACGGTCGCGGCGCGCTCCGGTGCCTTGAAGGTGAGCTTCACCTCGGGCGTCGGGATGTACTTCAGGATCTCGAGCAGGTAGGCGCCGTTGAAGCCGATGTCCATCGGGTCGCCTTCGTAGCGGACGGGGATCTCGTCCTGGCCGTCGCCGAGGTCCGGCGTGGTGACCTGGAAGCGGAGGATGCCGGCATTGAAGGAGAGCTTGATGCGGTGCGTCTGGTCGCTGGCGACGGTGGCCATGCGGCGCAGGGCGGAGGCGAGGGCATCCTTGTCGGCGATCGCGAAGCGGTCGTTGTCCTTCGGGATGACCTGCTCGTAGTTCGGGTACGGTCCCTCGATCAGGCGCGTGTAGATCGTGGTGAACGGGCTCTTGAACGCGAGGTGGTTGTCGCCGCGGGCGACCTCCAGTTCCTCCTCGTCGGGGAAGAGCTTGCTCACCTGGTCGAGTGCCTTCGGCATGACGATCAGGTCCGACGTCTGTGCGCCGTGACCGGAGACGGCGACGTCCATCTTTGCCAGGCGGTGGCCGTTGGTGGCGACCATGCGCATGTGATCCGGCTTCAGCTCCCAGAGCACGCCGTTGAGGATCGGGCGACTCTCCTCGGTGCTCACGGCGTAGGAGGTGTGGCGGATCAGCTTGCGCACGTCGGCCGACTTCACGCGCCAGCCTTCCCCGAACTTGATCGCCGGGAACTGCGGGAAGTCGTCCTTCGGCAGGCCGTTCAGCTTGAACTTCGCGCGGCCGCACTCGAGGCTCACCTTCTGCTCGCCGGCCGACTCGATCTTCACCGGGTTTGGGGGCAGCTCGCGGGCGAGTTCCTGCAGCTTCTTGGCGGGGATGGTGATGCCGCCCTGCCGTTCGACGTCGGCCTGGACTTCGTGGCTGACGTGGATGTCGAGGTCAGTGCCCGAGAACCGGATGCCGCGCTCGGTGGTCTCGACGAGGATGTTCGCCAGGACCGGCAGCGTTGTCTTGCCGGGAATGCTCGCCGCGACCGCGGCCAGCCCTTCCTGAAGTTTTTCACGCGCGATGGTGAATCGCATCAGCTCCTCGGGGTGCACCGGATCGACGCCGGGCGAACGCCCTGTGTGGCAATCGATCCTGCGGTCTGGACCAGCCTGTTCCGATCTGTGTGGACGTACTGCTGTAATGCTGTTCTATAGATCTTTAACAGTCGTAGTCGTAGAGGGCGACGGGACTGTGGAAGAATGCCGGAAGCTACGTCGCTGCAAGGGTTTCGCCAAGCCGAGCGGCTGTGGAGCGGCGGGGAGAACGACAGCGCTTTTCCGCATCCGTCATCATCGTCGCGCCGAGTCATGTGGATTGTCGGTGCCGGGCGTGGAGTGGTGTGGATCATTCGCCGGTTTCCAACAGCCGTCGGACCTTTTCCACACGCGCGGCGAAGGTGATGTCGTCCCTGGCAGCCTGTTCGGCACGGTCGAGGGAGTGGATGACCGTCGAGTGGTCACGTCCGCCGAACGCGTTGCCGATTTCCACCAGCTGGAGTGCGAGGAGTTCGCGGCAGAGCAGCATGGCGACCTGCCGTGGCACGGTGAGCATCTTCGTGCGCGTCTTCGACTTCAGGCCTTCGGCCGTGACACCCCATTCCCGGGCCACGGCGGCCTGGATGGCGGCCACGGTGACCCCGACCGGCGCGGCAGCGCCACCGTCGCTCCTGAAGCGGTCCCTGAGGGCCTCACGGGCCAGGTCGACGGTGATGTCGGCATGCTTGAGCGAGGCGTAGGCGAGGAGCTTGATGATCGCCCCTTCGAGCTCGCGCACGTTCGACCGCACGTTGTCGGCGATGACCTGGATGACATCGTCGGGGATCGTGAGCTCGAGGTGGTCGAGTTGCGCCTTGCGCCGGAGAATGGCGACGCGATGCTCGACGTCGGGGAGCGCGATGTCGGCGACCATGCCCCATTGGAAGCGGCTCACCAGCCGGGCCTCGAGGCCCGGGATCTCCGATGGTGGTCGATCGGAGGTCAGGATGATCTGGCGGCCGGCCTCGTAGATCGCGTTGAAGGTGTGGAAGAACTCTTCCTGGGTCGCTTCCTTGCCCTTCAGGAACTGCACATCGTCCACGAGCAGGAGGTCGGTCTCGCGGTAGCGGCGGCGGAAATCCTGGGTGGTGCGGCTCTGGATGGAGCCGACGAGCTCATTCGTGAACTGTTCCGTGCCGACGAAGGTGATGCGGGTACTGGCGTCGCGCTTGAGCAGTTCGTGTGCGACGGCCTGCATCAGGTGCGTCTTGCCGAGCCCCGTGTCGCCGTAGAGGAAGAGCGGGTTGTAGAGCTTGCCGGGGGCCTGAGCGGCGGCGATGGCGGCAGCGGCGGCCAGTTCGTTGCTCTTGCCGACGACGAAGTGCTCGAAGGTGTAGCGCTCGGAGAGTGGCGCGAAGTTCGGGTTCGGGACGGCGGGTGGCCGCGGCGCCTCGACGGGGGCGACGAACAGGTCCATCTGCGGCCGCGTGCGTGCCGACTCGTGGACGACGAACTGCACCTGGAGGGGGTGTCCGAGCGCGACGGGAGCGAAGCTGGCGAGCAGTGCCGAGTGCTTCGACTCGTTCCAGTCGGCGGCGAACTGGTCGGGGACACCGACCGTCAGGGCACGTTCGTCCACGCGGAGCGGTTCGCACGGCTCGAGCCAGGTGCGGACGGTCTGCTCCTGGAGTTCGAGGCGGGCGCGGTCGAGCAGACGGGCCCAGGTTTCTGCAGCCGAGAGCATTACGAGCGGCGGGGAGAAATTCACTGCGGGAGCGCGAGTTTACAGGGACGCGGGCAGGATCGCAAACCGCGCAGATGGTGGTGCGCGTGAGTCCGGGCAAGTGATCCGTCGAATCAGGTCGCTTGACCGAAGTGCTTGTCCTGAATAGGTTTGGAGACTTTCCCCGAATACAGCAAACGCTCCTGGAGTACATATGGGCAAGCCGACGTATCGTCCGAGAAACAAGCGCCGCATCCGCAAGCACGGCTTCCGTGCCCGCATGGCCGATCGTTGGGGCCGCGCGGTGCTGGCACGTCGTCGCAAGAAGGGCCGCAAGCAGCTGACCGTTCAGCTGCCGGACAAGTACGCCGGCGCCTGAGTCGTTCCGGTTCTCGCGAGACCAGCGTCTCACGAGGAAACCGGAGCTGGAACGGGTGCGACGTGAGGGGAAGCGTGTGCGGTCGGCTCATTTCGAGCTCCGCGTCGCGGCTTCCCCTTTGTCGTATGCGCGTGCCGGGTTCATCGTGCCGAAGCATGGCCACGAGATCGTGGACCGGAATCGACTGAAGCGACGGCTGCGCGAACTGGTCCGCGTCCTGGCGCTGCCCGCGCTGCGTCCGCAGGATGTGGTCGTGCGAGTGCTGCCGGGCGCGTACCGGCTGACGTGGGCGCAGGTGCAGGCGGAGGTGACGACACTGCTCCGGCGTCTCGACACGCAGCCGGTGCCTGCCGCCGCGGCGCAGGCCCGGGACTGATGACGGTCACGCCGGCAGAGCCCGGTCCCGAGGGGCCGCCGCCGCGGCCGCCGCTGCCCGCGCTGGTGGCGGCGGCGCGCTGGACCGCCACGGCCGCGATCCGGGTCTACCAGCTCTTCCTCTCCCCGCTGTTTCCAGCCACCTGCCGCTATACTCCCACCTGCTCGGCATATGCCGTCGAGGCGATCGAGCGACACGGCGTCCTTCGCGGTTCCTGGCTGGCAGCGCGGCGAATCGCGCGATGCCACCCGTTCCGGCCCGGCGGACACGACCCCGTTCCCTGAACCTTCCGACCGCCGCGATCGTACGCGCTTCTGAGCGCGCCTTCGCGCCTCGCCTGACCCTCCACACCTCAGTATGAACAAGCGCATGCTGCTCGCCCTCGCCCTGTCGGCGGCGGTGATCGGTCTCACTCAGTACCTGTTCCCTCCGGTGAAGCCAGCGGCCAAGCCGGCCGCACCCGCGCCGGCGGCGGCACCGGCACCAGCCGCCGCGTCACCGGCGGCAACCGTCGCGCCGGTTGCACCGGGCGCCGCCGCCGCGCTGCAGCCTGGCGCCGCGACCGCCGTGATGGCGGCGGCGGCCGACACGGCCACGCTGACGGGAACCAAGAGCATCGTGCGGCTCAGCAGCGTGGGTGCAGCGCCGGTGTCGGTGCAGCTCTCGGGGTACAAGCGCCTGCCCGAGAAGGCGAGTGCCGGTGAGCGCGTCGAGCTCGTGCGCCGCGACGAGGCATTGCTGCAGTACGCGCTGATCGTGAAGGAGCCGGCCGGGAACCGCGTGATCGACCTCGCCGGCGTGTCGTTCACAGCGACCCGTCCCGACGACCGGACGGTGGCCTACACCGGGCAGGCGGGTGAGGCGACGGTGGCCATCACCTACACCTTCCAGCCCGACAGCTTCCTCGTGCGCGTGGGCGGCAAGGTCACCGGCCTCACCGCGCCGGCGTTCGTGCGTGTCACGCTGCCAAGCGGCCTGAACTCCAGCGAGGCCGACACCACCGAGGACCAGCGCCACCTCGCGGTGGCGATGAAGCCGGTGAAGGGGGGCAACACCTCGAGCATCGCGTTCGACAAGCTCGATCCCGGCGAGCGGCAGCTG
Source organism: Gemmatimonadaceae bacterium (assembly GCA_020851035.1). Taxonomy (NCBI): domain Bacteria; kingdom Pseudomonadati; phylum Gemmatimonadota; class Gemmatimonadia; order Gemmatimonadales; family Gemmatimonadaceae; species Gemmatimonadaceae bacterium. The sequence goes on along the minus strand of JADZDM010000005.1, from coordinate 187,055 downwards.
CAGGAAGGCCCGTTCACCTGGGTGGCCTCGAAGAACAAGTTCTTCATCGCCGGCCTGCTGACCGCCACCGGTGACCGTCCCTTCGACGAGGTGACGGTGACGGGCGGCCCGAAGACGGGCAAGCTCGAAAGCCGTGTGATCGCGACCGCGCTGCAGTCGCTGCAGGACGGCACCTTCCGCTTCGAGCTCTATGCCGGCCCGCAGGAATGGAAGCGGCTGCGGGCGCTGGGCCGCGACTTCGAGAACAGCAACCCGTACGGCGGCTGGCTGCAGGGCTTCGTGCAGCCGTTCGCGACGCTGGTGATGAAGGCGCTGCTGTGGATGCACGACTCGATGAAGCTGAACTACGGCTGGGTGCTGGTGATCTTCGGCGTGGCGGTGCGGCTGCTGCTCTGGCCGTTCAACCAGCGCGCCATGCGGACCTCGATGAAGATGCAGGTGCTCCAGCCGGAGCTGCAGGCGGTGCAGGAGAAGTTCAAGTCCGACCCGCAGAAGATGCAGGCCGAGACGATGCGGGTGTACAAGGAGCACGACATGTCGCCGTTCAGCGCGCTGTCGGGGTGCCTGCCGATGCTGCTGCCGATGCCGGTGTTCATCACGCTCTTCTTCGTGTTCCAGAACACGATCGAGTTCCGCGGCGTGCCGTTTCTCTACCTTGCCGACATCTCGCAGAAGGACCCGACGTTCGTGATCCCGCTGCTGATGGCGCTGAGCGCCTTCGGCCTGTCGTGGATCGGCATGCGCGGAATGCCGCCGAACCCGCAGGCGAAGATCATGGCCTACATGTTCCCGGCGATGATGTTCACCTTCTTCTTCAGCGCGGCGGCGGGGCTGAACCTGTACTACTTCGTGCAGAACCTGGCGGCGATCCCGCAGCAGTGGCTGATCTCGAACGAGCGGCTGAAGACGAAGGACAAGCCGGTGGTCTACAGCGACAAAGGCACTCCTGCCAAGCCGCGCAAGGCCTGAGGTCCGTGTTCAGCAGGCATCGTGAACGGCTTGGACGCAAAGGCGCAACGAGCGCGAAGGACGCAAAGAAGACCATGATGAACGAGGCCCCGATGCGCGGAGCAGTCCTCCATGCGCATCGGGGCCTCGTCATTGCTTCCGGAACTGCAACTGCAACTGCAGTTCCCTTCGATTCCTCTGCTTCTCGCTCGAGCGAAGGCCGTCTCGGGCACCGACCTCATTGCGTCCTTCGCGCCCGTTGCGTCCTTGCGTCGATGCAGTTCCAGCGATCCTGAACCGACGTCGATCAGGCGCTGGCGACAGCAGCGTTGCGCCCGACCTGCATGAGGGCGTCGGTGCTGGCCCGGAGCGCCCAGGCGATGCCACGCTCGGCGACGGCGGGCGCCACCAGGGAGTGGCCGAGGAAGTAGCCGGCGCGTTCCGGGATCACGTGGCGCTCGACCGTGCGGGCGTCGTCACTGGTGCCGTCGCTCAGCCAGCGGAGGCGGAGGCCGAGTCCGTTGCGGTCCAGGTCGGGGCTGATGGTGCGGGCCAGCAGCGGCTCGAGCTCCCGGATCCGGGCGTACTGGCGACGGCCGTAGCCCATGTACTCCCAGGCGGCGTAGTCGGGGCAGATCGCCTGGGCCGCGTGTGTGGCCAGCCCCTCGTTCACCAGCAGCTCGCGCAGCGTGGCGCGCTTCCCGGTGTCCCAGAACGAGTAGTAGCCCCCGTTCTCGGCCACCAGCTGCTTCATCGTGCTCTCGCTGTCCTTCGCCGTGTAGCGCACGCCGTGGGCAATCTCGTGCGCGAGCCAGGGCGGGATCAGCGCCGGGTCGAGCCCGAGCGAGTCGGTGTCCGGATTCCGTTCACCGGTGAAGTGCTCGAGGCAGATGAAGGCGACCGGCCGGCCGTCGATCACCAGCTCGCCGGCGTTCGCGGCGCCGACGCCGACCATCAGCACCACGTCGGGTTCGTCGGTGATGTCGAGCGTGCTCATGGCCTGCGCCATGGTCTGGCGGGCGCGGAGCACGAGCGGCTCCTTGTCGAGCACCCCGAGCAGGTCACTGCGGTCGGCGGCGACCGTCTTGCGGATGATCTCGCCCACGTGCGGGCCGGTCGGGTCAACGACGTAGTTGTCCCAGTACGCGGTCAGCAGCGCCTTGTTGGCGGCGAAGTAGCGCTCGTATGCGGCAACCCGATCGGCGCTGTGCAGCACGGCCAGGAAGTCGGGGAGCAGATTGATGAGCATCAGCCTTGTGTTCGGATCTCGCGGAGCGCGTCGCGACGGTGACGGTCCCGGTGGCATTCTATGGCGCGAGCGGTACACGTACAAGGGAGCAAGTCGCACTGAGCAAGCGCGCACTCGGCGCAGCCGGGGTGGATCAGCGGCGGAAGGGGCGGCGCGCCCTTCCGCGGACGGTCGCGATGGTGCTCCGCCGGGTCAGCGCGTGCCGAAAAGGCGGTCGCCGGCGTCACCCAGCCCGGGCACGATGTACCCGCTGGCATTCAGTCCGCGGTCGATGGCGGCGCAGACGATGTGCACGTCCGGGTGTGCCGCGCGGAGGCGCGCGATTCCCTCCGGCGCTGCCACGATGCACATGAACGTGATGCGTCCGGCGCCGGCCCGCTTCAGCGACGACACCGCCGCAGCGGCGCTCCCACCGGTGGCAAGCATCGGGTCGAGCAGCAGGAAGGCGCGGTCCGCCGCATCGGCCGGCACCTTGAAGTAGTAGTCCACCGGCTCGAGCGTGTCGTGGTCGCGGTACAGGCCGATGTGACCCACTCGCGCGCCCGGCACCAGCCGCACCACCCCTTCCACCATGCCGAGGCCGGCGCGGAGGATCGGGACCACGGTGAGCTTCTTCCCCTGCACGGTCACGCCCGTGTGTGCCTCCAGCGGCGTCTCGACCGGGTACGGCTCGAGCGTGAGTGATGCGGTGGCCTCGTACGCCAGCAACATGGAGAGCTCGTCGACCAGCTCCTTGAAGAGCTTCGTCGAGGCGCTCCGGTCACGCAGCCGCGTGACCTTGTGCTGCACCAGCGGATGGCGAACCAGCGTCACGCCGGTCATGTCGGGAAGGGGGGTGTCGGTCACGCGATCAAGATGCCCGGATGTGGACGGCGAACGGAAGGGTGCGCGCCGTCGCCGCCGTCACCGGTGCCCGCCCTTACCAGCGGCTGGCCTTTGGTGTAGCTAGCGGGATAGGGGCGGTGCGCGCTGGCGCACACCGGCCGTGTCAACCGTCTTCCGTGGTGGTGCATGCACGTCACGTTCTCAGGGGCTGCGCACGAGGTGACAGGGTCCTGTCACATCCTCGAGGTGGGCGGAAAGACCGTCCTCCTCGACTGCGGGCTGTTCCAGGGACACCGCGCCGAGTCGCGGCGCAAGAACGAGGTGCTGCCCCTGCCCGTGGACCGGATCGACGCGGTGGTCCTGAGCCACGCCCACATCGACCACGCCGGCCGGCTGCCGTTCCTGGTGCGGTCCGGCTACGAGGGCCCGGTCCACGCCACCGCCGCCACCCGCGACCTCTGTGCGCTGATGCTCGCCGACTCGGCGCGCATCCAGGTGAAGGATGCCGAGGTCCTCGAGCGACGCGGTGCACCGCATGCGGAGCCGCTCTACGATCCCGACGATGCGACGCAGGTGATCCGGCAGATGGTCGGGCAGCCGTACGACCGCTGGTTCGACGTGGTCACGGGGGTGCGCGCCATGTTCACGGACGCCGGCCACATCCTCGGCTCGGCGTCGGTGGTGCTGGAGTGCACGGAGGAGGGGCGCACCGTGCGGCTGGTGTTCTCCGGCGACGTGGGTCGGCGCGGCCTGGCGATCATCCGCGACCCGCACCCGCCGGTGGGAGCCGACGTGGTGATCATGGAGTCCACGTACGGGGACCGCGATCACCTGCCGATCTCCGATGCGCGTGCGGCGCTCGGCGCCGTGGTGCGGGAGACGGCCGCGCGCGGCGGGCGCGTGATCATCCCGGCGTTCGCGGTGGGGCGGGTGCAGGAACTCGTCTACGACCTGCATGCGCTGGCGCGTGCGAACGAGATCCCGCGTGTGCCGATCTACATCGACAGCCCGCTGGCCACCGGCGCGACGCAGGTCTTCGAGACGCACCCCGAGTGCTTCGACCGCACCGAGGACCTCGTGCGCGCGGTGGACGAGCTGTTCCACTTCGACCTCGTGCACTACACGCGCGACGTGACCGAGAGCAAGGCGCTGAACGCGATGCGCGGGCCGATGATCATCATCTCGCCGTCGGGCATGGCGGAGTCGGGGCGTGTGCTCCACCACCTCGCGCACGCTGCCGGCGACCGCAAGAACACGATCCTCGTGGTGGGCTTCATGGCGGAGCACACCCTGGGGCGCCGCATCGTGGAGCGACGTCCCACGCTGCGCATCTACGGGAACGACGTGCCGCTCGAGGCGGAGGTCGCGATCCTGGACGGCTATTCCGCACATGCCGACCGCGGCGAGCTGGCGCTCTGGCTGGACGCCGTGTGCGGCACTTCGCCGGTGCTGCCGCGGGTGCTGCTGGTGCACGGCGAGCCGCCGGCGCAGGCGGCGCTGGCGGCGCAGCTGTCGGCGAAGGGATTCCACGTCACGGCGCCGGCACCCGGCGACCGTTGCCAGCTCTGACGTCGACGGGATGGTCCGCATGAGTGACTCCAGCACCGCAGCATCCTCGGGCTCCACCGGACGTGGCGCGGCCGCCGGCCGCATCCTCGAGGCGACCAGCACGTGCATCGTGACGATGGGCGCGGCCGACGTGAGCCTGCAGGACGTGGCCGAGGCGGCCGGCGTGAGCAAGGCGCTGATCCACTACCACTTCCACGACAAGGGCGAGCTGCTGGCGCGCCTGGTGGAGTGGTTGCGGGCGGGGCTGGTGGCGCGGCAGGAGACGGCACTGACCGGTGTGCCGGCCACGGCGGCGCTCGATGCGCTCTGGCAGTGGCTCTCCGACGAGCTGGAGCGGGGCGACCTGCGGGCGCTGCTGGACCTGACGCTGGTGAAGGGGGCGTCGGTGGAGGCGGCAGTGCGCGCCACGGCGGCCGCACGGCGCGAGGCGGCCGCCGGCGTGATCACGCAGCTCTTCGAGGCACTCGGCCTGCGCCCGCGTGTGCCGGTGCCGCTGGTGGCGGACACCTTCATCGCGTTCGTGGACGGGCTGGCGCTGGATCGCGTGGTGGCGCCGGAGCGCAATGCGCGCATCTCGTTCGACGTGTTCTGGCTGGCCACGCTCGGCCTGACCGACTGAGGGTGTAGACTTCAGGCGTGGCCCGACGACGACGTTCGCTACCCGGCACGATCCTCAGGTTCTTCGCTCGCGCGCTGCTGCTGCTGCTCGTGGTGTGGGGCGTCTCGATCGCTGCCGTGCTGGTGGCGGGCCATCGCGACGCCGCGCAGCCTGCAGGCGCCATCGTGGTGCTGGGTGCGGCGCAGTATGCCGGACGGCCGTCGCCGGTGCTCACGGCACGCCTCGATCACGCCATCGCGCTCTATCGCAGCACCGTGGCGCCGTACCTGATCGTGACCGGCGGGAAGGCCACCGGCGACATCACGAGCGAGGCCGAGACCAGCGCCCGGTATGCGCGGCAGCATGGCGTGCCGGCGAAGGCGATCATCCTCGAGGACGAGAGCCGCAGCACCACGGAGCAGATGCACGCCGTCGCCCGGATCGTGCGCGCACGGGACCTCGGCGCGGTGGTGCTGGTGAGCGACCGGTTCCACATGCTGCGCCTGCTGCTGACGGCGTGGAAGCTCGACCTCACGGCCTACGGGTCGCCCACGCGCAGCAGCCCGATCGTGCTCTCGGACGCCGCGGGGATCCGGTACGTGCTGGCGGAGTCGCTGAAGGCGCCGCTGGCGTTCCTGCTCGAGGAGGAGTCGCCGCGCTGACGCGCGGGCGCTCAATCGACCACGAAGTCCACACTGGCGCGCCGGGCCATCTCCACGCGCCAGGCATCGTGGAGGGCGCGGAAGCGGGGCGAGCGGCCCTGGCCGCCGATAGTCGTGCCGTCGAGCTGCGTGATCGGGACCACGCCGCGGATGGAACTGGCGGCGCAGGCGGCGTCGGCATGGAGCAGGGCGTCGACGGGTGCCTCCACGTGCTGCACCGTCAGGCCGACCGAGGGGGCGAGCTCGCAGAGCAGGCCGAGGGTGGTGCCGGGGAGCGCGCCGGTGGCGGCCGACGGGGTGTAGAGCGTGGCCTCCGAGAACCAGCAGACATTGCTGGCGGTGCACCCCACCATGCGCTCGTCGGTGTCGAGCACGAGGGCGTCGTCCACCCCCTGGCTGTGTGCGGCGCGCAGTGCGAGCACGTTGGCGGTGTAGTCCAGGGTCTTGATGCCGGCGGTGGGGCGCCGTGCGCTCCACCGCCACTCGCTGGTGATGAGTGTGAGTCCGCGATCGATCACCTCGTCGCGCACGGCGATGCGTGGCGTGAGCGTGACGATCGAGCGGGAGGCACCGCCGCTGAGGCCCGCCATGCCCGGAAGGGCATCACCGCGGGTGAGGGTCAGGCGGAGGACGGCGTCGGCCATGTGCATGCGCTGCGCCGCGGCCGCGCACTCGTTGACGTGCTCCGCAATCGCGGGCGGCAGCACGAGCCCGAGACGCTCGGCGCCGTTGGCGAGTCGGTCGAGGTGTGCCGGCGCCATGGGAGCCACGCCGTTGAGCACCCGCATCGTCTCGAAGATGCCATCGCCGAGAGTCAGGCCGCGATCGAAGGCGGAGATGGCGCGGCTGCCGTCGCTGACCAGCTCACCGTCGACCCAGACCCGGATGGAGGTGGCGGCGCTCATGCGGCCGACGCTCCCGTCACGCTGCGCAGGCACGCCGCCGGCCGGCGACGCGGGAACCCGCGGCGCGCTGGGTGGGTGGGGCTGCTGGCTGGCCGTACGGGCACCGCGTTCTCCGGGAGTTGTACCGTCTTTCGTCCCCACCCGGGTGATCGGCGCCTGGTGTTGGACGACCGGCCGGCCGGCGTTGGCAGGGGTATTGCCCGGTCGCCCGGAAGGGACGAAGACGTCTCGTGAGCGAATGGTAGTCCGTTGGCGGGGCGTGACAAGCAACCGCGGAAATGTCCGCCTGATGGGACACGAAATGCCAGCGTCGTGTGCGGTGCAGGGGCGCCAGTGCGGGTCGGCTCCGGTGGCTCGGCGACTGACACAGGGACCGATGTGCAGCCGTACTGGTACCAGACAGGATGGTGGGTGCGGCGGATCACCGCTGTCCGGAATGAGAGGGACGGTGGCCTGCTGTGGGCGTTGTTGCGGTGTTTGTCACGGTGTGCCGCTCTCCGGGATTAACCCTGGCGATCGGGACAGCAAAGAGTCGTTGAATAATCAGTGGCGCGACACTGGCACGAAACTGTCTGCTGTTGAGTTGCCTTAACAGCTGACCCTGCCCAATGTGCAGGTATCGGAAGTCGCGCGGATTCCGTTGTGTGTTGCCGAGTGGGTGATCGGCGGCATGCGGGACAACAACAACATCGAGGAGTCAGAGACGCATGAAGAAGCTTCTGGTTGGCGCGGCGGTTTTCGCGGCCATTGTGGGCGCCACTCCGGCGGTCCAGGCGCAGTCGTCCAGTGCGATTCAGTACGGGATTTCCGGCGGCCTGACGCTGCCCATCGGCAACATCGGGGACACGCAGGGCACGGGGTTCAACATCCAGGGCCACGCGACGTACAAGCCGGGATCGAACCCGTTCGCTTTCCGTGGTGACGTCGGGCTCTGGACCACGCCCGGGAAGTCGATCACCCCGATCGGCGGCGGGACGTCGGTGAAGTACAGTGGCAAGAACTGGTTCACGGTGAACGCCAACGTGGTCTACAATTTCGAGGGCGCGAAGGATGCGACCTTCGTTCCGTATGTGCTCGGCGGAGCCGGGCTCTACAGTGCGAACGGTGGCATCGGGACGAACTTCGGCATCAACGCCGGCGGTGGTGTGACCTTCGGGCTGGCTGGGTTCGATGCCTTCACCGAGGCCCGGATCCACAACGTGATGGCGAATGGCGGCTCGGCTCGCCTGATCCCGATCTCGTTCGGAATCTCGTTCAAGCCCTGAGTCGATCGACATCGTGTCCGGCGCCCGACCTGCAGCTGTGGGTCGGGCGCCGTGTCGTTGGAGGCGGGTGGCCCCGTGGCGGGCCGGCGGTGCTCCCTGACTGGCTTGGCGGACGCGGATCGGCTTTCATTGGCGTTCGCACGGGTTCGACCTCAGCGGGGTCGCCCGGGCAGGCTACGTCCGGACCCGCGCGAGGAGCAGGGCAGATGACGCACCATGGCTGACACGCCGAATTCGTCCCTCCCCGGGCAGCCGGGCTCACCGGGCACGTCGAGTGCCACCTTCGACGAGCTGGCGCTCGGGTTCCTGCCGCTCGAGCAGCCGGAGATGGAGGACGACCAGGCGCTGGACGACGCGCTCTGGGCTGTGGTCTTTGCCGGCGGCATCGGGTCGCGGTTCTGGCCACTGAGCACGCCGGAGCGACCGAAGCCGCTGCTTCGGCTGGTGGGTGACCGGCCGCTGATTGCCGACACGCTCCGCCGCCTGCACCCGCTGATCCCGGCGGAGCGGACGCTGGTGCTCACGAGCGCCGACATCTCCGACGCGATCCGGGCGGCGATCCCTGAGCTGCCGGCGAAGAACATGCTGGTCGAGCCGCGTCCACTGGGCACGGCCGCCGCGCTGGCGTGGGGGGCGCAGGAGATCATCAACCGCGTGGGTCCGAAGACCGTCTTCTGCGCGCTGCATGCCGACCTGTCGGCGCAGTTCGACGACGAATTCCGGCGCGCGATCCGCCGGGCCGCCGGCTATGCGGCACGTGACGAGCGTGCGCTGGTGGCGCTCGGCGCGCGCCCGACGCGCCCGGACACCGGGTTCGGCTACATGCTGGGTGGCGAGGAGCTGGAACCGGGACTGCCGCTCGCCAAGGGAGGCGCCTGTCGCGTGGCGCGCTTCGTCGAGAAGCCCGGTCCGCTGCAGGCGGAGGAGTTCATCGCCGACGGGGCGATGTGGAACACCGGCATCTACTGCTGGCAGGCAGGCGCCGTGTTCGAGGCACTCGAGGCGACGACGCAGGAACTGGAAGACGGCCTGGCCTACCTCTCGAACGGCAAGGTGGACCGCTTCTTCGGCATGGTGCAATCGGTCTCGATCGAGCGCGGGCTGCTGGAGCGGATCGACACGCTGATCTGCGTGCCCTGCTCCTTCGGCTGGGACGACGTGGGCACCTGGGCCTGCCTGCGACGCGTGCGCGAGCTGGATGACACGGGGAACGGCGTGATCGGCGATGCGCTGCTGGTGGATGCCGAGTCGAACGTGGTGCACACCGAGTCGGGTCGCGTGGTGGTGTATGGCGTGAACTCGCTGCTGGTGGTGAGCCTGCCGGGGGTGACGTTCGTCACGTCGCTGGAGCGGGCGGCGGAGCTCAATGCGCTGTTCGACGGCCTGCCCAGGGAGCTCCGCCGGAACCCGACGGCTGAGCTGTAGCGACGGAGCGGAGGGCTCGTGCAGGACCCGGGTGGTCGGTGGGGAATGGGAGTGACCTGTTCCCACGGAGCCACGGAGCACACGGAGGCCACGGAGAAGTGCTTTGGGGGAACTGCGCGCGCGAAGCTGAGATCGCATCCGCGCGCGCAGTTCACACAATGCCGTTGCTGTTCTCCGTGGCCTTCGTGTGCTCCGTGGCTCCGTGGGAAGAAGTGCCTTCCACCCGCCCCCGAATCTTCGCGACACCCGGCACCCTGAACCCCTCTCTCGCAGCGACCTTGTCGGTCGGCGAGTCCACCACGGCGCAGCGCGCAGGAAATGACACGTCCCTGTCCGCAGAAAAGGACACGGCCGCACGGCATGAATTGTCAAGTCGTTCACTGACAATGACTTAGGAGCAACGTTCCGGGCGGAACGGCGCATGCCTCTGGTGATGGTCACGCAGCACGGGTCGCGCCGGTGCTGCGATGAACTCAACCGGAGCGTCCCATGTACCGTCGTATCGCAATTGCCGCCGCCGCCATGTGTGCCACCGCCGCGCCCGCACTGGCGCAGCAGCGCCAGGCGCCGTTGTTCACCGTGGAGGGCGGCGCCACCTACCAGGCGCTGCGTGGCAGCGTCTTCGGCGACCTGAATGATGGCCGCGGTGCCGAGGCACAGGTCACGATGGGCATCAGCAACCTGTCGGTGTCGGGCGGCTACCAGCGCTCGTGGCACCGCGTGACCGGCACCGAGAGCGATGCGACGCTGTCGGGCTTCTACATCGAGCCGCGACTCGCGCTGCCGTTCGCGGCGTCGAACTTCACGCCGTACCTCTACGGACGCGGCGGTGTGCTGGAGCGCGCCGAGACGGTGGCCGGCACGGAGGTCACGTCGAACGTGACGCAGATGGGCGGCGGCATCGGGTCGCTGATCTATCTCGCGAAGGGCATGCAGCTGAACATCGGCGGTGGCTACCAGTTCCTGCGGGCCGGGCGGCGCATCTCGGATGACACGCGCGCCAGCGGCGGCTCCTTCGTGTTGCGGGCTGGTCTGTCACTCGGTGGAAACTCGGGGTGGGCGCGCGACCCAGGGTACTGAAAGGTTCCCTGGCCCCCCGGCCCCGCATGCACTTCGGCATGCGGGGTGTCACTGGTGACCGTCCCCTGACACGCGCTGCGCGGCGTCAGGCGGACGGACCGCCCCGCGGCACTTCGGTGTCGCGGGGCGGTATCTTTGCATCCTATGCAGATACCGATCGAGACCGAGACGCTGCCCAACGGGCTGCGCGTGACGTATTCCGAGGATCACGTCGCACCGCTGGTGGCGGTGAACCTATGGTACCACGTGGGCAGTGCCAACGAGCGGGAGGGACGCACCGGGTTTGCACACCTGTTCGAGCACATGCTCTTCCAGGGCTCGGCGAACGTGGCGGCGAACGAGCACTTCGAGCTCGTGCAGCGCGCCGGCGGCACGCTCAACGGATCGACGTGGCTCGACCGCACCAACTACTTCGAGACGGTGCCGAGCAACCAGCTCGCGATCGCACTCTGGCTGGAGGCAGACCGGATGGGTCGCCTGCTGCCCGCGATGACGCAGCAGAAGCTCGACACGCAGCGCGACGTGGTGAAGAACGAGCGGCGCTGGAGCGTGGACAACCAGCCGTACGGCACCTGGTGGGAGAAGCTGCCGGCGCTGGCGTTCCCCTCCACGCACCCGTACCACCACTCGCTGATCGGCTCCATGGAGCACCTCAGCGAGGCCTCGCTCGACGACGTGGCGGAGTTCTTCGCGACCTGGTATACGCCCGACAACGCGGTCCTGACGATCGCCGGTGACTTCGACCCTGGGGAGGCGCGCGCGCTGGTGCGGCAGTACTTCGGCGACATCCCACGCAACCCGTCCCCGCCGGCACGCCCCGACTTCTCGCTGCCGCCGCGCTTCGGTGCCGCGCTGCGCGAGGTGGTGGAGGACGACGTGCAGCTCCCGCGCGTGATGGTGGCGATGCGGATCCCGCCGTGCGGCGCGGAGGAGTGGTACGCGGCCTCGGTGGCCAGCGCGATCCTTGGCATGCGCAAGGGCAGCCGGCTGTACCGGCGCCTGGTGCGCGAGCTGCAGGTGGCCTCGGACACGAGTGCCTACACGTTCGACCTCACCAAGGGCGCCGACCTGCTGGTGGTGGACGCCACCGCCAACGCGGGCATCACCGCCGCGCGCATCGAGCAGGCGGTGCACGACGAACTGGATGCGGTGGCACTGGACGGGGTGACGCAGCCGGAGCTGGACCGCGCGCTGGCACTGATCGAGACGGACTTCGTCTCGTCGCTGCAGAGTGCTTCCGACCGCGCCGACACGCTGTCGCGCTTCGCCACCTACTTCGGCGACCCCGCGCGCGTGAACACGCAGCCGGCGCGCTACCAGCGGGTGACGGCGGCAGAGGTGACGGCCTTCGTCCGGGAATGGTGCCGGGACACGAACCGCGCGACGCTGCTCTACGTGCCGCGCGAGAACCCCGCGAACGCCGACGACGAGGAGGCCGCATGAGCATTACCGACCTGTCGGTGCGCCCGACCCCCGGTGCGCCGCGGGCGTACACTTTCCCCGCGTTCTTCTCCCGCGTGCTGCCGAACGGCCTGCGCGTGGTGGTGGCACCGGTCACGAAACTGCCGCTGGTGACGGTCCTGGCGCTGGTGGATGCCGGCTCGATCGCCGACCCGGCGGGGCAGGAGGGCATCGCGCAGCTCACGGCGAGCCTGCTCAGCGAGGGCACGGGTGCCCTCAGCGGTGCCGACCTCACGGAGCTGGTGGAGTCGATGGGCAGCACGCTGGATTCCGGTGCCGACTGGGACTCGAGCGTGGTGAAGCTGACGACGCTGTCGTCGCGCCTCACGGATGCCCTCGGCCTGCTGGCTCGCGTGCTCACCGAGCCGACCCTGTCAGCCGACGAGTTCCAGCGCCTGCGCACCGAGCGCATGGCCGAGTTGATGCAGCTGCGCAGCGAACCGCGTGCGCTGGCCGACGAGGCGCTGGCGCGGGCGATCTATGCGCCCGAGGCCAGGTATGCGCGTCCGGATGGTGGCACCGACGTCAGCGTGCAGGCGCTGACGATCGAGCAGGTGCGCGCGTTCTACGCGGCGCGCTACTCGCCGCACGTGACGACGGTGGTGGTGGTGGGTGACGTGGCGGCCGAGGATGGGTTCGCGATGGTGTCGCGCGTGCTCGGTGACTGGGTCGGTGCCGTGCCGGCGCCGTATGCCGCGCCCGATGCGGTGCAGGACGTCCCGCGCGGCGTGCACATCGTGCGCAAGGCCGACGCGCCGCAGACGGAGCTGCGCGTGGGCCACGTGGGCCCGCCGCGCCTCACGCCGGACTACTTCCCGCTGGTGATGTGCAACGCGATCCTCGGCGGGCTCTTCTCCAGCCGGCTGAACCTGAACCTCCGTGAGGAGCACGCGTACACCTACGGCGCGCACAGCGGCGTGGACTGGCGGCGCGGTGCCGGCCCGTTCTCGATGGACGCGGCGGTGCAGAGCGACGTGACGGCGGCCGCGATCGGCGAGATCATGACGGAGTTCGATCGGATCCGTACGGAACCCGTGAGCGACAGCGAGCTGTCGCTGGCCCGGAGCTACCTCGATGGCGTGTTCCCGATCCGGTTCGAGACGACACGGGCGATCGCGTCCGCGCTCGCGTCGCTCGCCATCTTCGGGCTGCCGGACGACTACTACGACACCTATCGCGCGAACATCCGCGCCGTGACGGCGGACGACATCCTCCGCGTGGCGCAGGCCCACCTGGACCCGTCGAAGCTGCAGGTCGTGGCGGTCGGTGATCCCGATGCGATCTCGGCACCGCTGGCCGCGCTTGGCCTGGGTGCGGTGACGGTGACGGACGCGGTCGACACCCTGGCCACCTGAGCGGAACCGACGATGCAGATCGAACCAGGGCAGCTTTCCACGCGCCGCGCGTACGAAGGGCGCGTGATCAGCCTCGACATCGACACCGTGCGCTTTCCCGACGGATCGACGGGCGAGCTGGAGATGGTGCGTCATCCCGGTGCGAGCGCGATCGTGCCGTTCCTCAGCGATCCGGCCGGCCCGGATCCGCAGATCCTGCTGATCAGGCAGTACCGGTACGCGGCGCTGCAGTACCTGTACGAGATCCCCGCCGGCCGGCTGGAACCTGGGGAGCCGCCACTCGAGTGCGCGCGGCGTGAACTGCAGGAAGAGACGGGGTGCACGGCGGCGCACCTGCAGCACATGCACACCATGTACACGACGCCCGGGTTCACCGACGAGAAAATCCACCTCTTCCTCGCCTTCGACCTGACGCGCGGGGCGTCGGCCACCGAGGCGGACGAGTTCATCAGCGTGGAAGTGATGCCACTGACACGTGCACTCGACATGGTGAAGGACGGGCAGATCAACGACGCCAAGACGGTGCTCGGCATTCTCTTCGCGGCGGGGTTCCGGGCGGGCGCGTGATGGCGATGGGTCGTGGAGCCGGACGTGTCTCGCTTCGGTGGGGCGTTTCCGTAGCGTCGTCTTCGGGTTCGGAGTGCAAACGGTGCGCGTGCGCGGGTGCTTGTGTGGGCTGGGGCATCGCGGTTCTCACGGAGCCACGGAGTGCACGGAGGCCACGGAGAAGGACAACAGCTTCTTGGAGGAACTGCGCGCGCGGGTGCGGACGCTGCCTCGCGCGCGCAGTTCCTCCCAAGCAGTTTCTCCGTGGCCTCCGTGCACTCCGTGGCTCCGCGGGAACCAGCATCCTCCAAAGCCACCGGCCCTCCCGAGTCCGCGAGCGCAGGACCCGCAGAGACAGCATGCATTCTTCACCAGCAGAATTGCCCTGTCTGCCAACCCAAAATTGCAGAGTCCGCTGCCTGTCCTATTGTCAGGTCAACTTGGCCGACTGTCTGTCCTGATTTCAGGACGCGCAGAAAGCCGCGGATCAGCGTAGGGGGCGTAAACCGTTCAGGTGTCTACGGTTACGAAGCAGTGGGCATGGGACGAATCCACGGCACGCGCCCTGCCGTATTGCTCAGGGAACATCGGACGATCGGTCGGACGTGACCGCACGGGTCGGTGAGGCATTCAAGCCGGGAGAATCACATGGCAGAGCTCGCTCGTAACACAGTCCTCTCGCTGCACACGCAGCCGGTGGCGCCTGTTGCGCCGGCTCCCACGCGCCGCGAACGGCTGCGGGCGGCCGAGGATGCCGACGTGGTTGCCGCCTTCCTGGCGGGCGAGGAGATGGCGTTCGAGCTGCTGGTGGAACGTTACCAGACCCGGCTCCTGAACTTCATCTACCGGACCATCGGTGATCGCGAGAAGGCGGAAGACCTGGTGCAGGAAGTCTTCATCCGCGTCTACCGCCATCTCCACCGCTTCGACGCCTCGAAGAAGTTCAGCACCTGGATCTACACCATCGCCTCGAACCTGGCGAAGAACGAGCTCCGCAACCGCTCGCGGAACCCGCTGGTGCTGTTCCAGTCGGTGCGCGACAAGTTCTCGGATGACGAGGAACGCCCGCTCGACTTCGAGGACACCGCGGCACGCCCGGACGACGCCTACCACAAGCGCTACCTGCAGGAAGTGGTGGAGGAAGTGGTGGGGACGTTGCCCGCGCATCACCGCGAGGTCTTCGTGCTTCGTGAGCTGGAGGGGAAGAGCTACGAGGAGATCGCGGAGATCACCGGGGTGAACCTGGGCACCGTGAAGTCCCGCCTGAACCGTGCCCGCGCCAGCTTCGCCGAGCGGATCTCACCCTCGCTGCGCTGACCCTGGCGGGCCCCACGGCCCGGCCTGCCAAACCCGATCGCCCCTGGAGCCGGCTGCTCCAGGGGCGATTCGTGCAAACGAATGTCGCGCCCCCTCTGGAACTGGTGGGGCCCCTGTGGGTATCGTCGGTCACTTATGGATTGCCGCGAGTTCCGACAGCTGCACGGTGACTGGGCCGACGACGTGCTCGACCCCCGGGAAAGTGACAGGCTTGCCAGGCACGTTGGCGACTGTCCCCCCTGTGCCCGGTTCGACACCCTGGCCCGGCGCGCCCTGCTCGTGGCCCGCAACGCCCCGCAGATCGAGGTCTCGGCCGACTTCTCGGCCCGCCTGCACGCGCGGATCGCGGAGGAGCGCCGGCAGCGGATCGCGCACCACGCGCCATCGCATGCCGAGCGGTCGCCGATGCTGGCAGGCGGGGCGACGTGGGTGCGGCGGGCCGCGGTGGTGACGCTGCTCCTGGGCGGATCGGCGGCGCTGCGCACGGCGATGGCGCGGAATGGTGATGGCGTGGCCTCGATCACGGCCATGGACACCGCGTCGTTCATCAACGCCAGCGGATTCGCCCTTCCGGCCTCAGCCATGTCGTCGCCGGGCGGTGGGAACGAGATCGTGGTGGTGCGGCCGCTGCGCCAGGTGGGAGGGGCACTCCTGCCCGTCTCGGACGACCCCATGATGGATGGCGCCGACATGGGTGATCCGTCGGCCACCTCGCTCGCAGCCACGGCGCCGCTCTGGCCGACCGCGCAGATGGCGGCGCACGCCGCGAACCGCTTCGCCGCGATGGAATTCGGTGACGTGATCACCGTCGGCGCGACGCAGATTCAGCGGTAGTTCGTCGCGGCCCCCGGTCTCCGGTGGGTCACCGACGGTGGGCTATATTCGACGGATGGCGTCGAAAGCAACCACCCGGCAGTTCATGACGCAGATCAAGGAACGCACGTTCGCGCCCGCGTACCTCTTCTGGGGTGACGACGAGTGGCGGAAGGACGCGGCGTTGCGTGAGCTGCTGCGCGGCGCGGTGGACGATGCCTCACGGGACTTCAACCTGGACCAGCTCCGTGGCGCTGACCTGGATGCCGACGCCGTGGGCACGATGCTGGGCACGCCGCCGATGATGGCCGACCGCCGGGTGGTGGTGATCCGCGACGTCAGTGCGATGAAGAAGGGGGCGAAGGCGGCGCTCGATCGCTACCTCGCCAAACCCGCCCCCGACGTGGTGCTCGCACTCACCGTCCCCTCCGGCACCAAGCCCGATGCGGCACTGGTCAACCGCTGCTTCTCGCTGCAGGTGGACGCGGTCAGCGGCGACGAGCTGACCCGGTGGATCATCCGCCAGACCGCCGACCGCTTCGGTGCCACGATCACCGAGTCGGCGGCGCAGCTGCTGCAGGGTGCCGTGGGCGACGACGCCGGCTCGCTGATGATGGAGCTCGACAAGGCGGCCAGCTTCACCCGTGGCGGCACGATCGACGATGCGGTGATCGAGGCCGTCGTGGGTGTGCGCCACGGCGAGACGCAGAGCGACCTGCTGGATGCCGTCGCCGCCCGCGACACGACGAAGGCGCTGGCACTCGTCGGCCCCGTGCTCGGCCTGCCGAAAACGAGCGCGGTGGGGTTCGCGATGGCGCTGGCCACGCAGACCGCCGCGCTTGGGTGGGGCGCCGCGCAGCGGGCGAAAGGGGTGCCGCTCAATCGGCTGGCGAAGGACTACTTCGACCTGCTGAAGCGCACCGGGGCGTTTCCCGGCCGTCCGTGGGGTGAGGCCACTAAGTGCTGGACCAGGCACGTGCCGTTGTGGAGCGTGGCGGAGGCAGAGGCGGGGCTGCGGGCGATCCTGCGTGCGGACGAGCGGCTGAAGGACACACGCAGCTCGAGCGACGAGCAGGTCATCTGCTCGCTCGTACTGGAGCTGTGCGCGCCGACACGGGCCGCCCGTGGCTGAGGGGTGTCGGGCCGGGCTGATGCGGGTCGTCGCCGCGATGGCGCTCAGCGTGCCTGCGGCGGCGTCGCTCGGCGCGCAGAACGCCGACTCGCTCGCGATCGCGCGCGCGACGGAATCGCTGGCGCGCGTGAAGCGGCTCACGTCGGGCGACGTGGCGGCGGCGCGCCTCCTGGCTGATTCGCTGGTGAAGGCGCTGCCCGCCGCGTCGCCGGTGATGCCGGAGGCGCTGTTCGCCAAGGCATCGATCGCCGCCAGCGCAGCCGACGCGGAACGTGACTACGGACTGATCGTGACCGAGCACCGGTTTGCGGCGCGCGTGCCGGATGCACTGATGCGGCTGGCAGTGCTCGAGAGTGCGCGGAACAACCGCGCCGGCGCGATGCGTCACCTCGAACGGTTCCTGCGCGATCATGGCGATGCGCCGGGCCGTTCGCGCGCGAGCCTGCTCGCCGGCCGGATCCGCATGGACATGAACGACCCGGCGCGCGGGTGCGAGCTGCTCGCCGCAGCGTACGCGTCGGCCACGAACCTGGAGCGCGACGTGCGTGACCAGGCGGTGACCGCCGGCGCGCGGTGTCCGGTGGCCGTGGAGGTGATGGCGGCGCGGGATCCGGCGCCGATGGGCGTGGCGCGTGCGCCGCGCGAGACGACTGCGACACCGCCCGCTGTGGTCGCGCGTGCGGCCACCCGTCCGGCGCCAGCCGCGACGCGGAGTCCGTCCGCGCCCGCGACTCCGAGTCGGGCGACGACGGTGACACAGAGTCAATCCGCGCCCGTGACTCCGAGTCGGGCGACCGCTGTGTCACAGATTCAATCCGCGCCCGCGACTCCGAGTCGGGCGACGGCGGCGACACAGAGTCAGTCTGCGCCCGCGACTCCGAGTCGCGCGACGACGGTGACACAGAGTCATCCTGCTGCGCCGCGCGAAACGACCCCTCCGGCACCCAAGCCACGTCGCGACAGCGTCATGCCGGTCAGGACGCCTGCCGTACCGGAGCCGCCTCCTGCACCTGCGAACTCCGCCAGCTCCGTCTCCGGCGGCGACAAGGTCGGGCCCGGGACCAGCACGCGATTCGCGGTGCAGTTCGCGGCGTACAACGACCGTCCCGGCGCCGACCGGTTCGCGACGGTGCTGCGCGGACGGGGGATCGCGGCGCGCGTGGAAGGCACGCGCGCGCCGTTCCGCGTGCGCGCCGGCCGGTATACCACGCTGGCTGAGGCGGAAGCAGCGGCAGCACTCTGGCGCCGGCCGGGACAGGCGGCGATCGCCGTGCCACTCGCACCCGCACGACCGTGAGTGGTGCCGCGACACCCCTGATGACGCAGTACCGGGACGTGAAGGCGCGCCACCAGGACGCGATCCTCCTGTTCCGGATGGGCGACTTCTACGAGATGTTCTACGAGGACGCCCAGACGGGTGCGCGGGCACTCGGCCTGACCCTCACGTCGCGCAACAACGGTGGTGCGAACGAGGTGCCGCTGGCCGGCGTGCCGGTGCGCGCGGCCGCCGAATACGTGCGCCGGCTGGTGCAGCAAGGGTTCCGCGTCGCCATCTGCGAGCAGGTGGAAGACCCGAAGCTCGCCAAGGGGATCGTGAAGCGTGAGGTGGTGGAGACCATCACGCCGGGCGCCGTGTTCGCCGACGACCTGCTGGACACGGGGCGGAACAACTTCCTCTGCGCGGTGCTGCGGGATGGTGCCCAGCACGGCGTGGCGGCGATCGACCTCAGCACCGGTGAGTTCCGCCTGGCCGTGCGCAGCGAGGCGGAGATGCCAGCGCTGCTGGGGCGCCTCTCGCCGCGCGAGGTGGTGGTGGCGGACGCCCACGCCACGCCGATGGACGGCGTGATGCTCACGCACCGCGAGCCGTGGACGTTCGACGCCGCATGGGCCACCGAGGAGCTGACGCGCCGCTTCGGCGTGCACTCGCTGGAAGGATTCGCGCTCGGCCCCTCGTCCACACCCGCACTGGCGGCGGCCGGCGCGCTGCTGCGTTACTTGCGCGAGCTGCAGCCGGCAGGGGTGCCGCACCTGATGCGGCCCGTGATGGATGCGGCCGATGGCGTGATGCCGCTGGACGAGATGACGCGCCGCAACCTCGAGCTCGTCGAGAGCCTGCGTGGCGGCGGGACCGAGGGGACGGTGCTGGAGGTCCTGGATGCGACCCAGACGCCGATGGGTGCCCGCCTGCTGCGCCAGTGGCTGCTGGCCCCGCTCACCTCGCGAGCCGCGATCGAGGCCCGGCACGACGCGGTGAGCCTGTTCGCGGGGGATGGCGTGGGGCGGGCGTCGCTGCGGGATGCACTGGACGGCGTGCGCGACGTGGAACGCCTGGCGGGCAAGGTGGCCGCGTCACGGGCGACGCCGCGCGAGGTGCGGGCGCTGGGAGACTCGCTGCACCGGCTGCCGCAGGTGCGCGAGGCGCTGGAGCGGATGCTGCGTGACGGACTGCTGCCGGGCGCCGACGCCGGCCGCGTGTCGGCGGTGCTGGATGGCTGGGATGACGCCGCCGACATCGCACACCGCATCCGCGCCGAACTGGTGGAGCGTCCGCCGCTGCAGGTCGGTGACGAGCCGACGATCGCCGCTGGCGTGGACGGTGAGCTGGACGCGCTGCGGGAGCTGCGCGACGGCGGCCGTGACCAGATCGCGTCGCTGCAGGCCGAGGAGCGCGCGCGCACGGGGATCGCGTCGCTGAAGGTCGGCTACAACAAGGTGTTCGGCTACTACATCGAGATCAGCAACGCGAACCGCGGCGCGGTGCCGGCTGACTACCAGCGCCGCCAGACGCTGACGGGTGGTGAGCGCTACATCACGCCGGCCCTGAAGGAGTTCGAGGAGCGGGTGCTGACGGCGGCCGAGCGGATCGACGTGCGCGAGCGTGAGCGCTTCGAGGCACTGCGCAGCGACGTGGCGCGCGACACCGCGCGGCTGCAGGGGATCGCGCGGCGCATCGCGGAGCTGGACGTGCTGGCGGCGTTCGCCGACGTGGCGGCGCGCGAGGGGTACGTGCGACCGGTGATGACCGACGGCTTCGAGCTGGTGGTGGATGGCGGCCGGCACCCCGTGGTGGAGCGGATGATGCCGCGCGACCAGTTCATCCCGAACGACGTGACGCTCACCGAGGATGCACGGCTGATCGTGCTGACCGGCCCGAACATGGCCGGCAAGAGCACCACACTGCGCCAGATCGGGCTCATCGCGCTGCTGGCGCAGGTGGGGAGCTTCGTGCCGGCGAAGTCGGTGACGCAGGGCATCGTGGACCGGATCTTCACGCGCGTGGGTGCGAGCGACAACCTCGCGCGCGGCCAGTCGACGTTCATGGTGGAGATGAGCGAGACGAGTGCCATCCTGCACACCGCCACGGCACGGAGCCTGGTGCTGCTGGACGAGATCGGGCGCGGCACCAGCACCTTCGATGGTGTGAGCATCGCGTGGAGCGTGACGGAGCACCTGCACGACCGCACCGGGTGCAAGGCGGTGTTCGCGACGCACTACCACGAGCTCACGCAGCTGGCCGACACACTGGCCGCCGCGCGCAACTGGACGGTGGACGTGCGCGAGGTCGGTGACGACGTGCTCTTCCTGCACCGCCTCAAACCCGGTGGCGCGAGCCGCAGCTACGGCATCGAGGTGGGGCGCCTGGCGGGACTGCCGGCGTCGGTGCTCAAGCGTGCGAAGGAAGTGCTGGCCTCGCTGGAATCGGAGCAGCCCACCCGGCGGCCGGGCGCGAAGCCGGCACGCGATTCCGAGCAGGTCGAACTCTTCCTGCCGGCGGTGGTCGAGCAGCATCCGCTGGTGGCTGCGCTGCGGGCGATCGACGTGAACCAGCTCACGCCGATCGAGGCGATCGCGCAGCTGGCAGACCTGGCGGCGCAGGCAAGGCAGGGCTGACCGGGGCACCCGCGTGTGCGGCCGGTGGGACAGCGAGCGGGTCGAGAGTGTGTTGCGTGGAGACGCCTGCGTACATTTCGCAGTCTGTCGACATTTCACCGTCGCCGGGACATCCACCACGACCAGGCCCACCCATGTTGAAGCCCACGCTGGAAAACCCGATCATCGACCCGAACGTGACGACGGTCGACCTGTTGCGTGCGAAGGCCGACGGCCTGTTCCGCATCGCGACGGAGTGCATCCGCCAGCAGGATCGCTGTGCACACCTCGGCGCGCTGAGTTGCGCGCAGACGGAGAAGCGCGTGACCCAGAGCGCGGCCCGCCACGCGATCGACGCCCTCGCCTCGATGCTGGAGTCGTACGAGAAGTCATCGGCGAACGTGAAGGTGGACGGTGCCGACGAAGCCTGGTGGCGCAAGGCGAACGCGGTGTGGATGGCCGCGCGCGAGTTCGCGCGCCGCCACAGCGGCACGGATGCGGCGGCGAAGGACCTCTCCGCCCCGGATGCCGGCCGCTTCGGCGAGCTGGCGCTGGACTTCGAGCTCGAGGCGTCGGCGCTGCTGGCGCTGCGCCAGGCGGCGGATGCGTATCGCCAGGTGCGCCCGGACGCGGTGTGAGTGGTGGGGCTGCTGGTGGGGTGAAAGCAACGCGGCACGCCGCGCCGGCAGCGGCCCTGCGCGCCCTGCTGGCGGAGGTGGTGGACTACGCCGGCCTCTTTCCGCCGGCATCGCTCGACATGCACTCGGCAGTGGCGAACTACGCCGCCTATCGCGCCGGCCCGCAGACCTGGATGCTGGGCCGGTTCGTCGTTCCGGCCACCCGGCTCGACGAACTGGAGTCGGCGATCGCCGCGCTCACACAGCCGGAACGTGATGCCTGGCACGGCGCGCGGCTGAGCGTCCTCCTCACCGGCGGGTTCGCGGCAGAGACGGCGGCGATCGAAGCCTTCGACCACCGCGCACCCCACGGCGTGCGCATCGACGTGGCGGAGGGACGCACCGCGGATCCCGACACCGTGCTGGCGATGGCCGCGTCGATGCCGGATGACGTGACGCTCTACTGCGAGCTGCCGCACCGCGACGATCCGTTGCCGCTGCTGCTGGCCGTGCAATCGGCCCGTGCGCGGGCCAAGCTCCGCACCGGCGGGGTGACACCGGACGCCTTTCCGGCGCCGGCCGAGATCGTGCGGTTCCTGCGCCGCTGCCACGAGACGGGCGTGACCGCGAAGGCGACGGCGGGGCTGCATCATCCGCTCCGGGCGGAGTACCGGCTGACCTATGCGCCGGAAGCGCCGCGGGGGGTGATGTACGGCTACCTGAACCTGTTCCTGTGCGCCGCAGTGATCGCGGCGGGCGGGGATGACGCAGTGGCGGAAGGGGTGTTGCTGGTGGGTGGTGATGGTGTGACGGGGGCGGCGTTCAAGGGGACGGGGATCTTGAACGGGGGTGAGGCGGGAGCGTTCAAGATCCCCGTCCCCTTGAACGGCGGTGTGAGCGTGGAGTTCACGGGGGCAGAGATCCTGATCGCGCGCGGCGACGCGGTGCTCATGACGCTGGACGCGGTGCAGCTGGCACGAACGCGTCGCGAGGCGCTGGTGGCCTTCGGCTCCTGCTCGTTCCGCGAACCGGTGGACGAGCTGACGGCACTGGGGCTGCCGGGCGCAACGGCACACAATGGAACAGACAGCGATGACTGACGCAACGCACGATCCGGCGCGACTGAGCTGGGTCCACGGCGCGAATGATCCGGCGACGGACTTCCCGATCCAGAACCTGCCGTTCGGCGTGTTCCGGCGGCGCGGGTCCACCGAGCGCGCGCGGGTGGGCGTGGCGATCGGTGACATGGTGCTGGACGTGACGGATGCGGCGGCGCGGTCCACGGGTCACTTCGCCGGCAACGACGAGGCCATCGTCGCCTGTGACACGCCGTCGCTGAATGCACTGATGGCGCTGGGCCGGCGGCAGGTGGCGGTGCTGCGCGAGTCGATCGCGAATGCGCTGGACCTGTCGAACGGCGTGGCGCAGCACGAGTTGTCGGGGGCGCTGATCCCGATGGCCGACGTGGACATGCTGATGCCGGCGCAGGTCGGCGACTACACGGACTTCTACGCCAGTGTGTACCACGCCACCAACGTGGGCAGCATGTTCCGGCCCGACAACGCGCTGCTGCCGAACTACAAGTACGTGCCGATCGGGTACCACGGCCGGGCGAGTTCGATCGTACCGAGCGGCACACCGGTGATCCGGCCGGCGGGGCAGCGGAAGGGTCCGACCGATGCGGAGCCGACGGTGGGTCCGTCGCGGAGCCTGGACTACGAGTGCGAGGTCGGGGTGTTCATCGGGAAGGGGTCAGCGATGGGTGAGACCATCGCGCTGGAAAGCGCCGAGGAGCACCTGTTCGGTGTGGCGCTGGTGAACGACTGGAGTGCGCGGGACGTGCAGAGCTGGGAGTACCAGCCGCTGGGTCCCTTCCTGGCGAAGAACTTCGCGACGACCGTGAGCCCGTGGGTGGTGACGCTGGACGCGCTGGCGCCGTTCCGGGCGCCGGCGTTCGCGCGCGCGGCGGGTGATCCCGCGCCGCTGCCGTACCTGACCAGCGCGGCGAACGAGGTGGCTGGCGGTGTGGACATCACGCTCGAGGTGCGGCTGCAGACGGCGGCGATGCGGGCGCGCGGTGAGGCGCCGGTGGCAGTGAGCCGCACCAGTTTCACACACATGTACTGGACCCTCGCACAACTGCTCACGCACCACGCCATGGGGGGGTGCAACATGCGCCCCGGCGACCTGCTGGCGAGCGGGACGGTGAGTGGGCCCACGAAGGGAGAGCGCGGGTGCCTGCTCGAGCTGACGTGGCGCGGGTCCGAGCCGCTGGTTCTCCCATCTGGTGAGACGCGCGCGTTCCTTGAGGATGAGGACCTGGTCGAGTTGGCCGGGTGGTGCGAGGCCCCGGGTCAGCGCCGGATCGGATTCGGCACGTGCAGCGGTCTCGTCACTTCTTGCTGATCTGTGCTCCGGAGACGTGGTGGGCGTGCGGTCGTCAATGCGCATATTTGTCCTTCCCTGAATCGAACCTTTGGTGCGACCGGCGATGGTGCCGAGGCGCGAGGAGCTGTGCATGACTGTTTCCGCTGAGACTGCGGGTGCGACCCACGTGGAGCGGCACCGTCGGCCGTACGCCTCGGTGCTGGAGACGATCGGCTGGACCCCGCTGATCCGCCTGTCGCGGGTGGGGCGCGGGGTGCGCACGCCGCTCTACGGCAAGGCCGACTATTTCAACCCGGGCGGCAGCGTGAAGGACCGCATCGGCCTGCCGATCATCGAGGCGGCCGAGGCGAGCGGGCAGCTCAGGCCGGGTGGCGTGATCGTGGAGGGGACGAGCGGCAACACCGGCATCGGCCTCGCGATCGCGGCGGCGCACAAGGGCTATCGGTGCATTTTCACCATGCCCGACAAGATGAGCCAGGAGAAGGTGCGCCTGCTCAAGGCGTTCGGGGCGGAGGTGATCATCACGCCCACGGCGGTGCCGCACGACCATCCTGACAACTACGTGATGATGGCGAAGCGGATCGCGCACGAGACGCCGAACGCGGTGCTGGCGAACCAGTTCTACAACCAGTCGAACCCCGACGCGCACTACCGGACCACCGGCCCGGAGCTCTGGGAGCAGACGGAGGGTCGCATCACGCACTTCGTCGCCGCGGCCGGCACCGGCGGGACGATCAGCGGGGTGGGTCGCTTCCTGAAGGAGAAGAACCCGAACATCAAGATCATCGGCGCGGATCCGAATGGGTCGATTCTGGCCGAACACTGGCGCAGTCATGGCGCGAGCCTGATTCAAGGAGCGCCGTACAAGGTGGAGGGTGTGGGGCAGGACAAGGTGCCCGGCACGCTGGACATGTCGGTGATCGACGACTTCGTGACGGTGGGCGATCGCGAGGCGTTTGCGATGTCGCGCCGGCTGACGCGCGAGGAGGGTGTGTTCGTGGGCGGGTCGGCGGGGCTGATCGCGCACGCGGCGCTGAACCTGGCGCGCCGGCTGGATGATCCTGAGGCGCTGGTGGTGACCTTCCTCTGTGACACCGGTGAGCGCTACCTGTCGAAGCAGTTCAACGACGAATGGATGCGCGAGAACCAGATGCTGGACACCGACCGGGCGACGCTGGGCACGCTGATCTCGCACAAGGATGTGTCGTCGCCGACGCTGATCAGTGCGGCGCCGGGGCAGAGCGTGCGGCAGGCGCTGCGGCTGATGACCCTGCACGACGTGTCGCAGCTGCCGGTGATGGACGGGCAGAGCTGCGTGGGGAGCATCAGCGAGTGGTCGCTGACGGGGAAGAGCCTGGAGAACCCGAAGCTGCTGGACGCGACGGTGAGTGAGGTGATGGACTCACCGTATCCGATCGTGGACGGGTCGCAGGTGGTGGATGCGGTGGTGACGTTGCTCTCGAAGACCAACCCGGCGGTGTTGGTCCGCGAGCATGGCAACATCGCCGGCATCGTGACGCGTTCCGACGTGCTCACCTACCTCATGGCCCGCTGATTCATGCTGCTGACCGTATTGCTGGGCGGGACGTCGAGTGAGCGGAACGTGTCACTGGCGAGCGGGTTGCGGATGGCGGCGGCGTTGCGGGAGGCGGGACACGAGGTGCGCCTGCTGGACCCGGCCACGGGCCCGATCGATCCGGACACCGAGGCGGCCTGGCGTGCGCGCAGCGTGGGGAGTGCGCCGCCGAGTCCCGAGGAGCTGGCGGGGCTGAGGGCGCAGGACCAGACGCCCGGGCTGCCGCTGCACCCCCTGGTTCGGGATGCAGAGTGTGTGGTGCTGGCGCTGCATGGGGGGCAGGGCGAGGACGGTACGGTGCAGGCGCTGCTGGACGTGGCGGGCGTGCGCTATACCGGCAGTGGCGCGATGTCGAGCGCGATCGCCCTCGACAAGGACATGACCAAGCGGCTGCTGGTGCACGCCGGGGTGCCGACGGCGACGTGGCGGATGACACCGGTCGATGCCGACACGGCGATCGGGGCGCTGGGGCTGCCGCTGATCGTGAAGCCCAACCGGGAGGGGAGCACGGTGGGGCTGACGATCGTGAAGTCGCGGGACCAGTTCGACGGGGCGGTGGCGGAGGGGCTGCGCTACGACCGTGAGGTCATGTGCGAGACCTTCGTGCCGGGGCGTGAGCTCACGGTGCCGGTACTGGCGGGGGAGGCGTTGCCGGTGGGCGAGATCATCCCGGTGAAGGAGATCTACGACTATGAGTGCAAGTACACGCCGGGGATGGCGCAGGAGGTCTTTCCGGCCGACCTGACGCCCGAGGCGACCGCGACCGTGCAGCGGCAGGCGGTGCGTGCGTACGTGGCGCTCAAGCTGCGCGGGTGCGCGCGGATCGACTTCCGGCTGACGCCCGAGGGGGAGTTCTTCTGCCTGGAGGCGAACACCTTGCCAGGGATGACGGCGCTGAGCCTGGTACCGCAGTGCGCGGCGGCGGCGGGGATGAGTTTCGTGGAGCTGTGCGACCGGCTGGTACAGGATGCGGTGCGTTGAGGCCTGTCCCCTGCTGCTGAGCAGGCTGGACGGTACGGCATCAGACTTGCCGGTGCGGGAAAAGAGGCCGAGCTTCTACGGATAGTCACCGCAGGGGCAAGAGGATCGTCTACCGGGGCTGGGCAGGTGCCTGGCGGCCGGGGCGGTTTGGCGTCGGAACTGCCTCGAGTGCCGTGTGTTGTACCCAGTCTACGTCGTCGTTCACGCCCCATCGCCGAAGTCGCGCATGTCCAGTCCACACGCAGAGGAACAGGGTCCCGCCGGGCTGACACCTGCGGTGTTGTGGTTGCTGGTCGCGAACGTGGCGATCTTCTTCCTGCAGCAGACGGTGGTGCGGGCGGAGGACCTGCAGGGGGTCTTCGCGTTCGACAGCACCGGTGTGCTGGCGCGGTGGTGGACGCCGCTGACGTATGCCTTCCTGCATGGTGACATCTGGCACATCGCGTTCAACATGATCGCGTTGTGGCAGTTCGGTCCGCGGGTGGAGCGGCTGTTCGGCACGGGGCGATTCGTGCGCTTCTACCTCTGGTGTGCGCTGGGTGGAGCGGCGCTGCACTATTTCGTGCTGCGGTGGTTCTTTCCCGGCACGGCGGGGGACATGATCGGCGCGAGTGCGGCGGTGTTCGGCGTGATGTACGCGTTCGCACATGCGTGGCCGCGCACGATGTTGCTCTTCTTCGGCATCATCCCGATGCAGGTGCGCTGGGCGGTGGCGGGGTTCGCGGTGATGAGCCTCCTGCTGGGCATCACGGGCGGGCAGAGCGGGGTGGCGCACTTCGCGCACCTGGGCGGGTTCCTGGCGGCGTTCGTGCTGGTGCGGCTGCCGGCGGCGCGCCGGCTGAGCACGTGGCCGGAGCGTTTCAGCCCGGCGCCGGAGCTGCCGGAGGACGAGATGCCGCGCAGCGTGCCGCGCACCTCGGGCCTGCGCCCGCAGCGCAGCGTGGACTCTGCCGCCGACCCGGTGGACGACGTGGTGGCGCGGAGCAACGCGATCGTGCAGCGCCGTCCGCCCACCGCGGTGCCGCAGCGCCCGGTGGTGACGGCGACGGTGGCGCCGGCGCAGTCGGCGACCGAGGAGATGAATGCGC
Source organism: Gemmatimonadaceae bacterium (assembly GCA_020851035.1). Lineage (NCBI taxonomy): Bacteria > Pseudomonadati > Gemmatimonadota > Gemmatimonadia > Gemmatimonadales > Gemmatimonadaceae > Gemmatimonadaceae bacterium. The sequence continues at coordinate 159,382 of JADZDM010000005.1, read as the reverse complement.
TGCTCGACAAGATGTCGAACGGTGGCGGCCGGGAGAGCCTGACGTCCCTGGAGCATGCGCGCCTGCGCGAGCTCTCGGAGCTGCTGCGGAACGGGCAGCGATAGGCTCGCAGTCCTGTCGGCAACCCGACGGCAACTGCAACTGCTTGACGCAAAGGCGCGAAGGGCGCAAAGGACACGAAGAACTCCGTGTTCGTCGCTGGCGTCAGCGTTGTGCGGGGCTTCGAATTGCGTTTGGAACTCCAACTGTCACGGCAGTTCCCCTCAACTTCTTGCTGCATCGCGTGCAGCGAACGCTGACGGCCGCGCCGACCTCTTTGCGTCTTTCGCGCCCTTTGCGCCTTTGCGTCATGCAGTTGCTCTCTTCAGCCGGATCAGGACAAAAAAGAGCCCCCCGGACTTGCCGGGGGGCTGTACCGCCTGGGCTGACCGGGCGGAGATGGTCGGCGGCATGCACCGCAGAACCGATGCGCGTAGTCTGGGGGTCGGTACAGCGGGGGGCAAGGGCACCCGCGCGTGGGATGTGCGCGGGATCCGGGTGTCGCGGGCGATCCTGTCCGATCTGGTCTCGGCCGCCGTGCGGTCCGACTGGAGCGGGCGGGGCGGTGGCGGGTGGGGTGCTAGATTCCCCCGAGCGCGATCCCTTCACCGACCTGCCCTGATGCCGAAGCCCGAGTTGCTGGAGACGTTCCCGAATCCGTATGCGGACCGGGCGTACGAGATTCACATGATCTGTCCCGAGTTCACGAGCCTCTGCCCGTTGGGCGGGGTCGAGACGGACGCGTCTGAGCTGGTGCTGCTGCAGGGTGGGGCGCCGGATTTCGCGACGATGTACCTGACGTACGTGCCGGACCAGGTGTGTGTGGAGCTGAAGAGCCTGAAGCTGTACCTGTGGAGCTTCCGGAACGACGGGATTTTCTACGAGCGGGCGGTGAACCACATCCTCGATGACCTGGTGAAGGTGGCGAAGCCGCGGTTCTTCGAGGTGAAGGGGGATTTTGCGGTGCGGGGGGGGATCAAGTCGGTGATCACGGCGCGGTATGGGGAGCGGCCGGCGGGGGTGTGAGGTTCCGGGGTGTGGAACACCGTCTTGCGATGCGGTCGCCTGCGTCGTGGTGTGTCGTGCGGGATGGTGCGTCGTCTGGCCTGCAGTCGCGTGTGTGGCCGGGTTGAAGGTGGGGTGAGGGGCGGGTTAGATTGCCGGTCTTGGCCAGGTAGCTCAGTTGGTAGAGCAGCGGACTGAAAATCCGCGTGTCGGGGGTTCGACTCCCTCCCTGGCCACTCGTTGTCCCAAGAAACCGGACCGATTTGATCAGGATGACGGGGCCGCATCGCGAGATGCGGCCCCGTCTCGTTTTGTCACCGGTTGCGCCTTCCGCCCCGACCAGGCCCCAGAGTGTGACGATTTCCCATTCGGGAGCGTCTGAACCTTTTTGGGTGAGAATGGCCGAGAACATCCCACGTTGGAGATCGTGTGCGGGCTCGTCCACTCTGGCAGGGCCGCCGCACCGGTCTACTCCCCAGGAGAACACATGCGGTACGTACACGCGCTCGTTCTGGCCACCGGCTTGTCGCTTGCGCCGGGCATCCTGTCAGCCCAGCTGCCGGTGAGCACTGGTGCACAGGTGACTGCCGGTCGCGATACCCGGTGGCAGGTCGCGTCTGGACTCACCGGGGGATCCCTCGGCTCGTTCTCCGACGCCTTCGTGATCACGAGTCCGGTGTGGGTGATTCATCCCAGTGCCACCTGGGTTGGCGCGGCGGCCAGCGGTTCCCTGCCGGGCGGCAATGGTGATGGTGTGCGACGTTTCGACTACGTGCTGCGCACGTCGTTCACGCTCAACGCCGGTGACGCGCTGACGTACCGGTTCCAGTGCACGCTCGACAACTTCTGGCTCGGACTCTTCGTCAATGGCGCTGCGGTCGGCGGCGCGACCGTGTGTGGTTCGGACAACAGTTCTGTCATGGGGGCCGAGTTCACGGTCGGTCCGTCGAGTTTCGCCGCAGGTCTGAATACGATCGAGTTCCGTTGGCAGGGCGACGGCATCACCGACGGCATCGTGATCCGGTCGAACTCGGCGATCCTGGTGCCTGGCGATCCGAGCGTCGTGCCGGAGCCGAGCACGTATGCACTGATGGCGACCGGACTGGTTGGACTGATGGGCGTGGTCCGGAGGCGTCGAGCCGCTGTCTGATGGACAGCTGGCGGGGCGGAGTGCGCTTCGCGACCTGACACGTGACGCCCCACCGAACGAAATGTGCCCGCGGGGCGCTGTCTGCAGACGGCGCCCCGTGGGCGTTTGCGGCTGGTCAATTGACCGATGTCAGGTGGCTGCAGAACGGCCGGACACGTTGCGTGACTACCCCTGCGCCGGCACGTACACGAGGCGCAGCACCTGCTCGTCGACCTGCGTGCTCGACACCAGCTGGAGTGGGGCGCGCGCCGCGGCGAAGTAGGGTGTGCCGTGCCCGAGCACAACGGGGTGCAGGTAGATCCGGTATTCGTCGATCAGGCCCAGGTCAGTGAGTGAACGCGCGATCTGGGTGCCGGCGACCTCGATCTCACCCTCGACGCTGTCCTTGATCGACTGGATGGCCGATGCGAGGTCTTCGCTGACGAGCGTGGTGTTCGGGCCGAGTGACGGCGCGGTGCGCGAGACCACCCACTTCGGCATCCGGCGCCACGCGTCGGCGAAGGCGTGTTCATCGTCGCTCCAGTTGGGCTGGTCGTCGTCCCAGTAGCGCATGATGTCGTACATGCGCCGCCCGTAGATGCTGCCGGCCTGGCTGCGCGCCTCGCTGACGAAATGGCGGAAGAGCGTGGGGCTGGGCCCGAAGCTCGTGTGGTCCACGTAGCCGTCGAGCGACTGGTTCATTCCGAAGACGAGGCGGGCCATGGGGGCTCCGGGGGGCTGAGGCGTGGGCGGCGCGGCGCTGCACAGTGGCGTGCTGACGCTTGGACGTCTCCTGGCCACTCCAGTCATCGGTGCGCGGCCCGTGACGGGGACGGCTGATGGCTCTCGTGGCCGTGGTCGCGCGCCGAGGCAGGAGACGTCAGTCCTCGACGCGCGCGCCGCTGTCGTACTGCATGGCGCCGGCCACGTTGCCTTCGGTGTCGCGGAACCAGAGCAGGTGTCCGACACCGGGGATGGTGGTGCGGGGCATGAGGATGGTGCCGCCGGCGGCGAGGATGGCGCGCTCGGTGGCGCGGATGTCGGGGGTGGCGATGGTGCACTCGAAGCCGGTCATCCGCTCGCCCTCGACGAGGGTGCGGCGCTGCTGGAGGGCCGCCATGGGGGCGCCGGGTTCGCGGGATCCGGTGTCGATCATCCAGAATCCTGGGGGGCCCCAGGCGTTGAAGGTCCAGCCGAAGACGCTGCCGTAGAAGGCCTGGGCGCGGGTGGTGTCGTCGGCGTTGATGGCGACGTGGCGGACCGGGGTAGGGGCGGGCGAGGCGGACATGGCGAATGGGGTTCGAGTGGGCGGGGGCGGCCGACGGCGGTGGGGTCGGTTGGGGAACGCGCGCGACGACAAGCGACGATAGGGCTCGCGCGGGAAATCCGCTCACGACAGATTGCCATGCGATGTCGAATTTCCGCCAGCAATCCCCTCCGCCGCCCTCGACGTCCGACCCGCGGGTGCGGTGCATGTCGGTGGGGTTCAGCACCGGATATCACTGGCAGCGGGCGGGGATGGAGTGGGGGGTGCTGCTGTGGGCGTCGCGCGGGGCGACGGCGGTGACGATCGACGCGCGGGTGTGGGTGATCGCGCCGCACCAGGCCGTGTGGGTGCCGGCCGGCGTGGGGCACGCGGTGCGGATGTCGGGGCGCGGGACGTTGCGCCAGGTGTACGTGCGGCCGGACTCGCGCCGCGCGTTCCCGTCGGGCCCGACGGCGATCACGGTCGCGCCGCTGCTGCGCGAGCTGCTGCGTCGCATCGGTGCGATGGGGGTGCTGCACGACGGCGTGCCGGTGGAGCGGCGGCTGTTCGCGGTGCTGCGGGACGAAGTCGCGCGCGAGGCGCGTGCGGAGCGGATACTGGCCGACCGGTCGCGCGAATTGCCGATGCCGGCGGATCCACGGGCGCGGCGTGCGGCGGCGCTGGTGCGGGCTGAGGTCTCGCTGGAGCGCAGCGTGGCGGAGATCGCGGGCGAGGCGCATGCGAGCGTGCGCACGCTGGAGCGGCTGTTCCGCACCGAGACCGGGCTCAGTCTGGGAGCGTGGCGTCGCCGGGCGCGGGTGATTCACGCCATGCAGCTGCTGGCGGATGGCGCGACGGTGACGGCGGCGGGGCTGGCGACCGGGTATGCGACGACGAGTGCATTCGTGCAGGCGTTTCGGCGGGAGGTGGGGGTGACGCCGGGGGTGTTCGGGCGGGGGACGGGGCGGGGGTGAGGGGCGCGTGAAAGGCACGTGGATGACAGCGCGTCAACCGCGCCCGGGCGGCACCGGGTCCGAGAGGCCCGACGGCCGCTGCCTCCCGAAGGCACCTTCCCGGTCGCACGCCGTGCGTCGCGTCGGTGGGCACGACCGTCCCACTCTGCGCGGTGCGCGTCGCCGCGGTTGATTCACCGGCGCCCACCTGTCGCGTCGAGGTCCTCGCGCTTTCTCCGCGAGCCGACGCCGAGACTCTGCACTCCGACGTCCATCCCGCATGCCCACCTTCGCGCTGTCCATTCCCCCCGGTGAGCGCGACGCCGCGAAGCTTGTGGCGCGCAGTGCCGGCACGCCGATGACCTGGCAGCCGGCCACGCGCACCTGGGCCGTCACCGCAGCGGAGTTGCCTGCTGCACTCCGTCGCTACTCACTCGGCTCGGCGCAGACGGTGCTGGCGATGGAGCGCATCGCACCGGCAGGGCGGGTCGTGAGCGCGCCGCGACAGGCGGGCCCGGCGCCGGTGCATGTGCTCGACGTGCCGTTCGCGCTGAAGTCGCTGGCGCGCGAGGCGGGGGCGCGGTACGACAGCACGCAGAAGGTCTGGACTTATGCAGGGCACGAGGTGCCCGACGCGCTGACGTCGTACCGCAACCAGCCCTACTCGTGGGAGCGGTGGGTGGAGGCGGAGCTGAACGACATCGTCGAGCCCACGTACACACCGCCCGCGGTCGACGCTCCCGTGCCGCGTCCACACCAGGTGGAGGCGATCAGGCGCATCTTCGGCGCGCGTGCGGCGGAACGCCCGGGCTTCCTGCTGGCCGATGACGTGGGCATCGGCAAGACGATCTCGGCGTGGGGTGCAGTGCTGCGCATGAAGGACGCCGTGACGGTGTGCATCGTGTCGCCGAAAGACGTGGTGCCGCACTGGCGGCGCACGATCGCCCAGATGGGAGACGAGGGGAAGTGGATCGTCTGCATCAACTACGACCGGCTGGAGAAGCTGTTCGACGCGTCGGAATCGTCGACGCGGGTGCGGTCGAAGAAGGGGCTGGCCCGGTTCGCGAAGGCGCTGGGGTTCGACGTGTTGATCCTGGATGAATCGCACAAGTGCAAGAACCCGGCATCCGCTCGCTCGAAGCTCGTGAGTCGCCTGCAGCGCGCGGCCGGGTTCACGCTCTGGCTCTCGGCCACGGCAGGGCAGTCACCGGTGGAGCTGCAGTACCTCGCGCCGCTGCTGGCCAGCACCACGGGCGACAAGCTCTCGGAGGTGAACGACTTCCGCACCTGGTGTGCCGGGCGCGGCATCCACCTCACGTCATCGTACGGGCAGTGGGTGTGGAACGAGGCGGAGAACCCGGAGGCGATCGACATCATCCGCGGGCTGTTGTTCGGGGGTCGACGTCCGGCGGGCATCAGGCGCCGGCCGAGTGACATCGCAGGGTGGCCGGAGGTGACGCGGCTGCTGACACCGGTGGTGCTGGATCATGACGAGCGCGCGCTGTACGACGCGGCGTGGCATGAGTTCCGGGAGGAGCTGGGACTGATCGCGCAGGGTGGGATCAGCGAGCAGCATGCGCTGGTGGTGCAGCTGCGGTTCCGGCAGAAGGCGAGCCTGTTGCGGACGGGTGCGACGATTGCGCAGGCGATCGAGCTGCTGGAGAACGGGAAGCAGGTGGCGATCTCGGTGGAGTTTCACGAGACGCTCGAGGTGATCCGTTCAGCGCTGGAGAAGGAGCGGTATGCGTGTGCGGTGTTGAAGGGCGGGATGCCGGCTGGCGAGAAGGAGGCGGAGCGGATCCGGTTCCAGCGCGGGGAGTGTCCGGTGGTGATCTACACGGTGAAGGAGGGGATCAGCCTGCACGCGGGGGAGCGTGCGGTGGGTGGGAATGATGTGGAGCGGGGGCAGTTGATTCATGACCTGCGGTGGAGTGCGCTGGAGATGGCGCAGATCGAGGGGCGGACGCACCGGGATGGGCGGAGCAGTCTGCAGTACTGGATGCTCGGGGAGGACACGGTGGAGGTGCGGATCGCGCGGGTGGTGGCGGGGCGGGTGTCGGCGATGAAGGGGATGATGGGAGATGATCGGGGGACGATCCGTGAGATCGAGCGGGTGGTGCGCGGGGGGTAGGGCGCTGTGCCCGGAGGGTAGAGACTATGCCTTTGTTCGGGCTTCGAGTGTTGCCTAAACCGAACTATGGCGTTCTCTTGGTTCGGGATAGCCAGTAAACCGAACCAAGTAGCCAGCCCAGGTTCACCTTGCCGCCTCGCACTATCGCCCTGACGTGGCAGCACGACCCCACGCTGTACGCACCTCCCAAGTACAGGCGTGCGTGCGGCTACGAGGCGTTTGTCCCAGCCGCAATGGCTGAGCTGGCTATCCCGCTGGGAGCAGACACGGCCGGGGTGGTCTCGGAGGCTGAGGCGGCGATCCAGCGCCTGAACGCTTCGGCCCGGCCAGCGCTGGCGCCGCTCGCTCGGTTGCTGCTCCGGACGGAGTCCATCGCTTCGTCGAAAGTGGAGGGGCTGCAGGTCGGTGTGCGCGAGCTGGCGCGTGCGGAGGCCAAGTCCGCGGCGGGACAGCGCGTGGCGCCGACGGCCGTGGATGTCCTGGCGAACGTCGATGCGATGCGGCTCGCGACGGATGCAGCCGCGCGCGCCCCGGCCTTCACGGTGGACCAGATCACGGCGATCCACGCACGACTCATGGCGGGTGCGGCGAACGCGGCGCGTGTGGCGGATCGCATACGGACCACGCAGAACTGGATCGGCGGCAACGACTACAACCCGTGCGGCGCCGACTTCGTCCCGCCGCCACCGGAGCATGTCGCATCGCTGTTGGACGACCTGTGCGAGGCCATCAACGACGACACGCTCCCACCGATCGTCCAGGCGGCGCTGGTGCATGCGCAATTCGAGACGATTCATCCGTTCGACGATGGCAACGGTCGCACCGGGCGCGCATTGGTGCAGGTCGTGCTGCGTCGACGTGGGCTGGCGCCGGACTATGTGCCGCCGATCAGTGTCGTGCTCGCGCGCGCGAAAGATCGGTACATCGCGGGGCTGACGGACTTCCGTGCCGAGCGTGTGGAGGCCTGGGTGGCCCAGTTCGCGGCGGCGGCCGCGACGGCGGCGACACTCGCCTCGGCATACCTGGGTCGTGTGACCATGCTGGTGGCGGAGTGGCGTGAGCGGCTGGCTACGTCAGCGGAGGCGCCGCGTGCCGATGCGGCGGCGTGGGCGGTGATCGACGTGCTGCCGGCGCATCCGGTGATGTCGGCTCCGGTTGCCGCGGCGGCGACGGGGCGTGCGAAGGCGCCGATCTACGAGGGGATCCGGCAGCTGGTGGGGGCGGGCGTGCTGGTGCCGCTTGCAGGAGGCGCGCGGAACCAGGTGTGGGAGGCGGCAGGGTTGCTGGCGCTGGTGCAGGAGATGGAGGAGGGTGAGGCGCGTCGAAACGGCTGAGAGCACGCGAGTCCGAGCTCAGGCACTGCGCGCGGTGCCGTGCGTGCTGAGTCGACATGCTCGAACCACGGAATCAGCTCCTCCCTCGAGGCAGGGCTGAGTCTTGGGATTGGCGGTCGGAGCGAAGGGTGAGCAACGACTCGGCGCCATTGCCATGGTGGCCGGTTCTCATGTGTCCGCGAATGCCGGACCTAGGTGTTCACCACGCGCGCCACAGATCCTCACAACGCGTCGTACTTCACCGCCGACCCCCGGGCTTTTGCCACCGGATACCGTCCCGCATTCACCGCGAGCTTCCGCCGGACAGCCGCGTCGAGGTCGACATCGAGATCGGCGGCGAGGTACGACAACAGGATGGCCACATCCGCCATCTCGAGCTCCAGCGCGTCACGCTGCGCCGCCGTCGGCCGTGATTCTCCGTCCTTCATCCACTGGAACTGCTCGAGCAACTCTCCCGCCTCCACGGCGATCGCGATGGCCAGGTTGCGCGGGGAATGAAACTGCTCCCAGTCGCGTTCCCGCCGGAAGTGAAGCAAGGCCTGAAGCGTCTCGGGGCTAAGCACTCCTGAATCCTCGCTCGTAGACGTTCTCGTTGTGCCAGCGGAGGAGGTCCTCGCGCGGCTGGTCCTCTCGCGCAGCCGGCAGCGCGGCCAGTCGTTCGCCATGCAGGCGACTGTACGCCTTGCCGTTGAACCAGAGATCCTTGATCCGCGTGCTCACCTCGACCCGATGATCCGGCGTCACGGTCACCAGGCCGACATCGAACAGCCGGTGAAAGTCGGAACGCAACAAGAGGCCGTTGTACGTGTTGTGCAGACCATCGCTCGACACTGGCCTGATATGCGCCGCTTCGAGCACGGGCAGCGTGCTCTCGCCGGTGATGGCACACCGCCGCCCGTACGCGTTGGTCACGAGGGCACGAAACGCCCCCTGCCCTCGACGAGGCGTGAACAGCACCGGCGTGCCACGCATGACCGGACGCTCGGCGACGATCGCCGCACGCGCCGCACCGAGATGCATCGCCAACTCGACTGACTCCCAGATCCGCGTGCCCGCGCTGCCATCGGTCGAGTCGAAGGACTTCCCGGAGACGATGTTGCCAGCAAAGTCTTCCTCGAGCGGAATCCACGAGTCACGCGGCAGGAAGAAGGGCTCACCGAGGATGCTGCACCCGATGTCCTTCGTCCGGTCGGCATCGGGACCCTGCGCGTCACGGATCAGCCGCTCGAACTGCTCGAAGGTGTCAGCACCGTTCTTGGTGCCGAAGGCATCCCACGCCAGCTCGATCGGGAGCGAGACATACTTGATGAAGAAGCCGCCACCGGCGATGTGATGGTGCGGACGCTTCAGCTTGAAGAGGAACGGCGTGCCCTCTGGCAGCGAGGAGAACGGCGCGCGGCCGCGCGGATGCCAGAAGTTGACCTCGTTCACACTCGCCTGGCTTGCGAGGTTCTGGTACCATCGGTTGTCGGTGACGCCGGTCCAGAATCGCATCGTGCCGTTCGGTGCAAGTTGTGACTGTAGGCATGTGATCAATGCGCCTCGGTGCCTGGTGCCCCGGGCATCCCCGCTGGCGATCAACGCCGATCTGCGCTCGCGAGCAGGATCGCGTGACACGAAACCCGGGAGCCTGCAGGACACGTGGTGGTTCGGCGAAGCATCGACGGGTCAGTGCTCCATCCCCTCACCGCACCACCCCCACCGAATGCCTCCAGAACTCCATCCCCGCCTGGTCCCCGAACCCGCGCGTGTACGCCCCCCGATACGCCACCCGGAACCCACCCACCGCCCGCACCGTCACCAGCCCACCCACCGACGCGCCGTGTGACGACAGGATCTCCGAACTCACCCCCGACACCGCCGGCGACAGTGTCTCGCGATAGGTCGTGTACCCGCCCAGCCCGCGCACCTGCAGCCGGTCGTACGTCAGCACCCGCAGCGACAGCCCACCACCCAGCATCAGCGAGCGATACCCGGCGCCGCTCCCGAACTCCGGGGCCACGTACACCCCGAACGGCCGGCGCTCCAGCAGCACCAGCGCGGTGCCGGCCAGATGGGTCGCCTTCGCTCCACCGCCCGTGGGCGTGACCTGGGTGACCGACCCCAGCAGCCCGAAGAGCAGCCCGGGGTCCGCAGCTGGCGCCCTGGCCCCGGCCGCCGTTCGGACGGTCGGGGACGGTGCGGGCGTATCGCGCGACGCCGGCGTCACGGGCTGACCGGACACGCCGCCCCGTCCGCCAGCCGGAGGTGGGGAGGCGGGTCGTGACGCGGGTGCCACCGCCGCCGCGGCGGTCCGCGCCGACACATCCGGAGCCGCATCCCCCGTGGGCGGGGCCGGCCGCAAGATGGGCTCGGCCGCATCCCGCGCCACGGTCGGCGATCCCTCGCGCGCGCGCACCAGCCTGAAGTTCTCGCCCCGCGAATAGCCGCTCACCGAACCGTTCGACACGCGCCACCAGGTGGAGGTGCGGCTCAGCACGGTCACGGCCGCTCCACGCGGCAGACGCGCGACGATCGCCGCGCGCGTGGATGGTGACCGGCGCACCGTGGCGCGGTCCATCGCGACCACCGCCTCACGCTGCTGCCCGGTTGCGAGGGCCGGCACACAGAGCAGTGCCCCCACCAGCGCCAGCGAAACCCTCATGCCACACCTCGGTTCGGATTGGGTCGATCAGGGACGGGTGCCTCGGATCACCGTCGCGCGCACTCGGTCGGCGCGCGGATCACCGGGCCGGGCCGGGAACTACGGCGCCACGAACGAAAAGCTCGCCACGCCGGTGGTGCCGCCGGAGCCGACGGTCACGGTGCCCGACACGCGCGTGCCGGAGGCCGGCACGGGGGTGATGCGGAAGGTGCTGATGAGCTGACCGCGGCTGGTGGCACGCGCGAGCGCCGCGAAGATGGGCTCCAGCGCCGGCGCGGTGGTGGCGGCGGAATAGACGCCGCCGGTTCGGTCCGCGATCTCGCGCACGGCCGTCAGTGCCGCCGTGGAGACGCTCGGGCTCTGGTCGGATGCGGGGCCAAGCCCGACGGTGTGCACCGTGATGCTGGCGTCCACCGCGGCCTGGATGGCGGCGTCGCGAGAGGTGGTGCTGTTCGGCGATCCGTCGGTGAGCAGCAGGATCACGCGATTCTGCGACGCGGTGGTGTTGGTGGTCATCCAGTCCACCGTCTCGAGCAGCGACTCGTACAGCGGCGTGCCGCCGAACGCCCCGATCGCCGACAGCTTCGTGGCCAGCAGCGAGGCATCGGCGGTGAAGGCCTGCAGCAGGCGCGAGTTGGTGAACGGCGCGGTGGCACCGGCGCCGAAGTCGAGCAGTGCCACCTGGTTGCCGGCGCGCACGGGCAGCACGGCGGCCCAGAACAGCTCCGCGGCACTGCTGCGGAACTCGGTGGGATCGTTGCTGCTCATCGACCCGGAATCATCGAGCAGGATCGCGGCGCGCATGTCGGCGCTGCCGGGCTGCGAGACGGTGGTGTTGTCGCGGGTCACCGCGAACGCGGCCGGATCGCCGGACGACAGGCTGGTGAGCGCCACCGCCACGCTCACACCGGTGTTCAGGATCGGCACGCTGTCTGCCGCCGTCGCGATCAGGCCGAGCCGGAACGTGCCGTTGGTGCGGAAATCGGCACTGTTCACCCGCACACCGGAGACGGAGAGGCTCGTGATCGGCGGCAGTCCACCGTCTGGCGCGGTGGGTCGGTCGGAACAGCCGCCGGCGAGGAGCGCCGCGGCAAGGGCGGCGATGAGGGAGCGCACCGGCATCGGACGCGGCATGGGGATCGGGGTTCGGGAAGACGATGGTGGGGCCGTGGCGGCGGCACTGGCAGCGGCACGATGCACCGCCCGGGTTGCACACACGGGGTCGCCGCAGCGCGCCGGCCAGCCGCCGACTGCTCCGCATACTCGCAGCCCGCCACCACCGGCGCAAATGCCACCAGCAGCGTTCAGCGAATGTCGCCGCCCGGCTCGAGCCCGCACAGCCGCGCGAAACCGCGCACCGCCGCCGACCACCCGGGCGCGGGCCGGAGCACGACGAGGTTGAAGTCCACGAGGTGGAAGCCGCCGGTCCGGCCGCCGCGCAGCACGTTGCCGGCGTGCATGTCCAGCGGCGCCACCCCGCAGCGCACCGTGGTGGCACCAACCGCACGGATCCACCCGGCGAAGACGGGATCGCCCCCGTGCACCAGGCGGGCAAAGCGGCGCGCGAGCTCATCCTCGTCGGTCGTGCCATCGTGCGCGGCGAGTTCGCGACGCACGTCGTTGCCCCAGATGTAGTCGAGCTCCACGGTGCCGGTGCCGGCATCGAAGTCGCGCAGGGCGGGAACGGGCACTTGCCCGGCAAGGCGGATCAGCGATGCCGCCTCCAGCGCGCCGCCGATGCGAGCACGGAGACGGTTCCGGACACCCGCCGGCGATGGCAGGATGCGCTGCTTGCGCACCCGAACGTGTCCACCGGTGAGCACCACCTGCACGCGGTGATGATGGCGCTCGACGTGACGGCCGGCCTGGCCGAAGATGGCGGCGTCACGCGGATCGCTGGCAACGAGTGCGCCATGCTGGTCGAACTCGGCAAGCACACGGTCGCGACGGTCGCCGGAAATGACCGTCGGGACCAGGTCCGCCGGGAGACTGTCGGCGCCGGGCGCGAGCGTGTGCTGTTCGGTTGTCCGTGCAGCCTGCCACGCCCGGATGTCCCGACGGGCGAGCAGGTACGTGACGATGCGGCTGAGGTTCATCCCGCCCTCGCGACCGCCTCCGCATCCAGCAGGTCGCGATAGCGGCGCGCCGCCGTGGCATCCTTCAGCACGCGCGTGTCGTACCCGCAGTGGCAGTTCGGGCAGTCGAGGGTGAAGGCATCACGCGCGGCCTGGCGGTGGGTGGCGTTGAAGAGCATCGCACTGAGGCGCTGCTCATGCAGGTTGCCCAGCCGGAACGTCACGTAGCAGAGCTGCACCGTGCCGTCGGCGCCGACCCAGGCCATGTTCCCGGCATCGCACGGCACGCGCATCCCGGCGCCGTTCATGATCCAGTCGGGGATGGCGCGCAGCCCCAGGTCGGCGTGCACGAACAGGTCGGGCTGCTCACGCTGGCGGCGCAGGAGGTCGGCGGTGATGCACTCGAGCTGCGGGCGGTCTTCGGGCCGGAATTGCAGCGCCCCCTCCGGCCCCTCGGTGAAGTAGGGCAGCGAGTAGTGCACCAGGTCCACCTGGATGCGGAGCTGGTAACGGTCGGCGAAGCGGCAGGCGGCGTCGAGGTCGGCGAGGGTGGCCGACGGGCGCATCAGCAGCCAGTTGATGCGCATGTTCACATCCATGCCGTAGCGGTCGCGCACGGCCTTGATGCCGGCCTCGACACGGTCGAACGAGCGATGGCGGTGCACGTAGCTGTCGTACGCGTCTCCCACGCCGTAGAAGCCGATGTTCATGTTGCGCAGCCCGGCCTCGTACAGCGCGTCGATGCGGTGGCGCAGCAGCACGGCGTTGGTGGTGACGTACGGCCGCATGCCGCGTGCGATGACGTGCGCGACCATGGCGGGCAGGTCGGGGTGGAGCAGCGGCTCGCCGCCATAGAGCCGCACCTCGCCGAATCCGGCGTCCGCGGCATCGTCGATCAGGTGGCGCACCATCTGCAGCGAGAGCTGGTGCCCCTGCATGAACTCGCGGCCGTAGCGGCAGCCCGCGCAGCGCTGGTTGCAGTGGGCGGTGATGGCGACGTGCAGCTGGCGCGGCTGCGGCCGGATGAGCACCGGCAGCATGCGGGCGGCGCTGTGGCGCGTGCGTTCGACGGCCAGGTCGGTCTTCCGCACCATCGACCACACACGCGGCCGCTTCTTCAGCGCAGGCACCAGCCACGCGCGCATCGACGCCCTGAAACGCATCCACACTCCGGGGTGCGCAGGCAGCCGCGGAGACGGCGCGAGGCGCACGGGAGTGTGGCGGGAGCACGTGGCCACCGGATCCGGCGGCCCGATGGTGTGGTCGTGGCGGGCTGGTGCCGGCCCGCCACAGTCACATCACACGCCCGCCCAGATCCGGTGCACGGTCCTGCCCCGCCAGCGCTCGGCGGCCCCATTCGCGATCACACGATCCCAGAGCTGCTGCAACGTTCTCGCCGGGCTCAAGGCCGGCTCGATCCACAGGTCGTCGTCACGATCCGACACCGTCGCCAGATACCGCTGACGCAACGCTTGCAACCGCCGGGCCACCGGTGGATGGCCCACGAACCCGTGGTCCTCCCGCACCTCGCCATGCCGGGCCAGATCGAGCGCCTGTCGGATGACTTCGAGAGCAGTTAACACGAAATATGCACCCTGGGCCGAGAAATTGGGCGGGAGTGCGTCGAAACGGTGACCGCTCTCGACCACGGCGTAGAAGGCGAAGTCGTCCACGGCGAGTTCCTCGGCCACGGCGGTGCCGTCGGCGGGCACGATGTCCAGGGCATCATGGAGGGTGTGACCGACCTCGTGGGCCAGGATGAAGCGCTCGTTGGCGTTGGTGAGGATGCCGAGGGGCGCCTGGTAGTTCGCGGCGGGCGGGGCGTTGCTGACGGCTCGCGGCAGCCCCTCGAACAGGAACGCCTCGAGCGTGGACTGGAACAGCCGAAGCGGCGACGGGTCGGCCGCCAGCACCTCGTCGACGTGGGCGGCCTCGTTCCGGAAACTGAAGGCGACGCCGTCGGGGGCGGGGATCGGCTTCCAGCTCAGCACCGACGCCTTGGCCGACTGGTAGCAGAAGTCGATGAGGCCGAACGAGACCAGCACGATGAAATGGTCGCCGACGCGGCGGGCGAGCGCATCGGGCACCAGCGCCGGTGAGGTGCCGAGCAGGATGCGATCGCAGATCTCCGCCATGCGGGCATCCGGGGCGTCGGTGTGATCGGCACGGAGCAGCATTTCGATGGACGCGAGCTGCCGTGCGGTCATCTCGAGGTACTTCGGATCCTCGTCGGTGCCGGGCTGGGTGCGGCTGATGATGGCGCGGGTGCGCGCCCACCGGGTCCGCTCGGTGGCCTCGGGGAAGCGCATCCCGTTCGAGTAGATCCAGCCATCCTCCGCCGTGGCCGCACCTTCCCTGGCGTCGGCGCGGGCGAGGGACTGCGCGAGGACGTCGCCGCGACTGAGGGCGTGGTACACGCCGAGTTTCTCGCGGCCGACCTGCTGCTGGCGGCGGAGGGACTCGAGTGCGGCCGGGGGGACGAAGGGTGTGCGGGTCAGCACAGTGCGTCGGCCACCTGCTTCGCGACCGCAGCGTCGTTCAGGTAGCCGATGATGCCGTGCCGGTTGCTGGTGGAATTCCGCACGTGCCTGCTGTTCTCGATGCCGGGTGTGGTGGGGAAGTACTCGTCGTCGAGCGGGTTGAGGGCCACCACGTCGCGATCGTCGTACGCGTTGTACCAGCCACCGGCACCGGCCGGATTGCTGAGCAGCCCGAGCTTGCTGCTGATGACGCGCAGGCCCAGCGGCGAGCCGACGGTGATGAACTTCTTCAGCGCCATGTTCGGCGCGTGCTTCACGAGCACGTTGTAGGCCACCACGCTGCCCAGCGAATGGCCGATCACGATCGTGGGCTCGGTGGTGATCTCCTTCTCCACGATGGCGTTGACGGCCTTGGCGACCGCGGGTGCCGAGACGTAGACGAATACGTCCTTCAGGAAGGTCTCGATGGTGACGCTGGTGACGCCCTCGAGCCGGTTGTCGATCGCGCGCGCGATGGCCTGCACCCACCACCAGTTCTGCGGTCCCTTCTGCTGCGGCACACCGTCGGGCACCTGTGCCTGCACCTCGGCGTCGCTGATCTCGGCGTTGGCCTGGAGCTCGTCCAGTGCCGACTGCATGAACTGTTCGTACTTCACGTTCTGGCCGGGGCCCTTGGCCGCGACATCGCCGGTGGAGGGGAGGCCGGCACGGGCGGCGAAGTCGTCGAGGAGGTCGGCGTAGTAGGGGAAGTCCACCTGCACCGTCTGCGGCCAGGTGGCGTTGCAGGCGCTGAATCCCTCCTGCAGCGTCTTGGTCCAGGTGGCCTTGAGCTCGTTGGCGATCTTCCCGCCCTGCGAGCGTCCATGGATCATCAGGATTCTCATTCGAGCAGCCCCGTTTCGACGGCGGTGAAGAGGAAGTCGGCCCCCTCGGGCTCGAAGGTGGTCCAGAGGGAGTTGCAGAGGTGCTGGCGGAGTTCCAGCAGTGCGGCGGTGGCGATGGGGCGCAGGTCGGGTGCCGTGGTGTCGCCACCCTCCACCGGTGCGGCCTTCGGTGCGCGCGACGGGCGCGTGGCGAGCAGGTTCCAGCTTTCGGTGAGCATCGGGCAGAAGGGCACGACGCGGGTGGGCAGCAACGCGAGTTGTGGTGAGCGCCAGGTGAGCAGCCGGAGGTCGAACAGGTCCACGCCGATGTCTTCGCGCATGAAGTCCACCACGCTGACGAGGGCGTCGGTGTTGCCGGCGGCGTCGTAGGCGATGCCGGCGTAGAGGCCGAGCGTGGGGTCCACGCGCTTGAGCGGGCGGATGCGCTGGGCGAACTCGTTGGCGGCGCGCTTCGAACCGAGGCGGAAGGTGTTGCGGTCCACGGCGAGTGCGACCATGGCACGGAGGCGGTCCAGTTCCTTGCGTGTGGCCAGGTAGTCGTCGTGCCGCGGGTCGCGCTCCGACGGCACGTAGCTCACGGTGCTGATGCCCTCGGGACCGTAGGCGATGTGGCCGAGGTAGCCGGGGAACGCGGGCAGGACGGTGCTGCGGCCATCCGCGAACTGGATGGCCACGGAGGTCGGGCCCTGCGTGTTCACCTGCACGTGCACGTACTCGCTGCCACCGCGCGGGATGGCGGGTGATGCCGCGCCGAGGCGACGGGACGCCAGGACGCGCGTGATGGTGGTGCCGGTGACACCGAAGCCGGTGCCGGTCTCGAACGAGGTGAGGTTGTCCGATGGCATGCGTTCCTGGATCGCCGCCTCGGTGCCTGCGTCGTGCACGGTGAGCGCCTCGGCCGCGTCGGCACCGATGAAGGCCTTGGACGCGAGCGCCTGCGCCACCACGTCGGCGGCGCGGCGTCCGGGATCAACGGGACGCGCCGCCGGCGGTTCGGCACCGGCGAATCCATCCTCGCGTGGCGGCGCCTGCGGCACGGGGGGGGGCGGTGCCGGCATGGGCCCCCGTTCGGACGGGGCGGAGCCGGGCCGCGGCGCTGACGTCGGATCCGGCGCGGGCGCGGTTGGCGCCACGACGTCGGCCGGCGTGTCCTTCACCTTCGCGATGTAGACGTCATCGCCGGACGGCACGTTGATCTCGAGCTGCTGCACGAGCATCGGGTCGATCTTGGCGAGCAGGCCGTCCACCTCCTCCTGCAGGAAGCGCTCGAGGCGGCGGTTCGGCACGACGGTGATGGTGCGATCGCCGTCGGTGACGAGGCGGATCATGTCGGGGAAGGGTGACTCGAACGCACGCATCAGGGCGGTGGTGAGCACACTCTGCGGTGCGCCATCGACGAGCCCCTCCCATGCCGACGTGGCCTCGCTGGTGGCCTTGAAGTAGTCGATCTTCGAGGCAGTCGTGATGTCGTCGTAGTTGGGGAAGATCGGGCTGCCGTCGACGAGTGACGCGCCGCGCGAGACGGGGATGGAACGGCAGGCGTCGGAGATGAAGACGACGTTCGGGATGCCGGAGTACTTCGCGAGCTCCATGGCGGCGCTCAGGTTCACGGCCTCGCGCGCCTTGACCGGGGCGCCGCTCAGCAGCCACTGGTCGGTGCGGGCCTGCCAGTAGCCGTGGCCCGAGAAGTAGACGAGCAGCAGGTTGTAGCGGGGTGGCACGGTCACGAACTTGCCGAGCGCGTCCTCGACGGCGCCGCAGGTGACGGGCTCGGTGCGGTCGGTGAGGCATGCGACATCGAACCCTTCGCCGCTGAGCCAGGCGGCCACCGACTCGGCGCCGCGTGCGGCCGACTTCAGTGGTGTGAGCGTGCCAGTGCGATCCACACCGATGATGACGGCAGCCTTTCGCATGACGGTCGTGCGCTGGGGTGAGACTCACGCGGCGCGCAGGTGGGCGCGCTGGCGGGGACCGCCTGCAGAAACTCCGGCGGGCGGAGCGGACTGTCAACAAACGCGTTGGTTCCTGCGATTTCGGCTCACACCCTCGCGCACGACACCGGGCCTGCGCAAGCGACGTGAGCCTTGGGCGCACTTGGCATCGCAGTGTGCGGGGGGTGAAGATGAAGCGTCCACGACCGTGCCAGCCCCCCGACTTCCTGCCGATGCGCCTCTCTCCTGTCGTGCTCGCCGCTGTCCTGTGGTTCACGCTGCCACGGGTGGCAGTCTCGCAGCCTGTCCAGACGCGACCGGTGCCGCAGGCAGACGACGAGCGGCCGCGCGGCTACGACCGTCAGCTGGAGATCCTCGAGAAGAAGGTCGACGACCTCGAGTGGCGTGCTCGCACCGAGGACATCGCGGTGATGGACAAGTGGTGGATCACCAGTCCGGTGCCGCCGCGCAACCGCAATCCCACCGGCCAGGGGGCGGGCAATCCGCTGAAGTTTCCGGTCTACTCGTTCGTGCCGAAGTCGATCGGCACGCGGAAGGCGCCGCTGCTGGTGCTGGTGCATGGGTACGTGCACGGCTCGTTCGACCGGTTCTACTCGCACATCCTGCGCGAGCTGCTGGAGCAGGGGTACGTGGTGGTGGCACCGGAGTACCGCGGCAGCACGGGGTACGGAGGCGAGTTGTACAACGCCATCGACTACGGCGGCGGCGAGGTGGACGACGTAAAGGCGGCACGCGACTGGGCGGTGGAGAACCTGCCCAACGTGGACGCGGCACGGGTGGGTGTGCTGGGCTGGAGCCACGGCGGCTACCTCACGCTGTTCAATGCCTTCAACTATCCCGACGCGTACAAGGTGGCGTACGCCGGCGTGCCGGTGAGTGACCTGGTGCAGCGCATGGGCTACAAGGGGCCGGGGTACCAGGCCACGTTCACGGAGTTCATCGGCAAGAGCGCGGTGGACGACCCGGCCGAGTACCGCCGGCGCTCGCCGGTGAACTCGGTGCAGAAGCTGCGCATCCCGCTGCTGGTGCACACGAACACGAACGACGAGGACGTGAACGTGATGGAGGTGCAGCACCTGATCGAGGCGCTCAAGGCGGCGGGGCGGCCGTTCGAGCACAAGGTGTACGAGGCGGCGCCGGGCGGCCACGAGTTCAACCGCATCGACACCCGCCTGGCCCGCGAGTCGCGGCGCGAGATCTGGGCGTTCCTGGCGCGCTATCTGCGTCCGGGCACCTAGTCCGTCGACGGAAAAGCCTTGACGCGAAGGTGCGAAGGACGCAAAGGGATCGATGCGTGCGGCACCTCTCGGCCCGCGCGAGGAGCGACGTATTGAAGGGAACTGCGGTGGCTGTTGCAGTTCCCACCGCATTCCCGACGCCTGTGCGCGCATGGAAGGGTGAGACCGCTCTGGTAGACGTGCAGATCTTCGCGTTCATTGCCCCTTTGCGTCTTTGCGTTGAAGCAGTTGAAGCGATCTTCCACGAGAGTGAAGCAATGAAGAAGCAAGCGATCGCGGTCGCGGCCAGCCTGTTGCTGGCGGCAGGAGCGGAGGGGCAGCGGAACCTGCTGCCGGAGGCGAAGGTCCGGTGGGACCGGATGTGCCAGATCCGCAAGGAGAAGTTCGACCACATCCTGCCCCAGGCGATGCGGGAGAACGGGATCGACATGTGGATCGTGGTGCAGAAGGAGGGCCACGACGACCCGATGGCGACGATCCTCGGTGGGGGCTACACGGGATCGGTGGGGTACTTCGTGTTCACCGACCGCGGCGGTGACCACATCGAGCGTGCCGCCCTCGGCATCGAGGACCACCACCGCGCGGCGTGCGGGGCGTACGACATCCCGGACGGCGAGACCGACATCCGCGCGTTCGTCGCGGCGCGCAACCCGAAGCGCATCGGGATCAACCTGTCGGCCGAGATGGGCATGGCGGACGGCCTCACGAAGACGCTGCACGACCAGCTCGTGACCGCCCTCGGCCCTACCTACGCGCCGCGGCTGGTGAGCGCCGAGAAGCTCGTGTCCGACTTCTCGTCGCGCCGCACCGCCAGCGAGATCGTGGCCTTCGGCGAGGCCGGTGAGCTGGGGCGGCAGATTGCCGAGCGGGCGCTCAGCAACGAGGTCATCACGCCGGGCGTCACGACGCTGGCCGACGTGGCCTGGTGGATCGAGCAGCAGCAGTACGAGCGCCGCCTTGGCAGCAGCTTCGGCGTGCCGAGCGTCTACATCACCGGTCCCAATGGCATCGAGGCGACCAGCAACGACCGCATCATCCAGCGCGGGGACCTGGTGATGCTCGACTTCGGGGTCGGCTACCTGTCGATGTGGACTGACCAGAAGCGCATCGCGTACATCCTCAAGCCGGGCGAGACGGCGCTGCCGGCCAGCTTCCAGCGGGCGTTCGACAACGCCGTGCGCGTGCGTGACGTGATCCACCGCACCGCCCGTCCCGGGCGCACCGCGCAGCAGATGATGGACGTGGTCAATGCCGCCATCGTGCAGGCCGGCATCCTCCAGATGCGCGGCTTCAACCAGCCCCGCGCCGATGCGAGCGTGGAGTTCATCATCGGCTGCCACTCGGTGGGCGACTGGGGCCACGGCATCGGGCCGTCGATGGCGTTCTTCAACCCCGGCCGCCTGACCTACGAGATGCGGCCGTCGAACCTCTTCTCGATCGAGCTGTTCGCGTACACGCCGATTCCCGAGTGGGGCGGGAAGAAGCTGCGCATCCCGCTCGAGGATGACGCCACCATCACGACCCGTGGCGTCGAGTGGGTCTATCCCGTCAATCCGCGCATCATCCTCGTCAAGTGAGCCCCCTGCGTTCTCGTGGCATCGTGAACAGCCTTGACGCAACGGCACAAGGGGCGCGAGGGACGCAGAGGGTTCGTTGCACGTGGTGTCTCCCGGCCCGTGCGAGACGCGATGTCCTCGTATGGAACTGCAGTGGTTGTGGCGGTTCCCGGGTCATTGCCGATGCCCGTGCGCGCATGGAAGGGTGAGGCCGCGGTGGTGGACCGGATGTTCCGTGCGTCCTTGGCGCCCTTCACGCCGTTGCGTCAACGCTGTCCAGGATGCTCGCTTGTCGAACAGCGTGCGCGCCGTGCAGCTTTCAATGCCCGCAAGGATTGCAACGTCTTCCAGGACTGTCGTGCCCCGCTTCAGGTCCCAGTGCTTTCGTGTCGTTGCCCCGCTGCTGGTGCTCTCACCGACGTTGCTGGCACAGCAGGCGCCGGGAGATACGGGACGGTTGGTGCAGCGGGTGATCGTCGAGCGGCACGACGTGTACGACTCGCTGGAGGCCACCCGGTGGACGCGGCGGATCGCGAACCAGCTCCACGTGCGCACCCGCCAGCGCGTCGTGGAGCGCGAGCTGCTGCTGCGTGAGGGTGACATGCTCGACTCGGCACGGGCGGCCGAGACGGGGCGCAACCTGCGGCGGCTGCAGGTGTTCCGCGACGTGGCGGTGGACACCAGCGCCGACGGCCGCACCGTGCGCGTGATCACGAAGGACGGCTGGACCACCCGGCCGTACGCCACGTTCCGCAGCACCGGCGGACAGCGGCTGTTCAGCATCGGGGTGCTCGAGACGAACTTCCTCGGGCTCGCCGCCACGCTCGATGCCCGCTATGTGCAGGACCCCGACCGCTCCCTGCTGCGCTTCGCGTTCCGCGCCCCGCGGGTGGTGAACAACCAGGTCACGCCGAGCATGTTCTACAACCGGCTCTCGGACGGCTACAGCTACGGCGGGGCGATCGAGAAGCCGTTCTTCAGCCTCTCCTCGCGCAACGCCGTGCTCGCGAGCTTCCTCGACTTCCGCGGCCGTGTGCTGCGGTTCCGTGATGGCACGCTGTCGGCCACCGACTCGCTCAACCGCCGCTTCACCATCGGGGCGATCAGCGCCTCGCACGCACTGCGCGCCTCACCGCGCGGCTACCTGCGGCTCGGTGCGATGGCCCAGGTGCGGCGTGACGACTTCGTGCCGCGCGGCGTGCCCGCCACCTTCGCGCGCACCACCACCGGTGCGCTCACGACGTTCCTGGACGTGAGCAACGCCGACTTCCTGCTGACCCGGAACTTCCGCATGATGGGCCAGCCGGAGGACGTGGACCTGAGCACCACGTTCCGCGTCGGCGTGGCGGTGGCGCCGGCGGCACTCGGCTATCCGCGCACGGGCGTGGGCCCGGTGCTGTCGGCGCGCACGGGCGTGCGGATTCCGCATGGCTTCGCGCAGGTCATCGGTCGCGCGAACGGGCTGCTGAGCGGCGGTGTGCTGGACAGCGGCACGGCGAACCTGTCGGGCAGCCTCGTGCTGCAGCCCGGCCGGCGTCACCTGCTGGTGGCATTCAGCATGTTCGGCTGGGACCACAACGCGTATCCGGGTGAGGAGTTCGATCTCGGGCTGTCCCGCGGCCCGCGGGCCTTCGCGCTGCACTCGTTCACCGGCGACCGCCAGCGCTACAGCATGCTCGAGTACCGCTACACCGTCCTGCCGGATTTTCTCGGCTCCTTCGCCGCGGGTGTGGCGGCGTTCGCCGAGACCGGTGGGGCGTGGTACCAGGGCTCGAGGCCGCGCGATGGTCAGGACGCCGGCGTGGGACTGCGCTTCGCCCCGATCCGGTCCGCCGGCACCGTGGGAGCCACGCGACTGGACCTCGTGCGGCGCTTCGCAACGGACCGGTTGCCTGGTGGGTGGCTCGTGGTGCTCGGGACCGGCTTCACCTTCGACGGCCTGCGCTGACGCCGGCGGAAGGGATGACACGGCAGTCAGGCGGCGATCACCGTCAGCGCCCGCGAATCGACTGCCAGCTCCGCGACGTTCACGCCCATCGGCTCACCATCCACCTGCAGCGGCGTGGGTGACCGCAGCTCGGCGCGCTTCCAGCGGATGGTGCGCACGCCGGGGAGTGCCGGCGCGCCGGCGCGCGCGAGGTCCGGTGCCTGCACGCCGCGGGCCATCAGGTTCCAGTACCGGAGCGGCGTGCTCACCTCGGCGGCGATGGCAAGGCCGTCGTCCGGCTCCATGCCGCGCCACATCACGCACCCGAACGCGTAGTGCGGGATGTTGTAGAGTCCCACGTTGTGGACGAGCGACGTCGGGTGCACCCACTCGGTGCCATCCACCACCAGCGTCACGCCGCTGATGCGCGTGGGCAGGTTGAGCAGCAGTGCGCTCCATCCCGCCCACTGGCGCGACCGGTATCGCAGCGCCGCATAGCGCTGCAGGAACTCCGACTCGAACCCGGTGCTGCAGCTCACGAGGGCGATCGGCTGGTGCGGGATGCTGGTCCGCATCATGTCGATCGAGCGGGTGCGCCCCTGTTCGAGGGCACGCAGTGCGACGACGGGTGATGCAAGTCCGAGCGTGTGTGCGGTGGCGTTGCCGGTGCCGAAGGGCACGAGGCCGAGGGTGCGCTGCAACTCGCCACGCCGGTCCATGAGGGTCACGAGTGCATTGAGCGACCCGTCGCCGCCGACGGCCACCGGGATCTCGTCGTCGGCCAGCCGCAGCGCGGCGTCGAGCGCGGCGGTCGTGGCGGTGCGCAGGAACCGTGAGCGGGCCAGGACGCCGGGGTGTGCGGCCAGCATCGACACCAGCCGCCGGGGCGCCTTGCCGGTGCCGGCAGCGGCGTTGATCAGGAAGACAAACCGGGACGACTCGTGCACGCAGGCGCAGCTGAAGGTGGGTCGGCACTCGACCCACCATTCTACTGCGCGAGCGTCAGTTGATGTGCAGCGATCGCCCGCGGTGTGTGGCTCAGCGCGCGAGCTGGCCGCAGGTCACGATCTTCTCCATCGCCTTCACCGACTCGTGCACGTTGACGAACAGCTCGCCGGCCTCCGGGAACGGGATCGGCAGGTCGATCACCGCCACGCCGTTGCCGCGGGCGTTGATGCGGATCTTCGCATACGCCTGTTCCGGCCCGACGATGGGTCCCTGTTCGCCGCAGTGTCCCGTGTGGAGGTGCCAGGGTCTGAGTGCGCCAGGGGTGTCGCCGCTGATGACGACACGGACGCGCACGTGGTTCGGTTGGCGCCCCGGTTCGAGGACGACCGAGCCATGCGGGCCGACCGCCCCGTTCGGGGGGGCGAGCTCCGCGCTCCACTTGGAGGCGGCATAGGCCATCGCACGCACGCTGGTCGGCGCGGTGGTCAGCGACAGGAGCGCGAGGATGGCGCTGAAACCCGGCATGAGGAGCGGCTTGAGCCGGGAGATGGTTCGACGATCCATGAGAGTCCTCCGCGTCGGCGCGGTGGGCGCCGGATGCGAATATCCGGACTGACCCTCACTGACGTTGCGCCCAACTTGTCGTCGGCGGAAGACCCGCGGTGTGTCAGGAAGTCCGACGGGGGGAAGGTGGCGAAACGACGACGGGCGCCCCCGGCAGTGGGAGCGCCCGTCGTGGGGTCGGTCGCGGGCCGCGCCGGGCGGCCCGGAGCGGGTCAGTCGCGTCGGCCCTGCAGGCGTGACAGCAGGCGGAGCAGCTCGAGGTAGAGCCACACCAGGGTGACCATCAGGCCGAAGGCGCCGTACCACTCCATCGACTTCGGCGCACCCATCCGCACGGCCTGGTCGATGTCGTCGAAGTTCAGGACAAGGTTCATCGCGGCCACGCCGGCGATCACGAGGTTGATGCCGATCGCGATCGGGCTCGACGACATGCTGTACCCCATGTTCACGTTGAACAGCGAGAGCACGAGGTTGACCAGGTAGAACACCGCGATGCCGATGGTGGCACCCACGATCATGCGGCGGAAGCCGGCGGTGGCCTTGATGATGTTCAGCCGGTAGAGCGCGAAGACGCCGAGGGCGACGGCGAAGGTGAGCATCACGGCCTGCTGAGGGAGGCCGGCGAAGCGCAGGTTGTAGAGCGCCGAGATCGCGCCCAGCAGCAACCCCTCCAGCACGGCATAGATCGGGGCCGTGATCGGGGCGGTGTTCGGCTTGAACGACACGACCAGCGCCATGATGAAACCGCCGAGTCCGCCAACCAGGAGGGCGGGCATGACGATGCCCATGTTCCCGCCGGCCACCTGGGACCAGGTGAACGAGGCCGAGAACACGCAGAGGGCCAGCAGCAGGCCGGCCTTGCCTGCGGTGCCGGCACGGGTCATCGCGTCGCCGCGGACGGTCGACGACAGGGTGTCGCGGGCCGCCTCGGCGAGGCGGGACAGCACAGGATTCGAAGCGCGCATCGAGTTTCTGACTCCAGGGAGAAGAACGCGGGGGGTACCCCCCGATGCGGGAGTATACCCCGCGATTGCCCTACGGATCGAGCCCGGTCCCGGTTCCGGCGTCCGGGCCACCGCGCCTGCCGGGCTCAGCTTTTTGGAAGGGTCCGGTACCAGAGCTCGGCATGGTCGCCGTGGGTGAGGCGGCGGTACGCCGGTGTCCCGTCGGACCGGTAGTGATAGTGTACGAACCACCCCCGCCCCTCGGGAAAGGGGCGGAATGGTACCTTGAGGGTGTCCAGTTCGTCGCTGGAAGGACGCTCACACGGCTCTTCCGTGACTTCGCTGGTCTCCGGCATGCCTGAAGGGTACGGCAATCCATGCCGAGGGAGTAGCGGCGGCCACCCTGATCCTTCATCATGCCGGAATGACCTACCGACGGGCAATTGCCCTGCTCAGCCTTGCCTCGTGCATGGTGGCCCTGTACCTCGCGCTCTGGAAGATGGGGTACATGGGACGCCTGGTCTGCGGCACGGGGCACGGCTGCGAGATCGTCCAGGGGAGCAAGTACGGCTGGTTCCTGGGCATCGATGTTGCGCTGATCGGCACGGTCGGATACGCCGTGGTGGTGGCAGTTGCGCTCGCCGGCAGCACGGCTGCACTCGAGGACGCTGCGTGGCCCACGCAGCTGCTGATGGTGTTGATTTACGGGGCAGTGCTCTTCACGCTCCGGCTCAAGTACGCCGAGTTCGTGGTCCTGAAGTCGTTCTGCCCGTGGTGTGCGGTGTCAGCGGTGACGATCACGCTCGATGCGATCCTCATCACGCTCGACTGGCGCCGCGTCCGCGGTGCGCGGTCCGGCACCGCTGTCCTCAACTACGAAACCTCATGATTCCAGCATTCGTCCGCCGTCTGGCTGCACCGGGGCTCGCCCTGGCGGTGTCGGCCGCATCACTGGTGGCGCAGGCATCCGGCCCGATCATCTCGGTCGACACCACGCCGCTGCCGCCTGTCGCCGGCATCAGCATCCAGCTCGGTGCCATCGGTGCCAACACCGACGCCTTCAACACCCAGCTCGCCCTCCAGGGGCGCGGGCAGCTCCGCAAGACCATTCCCACCCTCGGCGTCGAGAGCTGGGTGCGGTGGAACCGGATCATGCTCATGGCCGGCAGCCACACCTACGTGCCGCAGAAGGCACGCGCGACCAACTACACCACTGAGCAGACGGGGTCCTTCGGGCAGGTGGACATCGGCATCCCGGTGATCCTCGCCCGCACCACGCTGGTGTACCCGCTGGTGGGCATCGCACGCAGCGCGAACACGGTCACGCTCCGGCGCAACGGTGGCTTCAACTTCGATACCAGCTTCCGTGACATCTCCTCGGTCGGGGGACGGAACGTGGAGATCACGGCGCGGCAGTACCAGGCGCACGTGGGCGCGGGCCTGGACCATGTGTTCTGGCTGCCCTGGCCGAACATGCTCATGAGCATCGGCCTCCGCGGCGGCTACATGACGTCGATCGGCGATCCGACCTGGCGCTCGGGTCCGGAGAAGGTGACCGGCGCACCGGAACTGGGCCTGAAGGGTGCCTACGCCCGCCTCACCATCGGCGGGGTGCTCGGCAAGCGGCGATACGCGATCGCACCGATGATCGGGTCCCTGCTGCCACACATCGGCCGCTGAGGCGCCACGGCACGACGATCCCTCTCCACGCTGCAGCAGCGCCCCGGTACACTGTGTGTGCCGGGGCGCCGTGCTTCCGGCGCCCCAATCGTCGCCACTGCGGAGACCGGACGAGTGAGTGATTCCATGCTGCTGCTGGTCACGTTCGTGGCCGGCATCGCGATCGGGGGCGTGCTGGCCTGGCTCGCCGCGCGGCGCATCGCCGACGCCGAGCGGGCCGGCAGTGCGGCCACGGCGGCCGCGCGGCTGGCGGCGCTCAGCGATGCGCAGCACACCATGCGGGCCACCTTCGAGACCATCGCGGCCGATGCGCTGCGCCACTCGCAGGACGCCTTCCTCACCGCCACCCGGGCGGAACTCACGTCGCTGCAAGCCGATGGGGCGGCCCACGCCGAGCAGCGGGAACAGACCATCGCGCAACTGCTGCTGCCGATGCGCGAACTGCTGGCCTCGTACGATGCGCGGCTGTCCCAGCTGGACCGCGACCGCACCGAGGCGCTGGGGCAGGTGGCGGAGCGGCTGCTGCAGGTGCACAGCTTGAGTGACCGGCTGGGCCGCGAGACGCGCGACCTGGTGCAGGCGCTGCGTGCGCCGAGCGCCCGCGGCCGCTGGGGCGAGCTGCAGCTCCAGCGGGTGGTGGAGATGGCGGGGATGCTCGAGTACTGCGACTTCGAGACGCAGCTCACGATGCAGGTGGAGGGCGGCGTGCAGCGGCCGGACATGGTGGTGCGGCTGCCAGGCGGTTCCTCGATCGTGGTGGATGCCAAGGCACCGCTCGAGGGATACCTCGCCGCGATGGACGCCACCGACGAGCCGATGCGGCTGGCCGCGCTGGACCGGCACGCGAAGCAGCTGCGTGCGCACATCAACGCCCTCGCCGACCGCGCCTACTGGCGCCAGTTCCCGCACGCCCCCGAATTCGTCGTGCTCTTCCTGCCTGGCGAGGCGTTCCACGCGGCCGCCCTCGAGCGGGACCCGTCACTGCTGGAGGCGGGCGTGGCGCAGCGGGTGCTGATCGCGTCGCCCACCACGCTGATCGCCCTCCTGCGTGCGGCCGCGTATGGCTGGCGCCAGGAGCGGGTGGCGGAGAGTGCCGCACAGGTGAGCGCGCTCGGACGCGAGCTGGCCGAGCGACTGGCCATCTTCACCTCGCACCTGTCCGACGTGGGGAGTTCGCTCGACCAGGCCGTGACACGCTACAACCGTGCCGTCGGCAGCTTCGATGCGCGGGTGCTGGTGGCGGCGCGGAAATTCACCGACCTCGGTGCGGGCCCCGCGGCGGCAGCCGCGCTGGAGTCGCCCACCGCGATCGAGCGGGTGCCCAGGCCAGTGGCCACGCCGCGCGAACCCTGAGTGATGCGGAGCATCGCGGACGAGGCGCGCGATGACCAGTGGCGTGAAATCGAAGCTCCGGACGTAGTCGCCGGGCGGGGCATCACGGCTGGCGGCGTTGAACATCCTCGCAATACCGCTGGTATTGCTGCGGTGTTCGCCTGGCCATCCAGGCGCCCCATCCGGCTTTGTGCTATCCGAACTTCGATTACACGCCACTAGCCGATCGCGAGACCGGGACCATCCGTGCCGGCCGCATCGTAGGCCAGCGACGCGCTGAACTCCGCTGCCGCGCGCCGGATCTGCACCAGCTCCGGCGCGGGGATGCGATCGAGGTTGCGGATCATCATCGACATGCGCGGGTGGGTGACGAACCGCTCGCGGTGGCGCGCGAGGAAGTCCCAGTACAGGATGTTGAACGGGCACGCCCCAGGCCCCGTGCGCCGCTTCACGTCGTAGCCACACCCCGTGCAGTAGTTGCTCATGCGGTTGATGTAGCTGCCGCTGGCCACGTACGGCTTGGACGCCATCACGCCGCCGTCTCCCCATGTCGCCATACCGTTCACGTTCGGCAGCGTGACCCACTCGTAGGCATCGGTGAACGCCGCCCAGAACCAGCGGTGCAACGCCGCAGGCACCACGCCGAGCAGCGTCGCGAAGTTCGCCTGCACCATCAGGCGCGGGATATGGTGCACGCGCCCGGTGTCACGCACGGTGCGGATGGTGTCGGCCAGGCAGCGCATGCCGCATGCTGCACCGGTCTCGGGGCCGGCGTAGCCGGGCTCACCATCGGGAGCCCAGTACCACATCGGCAGCGGCAGCGTGGCCCCGAGCGCGTTCACATCACGGAAGCCCGGCATCAGGTGCCAGTACACGCCGCGCACGTACTCGCGCCAGCCGAGCACCTGCCGGATGAACCCCTCGGCACTCGCCAGCGGGACGAGGCCGTCGCGGAACGCCTGCTCCGCCGCCTGCACCACCTCACGCGGGTGCAGCAGCCCGATGTTGATGGCCGAGGACAGCGTGGAGTGCAGCAGGTCACCGTGGCCGTGTTGCATGGCATCCTCGTACGCCCGAAGGTGGGGAGCCGCTCGTGCACGAAGCGCTGCAGCAGCGCACGCGCGTCGGTGCGCGTCACCGGGAGCGCGAACCCGTCGGCCGATGCCCAGCGCCCGCGCCACCGTGACACCCGCGCCATGATGCCGCGCGTCACGGCATCGGGGGTGAAGACCATCCGCTGCGGCACCGGCGCCTTCGCCGGCCATGGCAGCCGGTTCTCGGCGTCGAAGTTCCACGATCCGCCGGTGGGCGTGCCGTCGGCCTCCATCAGGATGCCGTGCCTGCGGCGCATCTCGCGGTAGAAGAACTCCATGCGCAGCCCGCGCCGGCCGGCGGCCCAGCGCGTGAACTCCTCGCGCGTGGCCATGAAGCCGCGATCCTCGCGCCGCTCGAGCGCGATGCCCGTCCCGGCGAGCTGGACCTGCGCCCGCGACAGTGCCTGTACCATCTCCCACTCACGCCCCTCGCTGGCGATCACCCGCGTGGCGTCATGCTCCCGGGCCGCAGCAACGATGCCCTCTTCGTAGCTGGCCGCACGGCGATAGTCCACGCGGTATCCCGCGTCCAGCAGCGCATCCGCGAAGTGCCGCATGGCCGACAGCACCAGCACCAGCTTCTGCCGGTGCCATGGCAGCGCGGCGCCCTTCTCCACCGACTCGACGAAGCAGATCACCACACCGTCGTCCGGCTGTCGCGGCACCTGCGAGGTGGCCCGCGAGCATTCCCACGGCGCGACGAAGACGAGCGTGGTGGGAGCGGTGGTCGGGTGCGGGCGACGGGTCATGCGGCATCAACGGCGACCGCCGCGCGCGCCGTTCCAGCGTCTCAGGCGCTGAGTGCCCCGGAACGGGCGAGGCGCCGGGTGGCCTTGTCGCGGTAGAGTGCACCGTCGGCGGCGGCGAGCAGCGCGTCTGCCGTCTCTCCGTCGCGCGGGAAGAGTGCGAACCCGATACTGCCATCCACGTGGATGACCGCATCCTCGATGACCACCACATGGCGCAGCGCATTGCGGACCTTCGCCACCACGATGGCGAGGTCGGTCTCGCTGCGGAGGGACGGGGAGATGGCGACGAACTCGTCGCCACCCATGCGCCCGAACGTGTCGGACGCGCGCAGCACACCCTGCAGCGTGGTGCCCACGGACCGGAGCACGGCGTCGCCGGCGGCGTGGCCATGGGTGTCGTTCACGTCCTTGAACCCGTCGAGGTCGAGGAACAGCACGCCCACCAGCGACCCGGTGCGCCTGGCCCCGGCCACGGCGACCTCGAGCCGGTCGAGCACGATGCTGCGATTGGGGAGCCCGGTGAGCGCATCGATCGCGGCGCGATGCTCTGCTGACTCCACCGAGGCATCGGCCAGTGCCCAGTCGCGGTCGAGGATCCAGATCACCAGTCCCACGCACAGTGCACAGTGTGCGATGAACTCCACCGTGAGGATCGGCGCCCAGTCCACCACTCCGGGCAGGGCGCCGCTGCTGTGGAGGATCGCGATCCCGGCACGGAGCGTGGCGCACATGGCCACCAGCGTCAACGCCACGCGCACCACACCGGCGCCCAGCACCATGCGCGGTGGGGCGGCGGCGTTGTCCACCACGCGTGCGATGATGATGCAGGCGATGCCAGTGCCGCCGGCGCTGATCGCGTTGCGGATCAGGTCCTCACCCAGCGCCGTCGAACCGCCCACGCGGCTGATCACCATCGTCAGTGCGGCGGCAAGCAGCGCGCCAAGCACGGCGTCGCGTCGCACGCGGCCCGTCACGAAGTTGCCGGTGGCCAGCTCGGCAGCGCCGAGCACCATGAAGCCGAGGTACATCCACAGCGCGAGCGAGCGCCCCAGGTCAGGCAGGGCGTGCGCCATGCCGCTCAGCGCGTTGAAGTCGAGGAGCTGCATCATCGCCGTCACGCTCAGCGCGACGAATGCGCGTGCGATGTCGCGCAGCGCGAGCAGGTTGCGACGCATGGCCAGGCGCCAGCAGAGCCACGACAGTCCGAGTGCCGCCGACACCTCCAGTCCGACCAGCACAGGCACAGCAAGCGTGATCGTGTTCATCCGGTCGCGTGCCTGGGAGCGTGAAGTATCACGGTTGCGGTTGCCGTAATTCATCCCCGAACCGCATCGGCGTCAACCACCCGTGCGACGGGGCTGGAACGCCGACGGTGCGCATGGATTGCTCCACGCGCACCGTCATGCCTGCAGCGATCGGTGATTTCAGGTGCTTATGAGACGATCTTAATTGCACGCTCGGTGATGGCGTCCACCCCCAGTCCGAACTCCGCGTACAGTCGGTCGAACGGCGCGGACGCGCCGAAATGGTCGAGGCCGACCACGTCGCCGTGGCCGGCCACCAGCTCCCACCATGACATCGGGTGTGCGGCCTCGATGGCGAGGCGCGGCACACCGGCCGGCAGCACCGCGGCACGGTACGCCGGGTCGGCCGCACGGAAGATCTCCATCGAGGGAACGCTGACCACGCGCGCTGCCACTCCGCGGCCGGCGAGTGCATCGCGCACCTTGAGTGCCAGGCCGACCTCGCTGCCAGTGGCCATCAGCACGAGCCGCGGCGCGGTGGGTGAATCGGACACCACGTACGCGCCGCGGGCCACGCCCTCCCGGACCGTGTCGGCCGGGAGGCCCAGGAAGGGCAGCTTCTGGCGGGACAGCACGATCGCGGTGGGCCCGGTGCGATGTGCGATCGCGACCCGCCAGCACTCCGCCACCTCGGCGGCGTCGGCGGGCCGCATGACCACCAGGTTCGGGATGGCCCGCAGCGCGGAGAGCTGCTCGATGGGCTGGTGGGTCGGGCCATCCTCGCCCAGCCCGATGGAGTCGTGCGTGAACACGTAGATGCTCCGCACGTGCATCAGTGCGGCGAGGCGGATGGCGGGACGCATGTAGTCGCTGAACACCAGGAACGTGCCCGCGTACGGAATCACGCCACCGTGCAGCGCGAGTCCGTTCATGATGGCGCCCATCGCATGCTCGCGGACGCCGTAGTACACGTAGCGTCCGGCGCGGTTGGTGTCGCTGAACGCCTGGTCACCCTTGCGCAGCGTGAGGTTGGAGCCCGACAGGTCGGCCGAGCCCCCGAGCAGCTCGGGAACGCCGGCCCCGATCGCGTTCAGCACCACGCCGGACGCGGCGCGGCTGGCCACGTTGCCGGTCTCGCTGGTGAAGCTCGGCAGCGCCGCGTCCCAGCCCGCCGGCAGGTCGCCGGCCATGATGCGCAGGAACTCGGCAGCCTTCGCCGGTTCCGCGGCGCGGAAGGCATCGAAGCGCGACGCCCAGTCGGCGTGTGTGGCAGCGCGGCCCGCGACCAGCGAGGCCCAGTGTGCGCGCGCCTCAGCCGGCACGAAGAACGGCTCGTGCGACACCCACCCCAGCGCATCCTTCGACCGGATCACTTCCTCGGCGCCGAGCGGCTCGCCGTGCGCCTTGCTGGTGCCGGCGCGGTTCGGGCTGCCGAATCCGATCACGGTGCGCGTGATGACCATCGACGGCCGGTGCTTCTCGGCCTTGGCGGCGGCGATGGCCGCGTCGATCTCGCCCAGGTCGTTCACGTCGGAGATGTGCAGCACCTGCCAGCCGTAGCTCGCGAAGCGCTGCGCCGCGTCGTCGCTCAGCGAGAGGTCCGTGCTGCCGTCGATCGTGATGCGGTTGTCGTCGTAGAAGCCGATCAGCTTGCCCAGCTTCTGGTGGCCCGCGAAGCTGGCCGCCTCGTGGCTGATCCCCTCCATCAGGCAGCCGTCACCGGCGATGAAGTACGTGTAGTGATCGACGATCGTGTGTGCGCCGGTGTTGGAGATCGCCGCCAGGTGGGCCTCGGCCATCGCCATGCCGACCGCATTCGCCACGCCCTGGCCGAGGGGCCCGGTGGTGGTCTCCACGCCGGCTGTGTGGCCCACTTCCGGATGACCGGGCGTCTTCGATCCCCACTGCCGGAAGTGGATGATGTCGTCCAGCGACAGGTCGTAGCCGCTCAGGTGCAGCGTGGCGTAGAGCGCCATCGAGGCGTGGCCCACCGACAGCACGAAGCGGTCGCGATCGGGCCAGTGCGGCACGGTCGGATCGTGGCGCAGGTGCGCCGTGAAGAGGCGGTACATCAGCGGTGCCAGGGCCATCGGCGTGCCGGGATGTCCCGACTCCGCCTTCTGGACCGCATCCATGGCGAGGGTGCGGATGGTGTTGACGCTGAGCAGGTCGAGCGACGCGGGGGCGACGGTGGCAGTCACGGGGATGGCAGGCGGCGGGGGCGCGGAAAGGGCGGCGTCAGGCGCGCCGCACAGACCCGAAAACTACGCCCGGATCGCAACCCGGGCGCGGCGCGGTGCTTCGAACGGACGAGTTCACGAGTTCAAGGGGACGGGGATCTTGAACGGCCCTGGCGCACGCGCGTTCAAGATCCCCGTCCCCGTGAACGGCCCTGACGCACCCCCCGTTCAAGATCCCCGTCCCCTTGAACGGCGAGCCCTACGCCACCCGGTCCTGCGGCGGCCGGCCCGACAGCCACTGCAGTGCGTTGTCCAGCGCCCGCATCCCCATCGCCGTCCGCGTCTCGATGGTCGCGCTGCCCAGGTGCGGCAGCAGGACGACGTTCTCGAGACCCAGCAGGGCCTGGTTGATCCGTGGCTCGAACTCGTGCACGTCCAGTCCGGCTGCAAACAGCTGTCCGCTCCGCAGCGCCTCGGCCAGGGCCCGTTCGTCCACCAGCGATCCGCGGGCCGTGTTCACGAGGATGCTGCCGGGGCGCATGCGGGCCAGCCGAGCCGCATCGATGAGGTGGTGCGTGTCGGACGTGGCCGGTGCGTGGAGTGACACGATGTCGCTCGTGCCCAGCAACGAGTCCAGCGATTCGGCGCGACCGGGATCGCCGGAGGCGCTTCCGCCACTCCGGCCGATCCATTGGACCCGCATCCCGAACACCCGGGCCCGGTCCGCCACGGCCCGGCCGATGCGGCCGTAGCCGATGATGCCAAGCGTCCGGCCGCGCAGCGTGTGACCGAGGTGGTGCGTGGGGGCCAGGCCATGCCAGCGGCTCGCGCGCACCAGCCGCTCGCCCTCGCCCAGCCGGCGCGCTGCCATCAGCATCAGCGCGATCGCGAGGTCGGCGGTGTCGTCAGTCAGCACATCGGGCGTGTTGGTGACCGCGATGCCGGCGCGGGCGGCGGCGCCAAGGTCGATGTGGTTCACGCCGACGCCCACGTTCGCGATCAGGGTCGCGCGAAAGGGGGCATGCTGGAAGACGGTGTCGTCCAGCGGGTCACCCACGATCGGCACCAGGACGTCGCAGGCGCCCAGTGCACGAATCAACTCGGCGGGAGTCCGTGGCACGTCACCGAGGTTCAGGCTGACGTCGAAGTGTTCCGCGAAGGCCGTCTCCACCGCGTCGGTGTGGCGCCGCGTGAGGTAGGCCGCAGGCCGCTGTCCGTGGGTCGTCACGATCGCCGCTCCGGCACCCGGCTCGCCCTCATCCCCGACATTGCCATGATCGTCTCCTGCAGGGTGACGCCGCCCGTGCGCGACCGTCGCATGCGTGTCAGGCGCGACCTGCTGCGGCACGTGACGCCGCGTGCGTGCGACGTCGCGGTGGCATGGGGGCCGGACGCCATCGTTCCCCACATTACGGCGGCGTACCCATCTCACGCCAGCAGGATCAGGTCGCGGCGCTTGCGACTGGCGTTCCACCGCGGAGTGCCACGGGTGCCAATGCGGCACCGGGCACGGCACCGGCAGTGGCGAACGTCAGCGTGAAGGTGCTGCCCGACCCCTGCACGCTCTCCACGCTGAGGGTGCAGCGCATCTGCTGCGCGATGCCGCGCGACAGGGCCAGCCCGAGCCCCGTGCCACCGTAGCGGGCGTGCGTCTCCTCGTCGCCCTGCTCGAACTTCTCGAAGATGCGCGACTGCCGGTCGAGGGCGATGCCGATGCCGGTGTCGCGCACCAGGATCGCGCTCGCGCGGCCGGTCTCGTGGTTCAGGCGCACCGAGACCAGCACGCTTCCGCGCGCGGTGAACTTCACCGCGTTGCCGATGAGGTGCGTGAGCACCTGGCGCAACCGCGCCGCATCCACCATGGCGATCGCCGGCACGCCCGGCAGCTCGGACTCCAGGAGCATCGGCCGGCCCGACACGCTGTCCCCGAACCCTGCCAGCACGTCGGTCACGATCGGTGCGACATCCGTGTCGGCGAGCATGAGCTCGAGGCCCCCCGACTCGATGTGCGTGAGGTCGAGGATGTCGGTGACGAGCGCCAGGAGCTGTCCGCTGGCACCTTCCACGCGATCGAGCTGGCCGCGATCACGCTCGCTGAGCTGCGACGCCCGGCTGCGTGTCACCAGGCGTGTGAGGCTCACGATGGAGTTCAGCGGAGAGCGCAGCTCGTGGCCCATCCGGCTCAGGAAGAGGGCCTTGGCGCGGTTGGCCACGTCGGCGGCGCGGCGCGCGTCGTCGAGTGCGGCAGCAGCCATGCGCTCGTGCGTCAGGTCGTGCACGTACACCGCCCAGGCGCGCTGCCCCTCGAGCGCCAGCGGCGCGATGGCCACCTCGGCGTGGAAGGCGGGTCGACCGAACAGGCGGACACTGGTGGTGAACCGCGGCGCCAGTCCCGCCTCGCTCACGCGGACCGTGCCCCACGTGTCCACCGTCATGTGCAGCGATTCTGGGGCGAGCATGTCCGACAGGACGCTGCCGACCAGCGCCTCGTGCGTCCGCCCGAACATGCGTGCCGCCGCCGCATTGGCACTGATCACGCGTCCACCGCCGTCCACTGCGAACACCGCCCCGAACACGGTGTCGATCAGCGCGCGCGTGCGGGCCGACTCGGCGGCGAGCTGCGTGATCGTCCGGTGCACGCGCTGGCGTGCCGCCGTCACCGCACGTTCCAGCGGCACGAGCACGTGGTCGGGCGGACTGATCGCGACGGGCTGGTCACCGGGATCGTCGAGGGGATCCCCCAGTCGCGACACCGCGTCCCGCAGCCGTGTCACGCGGCGTGCCGCGAGCGCTTCCAACACCGCGCCGGTGGCGAGTCCCGCGAACCCCGCCGCCGCCGCCACGCCGGCCAGCGTGAGCCAGGCCACCCGCGATGCACCCGGATCGCCGGCCAGGTGCGTTCCGAGCGTCCGCGCACCGAGCGTCACCGCCCCACCCCCGATCGCCAGTGTGGCGGTCAGGGCGATCCATCGAAGGGGCTGTCGGCTGGGTGAGTCCACGGGACGCGCGAAGCGCGGGCGCGTCCGGCCGCGTTTCCTGTCGTGCGGTGCCGGGCGCGTCTCCGCTGGTTCCGTGGCAGTGTCGGCAGCAGACGGGCAACCCCACCATGCTCCTGTCGTCAGCCGGCGGCCAGCACCCTCGCGAAGACGTCACGGTCGACATTGCCGCCGCAGAGGACCACGGCGATCTCCGCCGCCAGTGCCCCGGTCTCGCGCAGTGCCGCGGCCAGCGCGGCGGCACCGGCACCCTCCGCCACGTTGTGCGTGTCGGAGAACAGGTGGCGCATGGCGGCCTCCACCTCGTCGTCGGAGACCTCCACCACACGCGCCAGACCGGTCGACAACACCGCGAACGCCTCCGGGGACGGCGTCCGCACCGCCATCCCGTCGGCAATTCGCGTAGTGGCCGGCGCCGACTGCAGCACACCTGTGGCGAGCGACCGGGCATAGGCCGGCGCCATCGTGGAGGTCACGCCGACCACCTCACACGAAAGGCCGAGTGCGTCCCGCGCCGCGATCACGCCGCAGGCCCCGGAACCGAGGCCGATCGGCACGTACACCGTGCGCACCTGTGGTGCTGCCCGGAACAGCTCCATCGCGTAGGTCCCCACGCCCGCCACGAGGTGCGAGTGGAAGCTCGGCACACGGTGCCAGCCCCGCTCGACGGCAAGGCGATCGGCCAGCTCGACGCTCTCCTGGAAGTCGTCACCACCGACGATCAGCTCCACCCCCTGCGCGCGCATCGCGGCGTTCTTCTCCGCACTGTTGCCATGCGGCACCACCACGCAGGCCTGAACCCCGGTGCGGGCGGCGGCATAGCCGATCGACTGTCCATGATTGCCGCGGGTGGCGGTGACCACCCCATGAGTTCCGGGCTGCGTCCGGCGGAGCCAGTCGAAGTACACGAGGCCACCGCGCACCTTGAACGCCCCGACGGGCGTGTGGTTCTCGTGCTTGACCCAGCACCGGGTGCCGAGCCGCGCCTCGAGCAGCGGCCACCGGTACTGCGGCGTCGGTTGAAATGCAGCCCCGACGAGCTCGGCGGCGGCATCGAGGGCGGCGAGGTCAGGGAGTGCGGCGGTCATGGCGATCGGAGTCCGTTGGGAAAGCGGTGGTGCCGGCCGGCATCACCGCGGCACGCGCCGTGGACGCGGCTGGCATGGAGGCCCGGAGCGGCGGGTTCATTCCGGCTGCGACCCGGGCCAGAGCGTATCGATCTTCCGCGTGCTCGCCAGCAAGGCTCTCGCGGTTCCGGCGCTCAGCATGAGCAGACTGAGCGACCCGCGCGTGACGGCGACACGACCCCGTGACACGGCGGCGATCGGATCGGTCTCGCCCTCCATGATCTCGCGCCAGGTCTCGAGGCTCGCGGAAAGGACGAAGGGGGCCGTGACGTCGTCGGGGCGAAGTGCGGCAGCGGCGGTGCAGGTGCCGGCTTCGAGATCCACCTGGACCGCGACGCCGTCCGGGCGCGCCGCGTGGGCGGTGACGATGAGCGCGACCGGATTGGTCCATTTCCGGCCGGCCTCGCGGAAGGCCTCGTCGCTGTTCACGGCGTCACGGAGCGCGTCAGCCCAGGCGGGCGAAAAGGCCGGGATCGGCATGCGGTCAGTCGGTGATCGAGATCGGTGGCGGACTCGGCGCGTCGGGGTCAGCTGACGCGCCCGTCGCCTTGGGCCGGAGCGAGCGCATCACGGTACTGCCCGCCACCAGCGCCCCGACCACGATGTAGAGGTAGATGGTGTAGAAGCGCCACCAGACGAGCGAGGCACCGAAGATCTCGGCCGGTATCACGTTGCCGAGTGTCTGCTTGAAGACCAGTTCGACCGCGCCACCGCCGCCGGGGGCGGGGACGACGGCGGCGCCGTACTGCATGGCCAGCGGCCAGGCGACCAGCGGTGCGACGGGCGTGGCCGGTGCGACGAAGAGCACGAGTCCGGGCAGGATGCAGAGTCGTGCGGCGACGTGGAGGGCGGATGCGACGAACGACCCGAACATCCAGCCGCGCCTGGCGTTGCGGACTGCGTCGACACTGCCTCGAAGCTGTCGCAATGCTTTCTGGATCGCGCGCCAGCGACCGGCGTTCAAGCCGATCTTCGGCGCCCATTTCGGTGGTGGGCCGTTGGCGTTCCGGCGCGACAGTGCCACCCCGAGCATCGAGATCGCCAGCACCGTGATCGCATAACTCGCGATCACCAGCACTACGCTCGAGACCGCTCGATCGGTCCCCGGGAACAGCAGCGCGATCAGCAGCGCGATCGTCAGCAGCGACAGCACCTCGAGCACGATCTCGGCCCACAGCACCATCACGATTCCGGCCAGCGGCGTCTTCGCCTCGGCCATGATCAGGAACCGCGCCGGTTCGGCACCCGACCGTGACGGGGTGACCGAGGCGCCGAAGTCACCCCCCAGGCAGGTGCGGAACGCCGTCCCGAGCGTGAGCGGGATGTCCAGCGCCCGGGCGCTCCAGGTGAGCTTGAAGGCCCGCAGCGTGACCTCGGCCGCGGCGCCGCAGAACGCCACCAGGTGTGCGAGCAAAGGCAGCGACAGGCGCCCATGTCCCGCTGGCCAGCTCGACCATACCACCCATGCCGATGCTCCCAGCGCAGCAGCGAACGAGAGGATCGTGAGGAGCCAGCGCTTGGGTGTCACTGCAGCACGGTCGAAGCCAACGGTCAGGGAGGGAAGTCGAAGAAGGTAAGCCGGAATGGCGATACCGAC
Source organism: Gemmatimonadaceae bacterium (assembly GCA_020851035.1). NCBI lineage: Bacteria > Pseudomonadati > Gemmatimonadota > Gemmatimonadia > Gemmatimonadales > Gemmatimonadaceae > Gemmatimonadaceae bacterium. The sequence goes on along the minus strand of JADZDM010000005.1, from coordinate 120,334 downwards.
GAGGACGACGTCCCGAACGGACGACGCCCGCCCCCGGGCCGGGGACGGGCGTCGCGTCGCGCGTGGACTCTGTCCCCAACGCCCGTCTCCGACTCAGAGTCACGCGCGGGCCAACGCCCGTCTCGGACTCAGAGTCACGGGTGGCCGGCGGGGACAGAGTCGCAGCGCCACGGAGACGGAGATCTCGAGCCGCCCGAGATCCCCGCACCGCTCACTTCGGATCCAGCATCTTCCGGATCTGGTCGCGGGCATCCTCCAGGTGCGCCCGCGTGGCACGATCACCCGCCCGCGGCGCGGCCGTCGCCAGTTCACGCGACAGGTCGATCATCTCCGCGCGCAGCAGGCCGCGGAAATCCGCCAGCGCCCGCAGCGACGGTCCCGCCGCACCGAAGGCCGCCAGCAGCGGGTTCGGGGGCGGCGGATTGATCTTCGCGGCCATCGCCTCGAGGTAGGTCCGCTGCAACCGCCGGCGATACGCGTCGATCGGCCGGCCGGCGTAGATCTCGCTCCAGAGGCCACGACGAAGGTCCGACAGCATCGACGGCAGCGTGTAGCGGTCCGCGATGTCCGGCGACGCATCCAGTTCGATCATGCGGACCATGCGGTCGTTGCTCACCACGCCCGCCAGCACCGAGGCCTGGGCGTTGCCGATGCGATCGATGCTGCCCGATGCCTCGAGCTTCCGGAGCACCGACGGATCCAGCAGCCAGGTCGGCGTCGCGAAGGCATTCTCCTGCAGGAACTTCATCGCCGCACGCTGACGGATGCCGGGAACGGGCTCGAACACGTCACCCTTCTGGCCCGTGGCCTTCGCCTGCCGGTTCACGCCGCCGATGATGCGCGTGACGTGCCCGAGCTCCGTGCGCCACTGGCCGATGATGCCGTTGTACAGCTCCGCCACGTCGCTGTAGTCCTCGCCCGGCACCGACGAGCCGATGCGCTCCACCATCGGCGCCAGCCGCTTCAGGTTGCGGATGCCGTACCCGGTGGCACGCACCGCGTCAGCATCACCGACCGCCTCGTTCGTCTCGCCCGGGTCGGCACCGCCGATGCCGCGGTCATCGGCGCTCCGGAACCACGGGATCGAGTCCTGCATCCGGGCCCATGCATCGAGCGTCGGCTTCTCCGCATCGGCCGTGCGCGCGCCGGGGATCGGCGAGTAGCCCCACTTCACCGCGAAGGTGTCGTAGGTGCCCACGCGCGGCACGAGGTCCGCCAGCGCGATGTTGTCCTCGGGCTGCGCCACGTAGTTGAATCGCGCGTAGTCCATGATGCTGGGCGAGTGGCCCATCCGCTTCACGAAGGCCGCGCTGCGGATGCTGTCGAGCGGGTACATCGAGCTGGCCTTCATGTTGTGCGGGAAGCCGAGCGTGTGCCCCACCTCATGTGCGACCACGAACTGGATAAGGCGCCCCATCAGCGAGTCGGGGAACTGCACGGCCTGCGCGCGCGGGTCCAGGTGCCCCACCTGCGAGAAGTACCAGGTGCGCTGCAGCGACATGATGTTGTGGTACATCTGCACGTCGGCGTCGAGGATCTCGCCGGTGCGCGGGTCCACCGTGCTCGGTCCCACCGCGTTCTGCACCGGCGTGGGCAGCCAGCGCACCATCGACACGCTCGCATCCTCGCCGCTGAACTCCGGGTCGGCCGGCGCATCCTTCGCCACGATCGCATTCCGGAAGCCGGCGGCCTCGAACGCCACCTGCCACTCCTCGATGCCCTTCTTCACCCACGGCTGCAGCCAGAGCGGCGTGGCCGGGTCCACGTAATACGTGATCGGCTTCACCGGCTCGCTGATCGCCGCCGACGGGTCCTTCTTCACCAGGCGCCAGCGGTTGATGTACACCCGATCCGGCACCCGCTGCTGCGACGACCCGAAGTCCTGCGCCGTCTGCCGGAACCAGATCACCCGCTCGTCCCACAGGCGCGGCGGCATCGGATCATCCGGCAGCTTCACGATCGAGAAGTGGTACAGCTCCGTGGTCGCACCGGCGGGCCCGCCGCCGAAGCCGGGCGGGAGTGCCTGCGGTGCCGCCTGCACCGTGAAGGTCTGCGACGCCTCCACCTCGACGTTGCCGGTGAACGACACCGCGCGCTCGATGAACGACCGCGTCGGGTCCACCGCCACGCGCTGGCCAAGGGCCGTGAGCTCCTGCACGCCTCCGGTGAACATGCGCGTCACGTCGATCACGGCGGCGCTGTCGGCGCCATACGCCTCGATGTTGAACGCCGCGATGATCGGGTAGTACTGGATGATCGGCATCGCACGGTTGATCCGGTTCGTGCTGTCGGTCGACACGTTCCGGTAGTTCACCGCGCGCACGATGATCCGGTGCTCCTTCCGCTCGAAGCGCAGCAGCGCGTTGCTGCCGATGGTGCCGCGGATGCCGATGCCGGCCGGCGTGCCCTTGAGCGTGGACACCAGCATCATGTCCTTGCCGAGTTCCTTCGCGGGGATCTCGAAGAAGAGCCGGCTGCGCAGCAGGTGCGTGCTGAAGAGGCCCTTCCGGGTGCGTGCCTGCGGGGTGATCACGCTGCCGTAGGGGCGCGGATTGGGCTCGCCTGCCACTGGCGGCTGCGCGCCGCCACCGGGTGCGCCGTTCGGGGCACCCCCCGCCGTCGGGGTCCCGGGGCCGGGCTGCCCCGCAGCGGGGGCGCCGGTGCGGGTGACGGGTGCCGGCACCGGGGCCGGAGCAGGCTTCTGCGTGGCGCAGGCCGCAAGGCTCGCCAGCACCGCGGCGGTGACGCCGCGGGCGGAGATCGACATGAGACGGGACATGAAACAGGGGCTGCGGATGAGGGCAACGCGTCGGGACGACGCAGCCGAACGTTACGCTGAAGCGTGCACGAGTGCTGGACTTCTGTGCACGATCCCGCTGACGCGGCGGCCGGGGCGAGTCTTCCGCTCCCAGCGCACGATGCCCCGACGTCGTTCCCGGCCTGACATGCGCCACCCCGTCCGCACGCCGCCCGTCGCGGCACCGGGCGAGGCGCGCCTCACACCATCGGGATTTCCGCCGCCATCCCCATCGCGTGGTAGCCGCGATCGACATACACCGTCGTCGCATTGATCCCGGTCGCCATGTCGCTCGCCAGGAAGGCGGCGGTGAAGCCGACATCCTCCGCGCTCAACTCCCCCGGAATCGGCGTGTTGACGGCACAGTACGCCACGAAGCGCTCGATCACGCCGATCGCCGTCGCAGCCCGCGACGCCAGTGGACCGGCCGAAATGGTGTTCACGCGCACGCCCCACTTCCGGCCCGCCTCGAAAGCCAGCAGCCGGGTGTCGGACTCGAGCCCGGCCTTCGCGCTGGACATGCCGCCCCCGTAGCCGGGAATCGCGCGCTCGCTCGCCATGTACGTCAGCGAGTTGAACGAGCCCCCCTCGCGCATCACCGGGCCGAACCGCTGCACCATGCTCACCATGGAGTACGAGCTGGCGCTGATCGCGTCGAGATAGCCCCGCCGCGACACCTCCAGCAGCGGCTTGCGCACCTCGGGGCCGTTGGCCAGCGAGTGCATCACGATGTCCAGCGGCTTGTCGCCGAAGTCCGCGACACACCGGTTCACCAACCCCTGGATGCTGAAGTCACCCAGCTCCTTGTAGCGCTTGCTCTCCCGGATGTCCTCCGGCGCATCCTCGAGCGTGTCGTACATCGCGTCGAGGGGATAGATGCGCTCGAACTCCATCAGTGACCCGTCTGGCATGCGGCGCGAATCGTCGAGCTTTCCTCGTTCGATCAGGTTGAGGAAGATGTTCAGCGCCGGCGGCCAGGTCGCGACGCACACGGTCGCGCCCGCCATGGCCATCGCCTTTGCGATCGCGAATCCGAAGCCGTTGTCGTCAGCCACGCCTGCCACGAGCGCGCGCTTGCCTGAAAGGTTGATGGGCAGCATGCCCGGAACCTAAGGGAGCGACGGCGTCCCTCGCAGCCTCGACGCCCGTTCGTGGTCCGTCACGAGGCCGGGATTCACGATGCCGCCCGGCGCAGGCGATCCCGGACGGCATCCCAGACCGGCGTGTCGGGCACCGCCTCGACCACGATGGCAACCACCCCCAGTGCATCCAGGTCATGCAGCGCCGCGAACAGCGCGCTGGCATACGCCTCCGCCCGTCCCGGCATGGCACGCACCTCGACATCCTCCCGGAACGGCAGGCCGAAGTCGGTCCAGGTCACGACGCCAATCCGCGCACCATCGCGACGGAGGGAGTCCACCGTGGTCGCGAGTGCCACCGCGTCGCCGGCCGCCACCATCCGCAGCGGAGCGCGCGGGGCATAATGCCGGTCGAGCGAGCCGGGGGACCGACGTGGCGCGTCGGCCGGACCGACCGCCACCCCGCGCTGCACCCGCACGCCCAGCACGGCCTCGAGTGCGGCCACCGACACCCCGCCCGGCCGCAACAGCATGGGATGATCGTCGCTCAGGTCGATCACCGTGCTCTCGATCCCCACCGCGCAGGGCCCGCCATCCAGCACGATCCCGTCCACATCCGCCAGCCCGCGCAACACATGGAGCGCACTGGTGGGTGACAACTGGTTGCTCTTGTTGGCGCTCGGCGCCGCGACCGGAACCCGCGCGGCCCGCAGCAGCGCCAGCGCGATCGGATGCGCCGGCACCCGCACCCCCACCAGCGGCAGTCCGGCCGTCACGTTGTCGGGTATCGTCGGCGCCTTCGGCAGCACGATCGTCAGCGGTCCCGGCCAGAAGGCCGCGGCGAGTTTCGCGGCGCTTTCGGGCCAGGCGCTCACGACTCGCTGCGCCGCCTCGGTGTGCGGCACGTGCACGATCAGTGGGTTGTACCCGGGGCGTCCCTTGGCCCGATAGATCCCTGCAACGGCCTCGGCATCAAGGGCATTGGCGCCCAGTCCGTACACCGTTTCCGTCGGGAAGGCGACCAGTTCCCCTATCCGCAGCCGCGCGGCGGCATCGGCAATGATCGACGGATCGGGTGCGGCTGGATCGACTGACTGCAATCGCATACGGGGGACACTCCAAGGGCGCATCGTCGCGCTGACGAGCTCGACCTTTGCAAGGGTCGAACCATCATTCAACGTAGCAGGACGGACCAGCCCCCTGTGCCCGACGCGTGCCTGACGTCGCACATGCGCCGTGGGTTCGTCGCGCGGGGATGACTATTCTGCTGTCTCCGCAACGGCTCACCACCAGCTTCCCCCCACCCGTGGCTCATTTCGCCGGTACCAGAAAGCTCGCGTTCGCCATCCGTACATCGAAGATCCAGGGCAAGGGTGCCTTCGCCACGCGGCGCATCCCGAAGGGGCACCGCATCATCGAGTACCTCGGCGAGTGCATCGACGAAGCCGAATCCGACATCCGCTACCCGGATGACGAGATGGGTCGCCATCACACCTTCCTGTTCTCCATCGGTGATGGCACGCGGGTGCTGGATGCCGGCCCGATCGAATGGCCCGCCAAGTACATCAACCATTCGTGCGACCCGAACTGCGAGGCGATCGAGGAGGAGGACGGCCGCGTCTTCATCTCGGCACTGCGCAACATCCCGAAGGGCGCCGAGTTGAGCTACGACTACGCATACGAGCGCACGGCGGAGCATACCGAGGCGGACGAGAAGTTGTACGTCTGCCGGTGCGGCTCCGCGAAGTGTCGCGGCACGATCATGGCGCCGCCGAAGCCGAAGAAGAAGAAGAAGAAGGGCGCCGGGAAGAAGGAGAAGAAGTCGAAGAAGTCGAAGCAGGAGAAGCAGGCGGAGCAGGCGGAGAAGAAGTCGAAACGCGCAAGACGGCACGACACGCCGACGCCGGAGCAGGGAAGGAAGACTCGCGCGGAATGAGCACCCGGCCCGCGTCTCCGTCGCGCACGACGGCGCAGGTGCTGAGCCTGGCATGTGCCATCGCGATGCCGGGAGTGAGCGATGCGCTGGCGGCGCAGGATCGAGCACCACACTCGCAGGTGTTCATCGCGCCGCCGCACCCGGTGGGTGCCCGACGCTTCCTGTCTGCGCCGCCCTCGTCAGCCGCGCAGGCGGCGCCGGGCGCCTTCTCGGTCGGACTGCGCCACGGGGACGTGCTCAAGCTCGGTGGCATGGCGGCGGGCGCCCTGCTCATCGCCACGGCCGACCGGCGCGGCGACGCCTGGGCACGCCGCCCGGGAGTGCAGGACGACGCCACCCTCCGCAGACTCTCCCGGGCAGGTGACCTGACGGGAACCTGGGTCGCCACGGGTATCGGGCCGACACTCTGGCTCCTGGGACGAGCGCGAGGGGACTCAGGCACCGCCGTGATGGGCCTGCGCACCACCGAGGCGGTCGCCGCGAGTGGCGCCGTCATTTCGGCCATCAAGCTCCTCGCCGGCCGCACTCGCCCGTACGCGAGCCCGGATCACAGCCCGGCCCACTGGGACTTCCTCGGCGGACTCAACAGTGACAGTACCCGGAGCTTCGCGTCTGGCCACTCGGCCCTCGCCGCCGCCGCCGCCGCCACCCTGGCGGTGGAATGGCGCCGGCAGGGACGGTCCGGGTGGAAAACCGTCGGTCCCCCACTGGTCTATGCGCTCGCCGCAATGACCGCGGGCAGCCGCGTCCGCGACCGCAAGCACTGGCTCTCCGACGTGGTCTCAGGCTCCGCCATCGGAATGCTCGGCGCCATATCCGTTCGGCGCTGGCACGACGCACACCCTGGCAATCGGCTGGATCGTGCGCTTTTGTCGCGTTGACGACGGGATGATGGCTTATGGCTGACGGTATCTTCGTGATTGCCGACCTGTTCGGACCCGAAGCAGACCGGATAGCCGCCATCCAACGCGAGCTCGACCCCAAGTTCGCGGCGCTCTTCCGGCCGCACGTCACGCTGGCAGGATCGAGCGGGGTCGGGGTGCTCGCGTCTGGCACTCCGGTTTCCGAGATCGAAGTGGCGTTGTCGCGTGTCGGGGCAGCGGTGGCGCCGCTGGATTTCACCTTCGGGGCGCCGGAGCGCTTTCCCGCCACGAACATCATCATGCTGCCGCTGCCGGTGCATGGCCCGGTGCGCTGGCTGCACGACGCCATCGCCACCTGCGGGCTGCCCTTCGCGGCCCCGAAGTTTGCGTTCACGCCGCACTGCACCGTGCACTTCTTCCGCACCATGACCGACGCGGCGTGGGCGCGCGCGCGCCGCTTCCGCGTGCGGGCTCCGATCTGGGTCGAGCGCATCCAGGCCTACGAGACGCGCGACCCGCAGCCGGCGCGGCTGCTTTGTGAGATCACCCTGCGCGGCCAATCCGCGTGATCGCAGGTCGTGTGTGATGCGGCGCTGCGCGCTGACGCACACTGCGCACTCTCGTTGGTAGTGGTATTCCAGAATCAACAAATGGACGCCGGTGTCCCGACCTCACACACGTGTCGGCATTTCGTTGACAGACGCGCGAGCACGGCCCACTCTCATGATGGCCGCGTGGCGCCCCGAACCGTCGACTGACGATTCAGGGCGCTTCAGTTTCCGGCCGCTCAATCCATTTGTGGAGGAGGTTCCGTGGGTCTCATCCGTCGGGGAGCCACCGTTCTGGCGCTATTGGCGCTGGCGGGGGGCGAGCTGTACGCGCAGCGGCGCATCAGTGGCAAGGTGACAGAGGAAGGGGCGGGCCAGCCGCTCGGCAACGTCAGCGTGACTGTGACCGGCTCGTCGGTGGGTACCTACACCAATGATGCCGGTGCATTCACCCTGACCGTGCCGAACGGCGCGATCTCGCTGCGGGTCCGCCGCATCGGGTACCAGCTCAGGACCGTCCTGGTGCAGGGATCGCAGAGCACGGTGGACGTAGCGCTCAAGAAGGACGTGCTGCAGCTCGAGGGTGTGACGGTCACCAGCCAGACGACCGTGGTGGAGCGGAAGAATGCCGCGACCGCCGTGTCGCAGGTGACGTCCGAGCAGCTCTCGCGCGTGCCGGCGCAGCAGATCGACCAGGCGCTGCAGGGCAAGGTCGTGGGTGCCAACATCAACCTGAACTCGGGCATCCCGGGTGGCGGCGCCCAGATCCAGATCCGTGGCAACACATCGATGTTCGGCAGCGGCCAGCCGCTGTTCGTGATCGACGGGGTGCTGATGTCGAACGACGCCATCTCGACCGGTCGTAACGCGATCACGCAGGCGTCGGGCGGCCTCGCCGTCGTGACGTCGTCGCAGGACGCCCCGTCGAACCGCCTCGCCGACCTCAACCCGAACGACGTCGAGAGCATCGAAGTCCTGAAGGGTGCGGCGGCCTCGGCGCTCTACGGCTCCCGTGCCACCAACGGCGTGGTGCTGATCACCACCAAGAAGGGCCGCTCCGGCGCCCCACGTTTCAACATCACGCAGCGTTTCGGCGGCTCGTCGCTGCTGCGCCAGACCGGCACGCGCCAGTTCACGGACACGGCCACGGCTTTCGCTGTCGCGGCGAACCTCAACCCCGCCTCGGTGGCTGACGTGCGTGCGGCCACGATCGCGAACGGCGGCGTGGTACCGTTCTACGACTACCAGAAGGACCTCTACGGCCGCCAGGCGCTGGCCTACGAGACAGTGGTGTCGATCGACGGTGGCAATGACAACACGCGCTATCGCGCCGCCATCACGAACTCGAACAACCCCGGCATTGCCGTCAACACCGGGGCGCGTCGGCAGGCGGTCCGCATGAACCTGGACCAGAACATCACCTCGCGCATCACGGCCAACGTCGGCGTCGGTGTGTCGCGCTTTGCCAGCGATCGCGGCCTGGACGGCAACGACAACACGAACACCAGCCCCCTCTATGCACTGGCCTACACGCCGGCGCTGGTGGACCTGCGCATGCGGGCTGACGGCACGTTCCCCGAGAACCCGTTCCCGGGCGGCGGCGGATCCGGTGGCTCCAACCCGTTCCAGACGTTCCAGCACCTGAAGAACAGCGAGAACACGTATCGCATGCAGTCGAATGCGCGCGTGGACTATCAGGTCCTCGCGACCGACCTGCAGCAGTTGCGCTTCTCCGCAGTCGGCGGCATCGACCGCTTCGACACCGACGGCCAGATCCTCTCCCCCGGGTTCCTGCAGTACGAGCCCCGCGACAACCTGCTCGGCACGGCCGTCCAGTCGCAGGCGCTGAGCCGCCAGTGGAATGCCACGGTCAGCGGGTCGTACACGATCAACCCGTCGTCGCTGCCGTTCTCGGCCACGACGGTGGTCGGGGCAACCCGTGAGAACCAGCAGTTGAACGTCTTCCGCCTGCAGTCTCGTGGCCTGACGCCGGGTGTCACGACCGTGGGTGGTGGTGTGGTCGCGACCAACCAGACCCGCCAGCAGTTCAAGGACCAGGCGCTCTACCTCCAGCAGGACGTGCTGGCGTTCGACGAGCGGCTGTTCCTCTCGGCCGGCATCCGTGCCGACCGCTCGAGTGCGTTCGGTGACCCGAAGGCGTGGCAGACGTACCAGAAGTACCAGGCCTCGTACCGCCTCGTGAACGCGCTGCCGCGCGTGGACGAGCTGAAGCTGCGTGGTGCCATCGGCGAGTCGGGCAACCGGCCAAGCTTCGGCGACCGTGACCAGCTGCTCGGCGGCAACGGCCAGATCGCCGGCATCAACGGCTTCGGCCCGGCCACGACGCAGGGCAACCCGGACATCAAGCCGGAGCGCATGCGCGAGATCGAGTTCGGCTTCGATGGCAAGCTGTTCGGCGGCCGCCTCGGCCTGGAGTACACGCACTTCAACCGCAAGATCAGCGACGCCCTCCTCCCGCTGGCCGTGGCGCCGACCCTCGGCTTCGGCTCGTACCTGGGCAACGGCGTGCAGATGCGCAACGTCGGCAACGAGGTGGCGGTCGACGTGAGCGTGCTGCAGCAGAAGGATCTCGGCTGGACCAGCCGCGTGACCTACTTCAACGTGAAGGAACGGGTCGAGGTGCTGCCGGTGCCGCGCTTCTTCCTGCCCAACTCCGGTTTCGGTGCCGCATTCGGCCGGTCGCGCGTTGGCGTGGGCCTCCCGACCAGCAACCTGTGGGGCCGCAAGATGGTCTACCAGCCGGTGCTGAGCAGCACGGGTGCCCGCATCCCGAATGCCTCGGGTGCCGACTCCGTGACGCTGCAGCGAGTGGACACGCTGCTCGCGAACGCGACGCCGAAGTTCCAGATGTCGTTCTTCAACAACTTCACCGTCGGCCGCTTCGGCCTGAACATCCAGGTGGACTACCGCAAGGGCGGGTTCCTCTCCAACCTGACGCAGGCGAACTACGACGACGCCCAGACGGCGCGTGACCACGATGCCCCGTCGCCGTGCCGCGGCTTCGTGGCCCCGACCAACCCGACGGTCGGCACCAGCACCCGCTGCCTGCTGCCCGGTGGCGCGATTGCCGGTGGTGACACCAACTCGACGATGGGACAGTATCGCGGCGCCTACCTCGGTGCCGGCATCGCCGACGCGTACGTGCAGGATGGCTCGTTCGTGAAGCTGCGCGAAGTGACGCTGTCGTACTCGATGCCGGCCTCGATGTCGCACCGCCTCTTCGGCAGCCGCGCCAACGACGTCCGCCTCAGCTTCACGGGCCGCAACCTGTTCACGTCCACGCCGTACTGGGGCGCTGATCCCGAGGTGAACAACTTCGGCAACCAGCCGGTCCGCTTCGCCGTCGACCTGGCCCCGTTCCCGCCGAGCCGCACGTTCTTCTTCAACATCGATGTGGGGTTCTAAGGCGATGACCGCCAACTCAACACGGTTCCGGGGCCTCTCCAAGGCCATGCGTCGTCTCTCGTCCCTCGTCGCTGCGGCCGCCCTGGCCGCCTGCAGCGCCGAGACGGTCCTCAACCCCAATGCGCCCACGATCTCGGGTGTCGATGCCGACGTGCGCGCCGCAGTGCAGATCCGCGCCAGCGGGGCCATGGCCGCGCAGCGTGGCAACATCGCGGCCTACGTCAGCGCCGTAGGAATCCTGGGTCGCGAGTCGTTCAACTACACGCCGACCGAGGCGCGCAACACCACCGAGTTCCTCCGCACGGCGGCACTCACCAACGCGAGCTTCGTGGCGGGTGGCCAGTGGGCCGGCCGGTATTCCAGCATGCTCGGCCTGAAGCAGCTGGCCGAGCTGGTGGATGCCACCGCGGGCAACACCCTCACGCCGACCGAGCGCTCGGCGGTGAAGGGTTTTGCCAACACGCTGTGGGCGCTGGACATGTACTACGTGATCGCGACGCGTGACTCGCTCGGGGCACCGACGGACATCATCGCCGTCCGTGACTCGGCCGCGGCGTTCCAGACGCGCGACTCGGTCTACCGCTTCATCCTCGGCAAGCTGAACGAGGCGAAGACGCAGCTCCAGGGTGGTGGTGGTGCCTTTCCGTTCGTGCTGACCGGCGGCTTCGCCGGCCTCAACACGCCGTCGACCTTCCTGAAGCTGAACCGCGCCATCTTCGCGCGGGTCTCGGTGATCTCGGGAAGCCTGAAGGGCACGGCAGGTGCGGCGGACTACACGGCCGCGCTCACGGCGCTGACGGAGTCGTTCCTCGACACTTCGGCACCGATGTCGCTGGGCGCGTACTACGTGTACAGCACGGCCACGGGCGATGCGCTGAACGGCCTGAGCCCGACCGTCTCGGCCGACCAGCTCCTGCACCCGTCGCTCGAGGCGGATGCCGCGACCGAGCTGCGTGTGGACGGGTCACCCGACCTGCGCTACTCGGCCAAGGTGAACAAGCTGGCCACGGCCCGCACTGCCCCGCAGTCCGCGGGCATCGCGACCACGCTGCAGAACAAGATCTATCCGACGAACACCACGTCGGTGCCGATGATCCGCAACGAGGAGCTGATCCTGCTCCGCGCCGAGGCGAACCTTGGCCTCGGGAACCTCGGGCCGGCGCTGGATGACATCAACCTCATTCGCGCCACGTCTGGCGGTCTGGCGGCCTCGCCGCTGACGGCCACCAGCGGCTCCAACGCGATCCTCACCGAGCTCCTGCGCCAGCGTCGCCTGTCGCTGTTGCTCGAGGGACACCGCTGGGTGGACGTGCGGCGTCACAACCGCATGAACACGCTGCCGCTGGACCAGACGTCGCACATCTACCTCAACGCGTTCCCGGTTCCGACGGCGGAATGCGATGCGCGCACGCTGGTGATCCGCCGGATCGGCGCGAGTGCGAATACCCCGTACACGGGACTGGCGGCGCCGAGCTGCCCGGCCGTGACGATCTGAGCCTGACCGGACGGTCGCGCGACGCCTGGCGTCGCACGGCCCGTCCTGCATGACAGAAGGCCCGGGCGCGATACTGCGCCCGGGCCTTCTGCATTCACCGTGGTGTGCGTGCCGTGCCCGCCAGGGCCAGTCACACGCGCTGCTACAGCGCCTTGCGAATGGCGGTCGTGAGGTCCTGCGAGCCGCCACTGCCGGTGTACACCACCTTGCCGCTGCGATCGATCACCACCACGTAGCTCGTGGCCGGCACGTCGTACGCGTCCACGGCGGTGCCATGGCGGTCATACAGCATCTCGAGCCCGAGGGAGTGGCGCTGCATGTAGCGGCGGACTCGCTCAGGCGTCTGGTTGGCGCTCACGGCGACGCCCACGAACTTCACCTGGCGCCCGAAGGTGCGTGCGGCACTGATCATGGTCGGCTCCAGTGCCTTGCAGTTCTCGCACCAGCTGGCCCAGAACTCCAGCACCACGGGCGTCCTGCCGATCCACTGCGACAGCTGCGCCGGCCGGCCGGAGAGCGTCTCCAGCATGGCGTTCGGGGCGACGTTCCCGACGGGAATGCCGGCCTCCTGCGCCCCCGCCCACGCCGGCACCACCATTGCTGCCACCATCGCGGCGCGCTTCACCATTCTCAGGGACATCACGTCATCTCATGTTCAAGGATGAATGCTTCGATCGTCACATGCGAACTGCTTGAACGCGGAGACGCAAAGCAGGGCGCGAAGGATGCAAGGAACTGCCGCGCTGCGCATGGAGCGGCGCTTCGTGCGCGCACGACCAACCGTTCGTTGGGGAACGGCAACAACACACTGCAACCGCTGCTGACCGTGTTGTTGCAGTTGGTGTTCCCCCAGGAAACGTCACTCGACCAGCCACCCACCAGCGTTCCGCGCGCAGTGCCACCTTGCGCGCTTTCCGTGCCCCTTCGCGCCTTCGCCTCAAAGCTGTTCAGGATCTCCAAGACTAGAACAGGAGCTTGCCCATCTCGACCAGATAGTACTCCGCCACACCGATCATGAGCACTGCAAAGACACGCTTCACCCACAACATCCAGGCGCCGCTGCGCGGGAGGCGGGAGGTGGCGCCGGCGGTGAGGCCGACGACCACCAGCAGCGTGCACATGCCGAGCGAGAACACGAACAGGTAGATGAAGCCCAGGACCGCGCTCTTCGTCGTGGCCACCCAGGTCAGGACGCTGGCCATGACCGGCGCGCCACAGGGTGCGGCGACGAGTCCTGACATCGCCCCCATCACGAACGCCCCCGCCGAGCCGCCGGAACTGCCGGCACTCGTCGCCCTGGCAAGCAGCCACGCCGGCAGCCGGATCGGCAGCACGTCGAGCATGCTCAGTGCCGCCAGCAGCAGCACGTTCGCCATGGCGAAATAGAGCCACGGGTTGGTGCTGATCTCGCCGAACATGCTGCCGGAGAGACCGGCAAGCAGCCCGAGGAGGGAGTACACCAGAGCGAGGCCGATGACGTAGGCCAGCGTCAGGCGCAGGGTGCGTCCCCGCGTCGCGCCGCCCGGGCCGGCCTGGGCCCCGCCGACGATCGCGGCGGTGATCGGGATCATCGGGTAGATGCAGGGCGTCAGCGACGTGAGGACGCCCGCCGCGAACACGAGGGGAACGGCGGTCCACGGCGAGGACCCCAGTTGAGCAGGAAGATCGGAGAAGTTCACGCGCCGGCGCGGGGCTGGGAGGGGGGCATCGGGGGCAGGACTCCCCGCAATCAATGGCCGGTGTGCCGGAATGGCTCCCGGCCGGCCGGGACGGCGGGCACGGTTCGTGGCTGGTCGGCCGCGCTAACTTAGGGGATCATGGCCGCGCGCCTCCACGGCGCTGACGCCCAAGGCCCTCCCCGCATTCCGAAGAGACCCGTGGCTCCACAGTTCATCTACGTCATGAAGGGCCTGAAGAAGGTGGTCCAGCCTTCGAAGGTCATCCTCGACGACATCTGGCTGTCGTTCTATCCGGGCGCCAAGATCGGCGTGCTCGGCGGCAACGGCGCGGGCAAGAGCTCGCTGCTGCGGATCATGGCGGGGGTCGACACCGAGTTCCAGGGTGAGGCGTGGGCCCACAAGGGCACCCGCATCGGCTACCTGCCGCAGGAGCCCCAGCTCGACCCGACGCTGGACGTGCGCGGCAACGTGGAGCTGGCGGTGAAGGACCAGCGCGCCCTGCTGGACCGGTTCAACGAGATCAGCATGGCCTTCGGCGAGCCGATGGACGATGCCGCGATGGACAAGCTGCTGGCCGAGCAGGCGAAGGTGCAGGAGCAGATCGATTCGCTCGACCTCTGGAACCTGGACAACAAGGTCGAGATCGCGATGGATGCACTGCGCTGCCCGCCGCCGGATGCGGACGTGTCGGTGCTGTCCGGCGGTGAGCGCCGCCGCGTTGCGCTGTGTCGCGTGCTGCTGGAGCAGCCGGACATGCTGCTGCTGGACGAGCCCACGAACCACCTCGATGCCGAGAGCGTGGCGTGGCTGGAGCGGTACCTGGCGGAGTTCCCGGGGACGGTCGTGGCGATCACGCACGACCGCTACTTCCTGGACAACGTGGCCCAGTGGATCCTCGAGCTCGATCGCGGCAAGGGCATCCCGTGGGAGGGCAACTACACCGGCTGGCTGGAGCAGAAGGCCACCCGGCTGAAGCAGGAGGAGAAGAAGGAGAGCGAGAAGCAGAAGACGCTCGAGCGCGAGCTCGAGTGGGTGCGCATGGCACCGAAGGCGCGGCAGGCGAAGAACAAGGCACGTCTGCAGGCGTACGAGGAGCTGGCGGGTGAGCAGGGCCAGGAGCGCGCGATGAAGCACGAGATCGTGATCCCGCCGGCGCCACGCCTCGGTGCGGACGTGGTGATCGCCAAGAACCTGAAGAAGGGGTATGGCGACGTGCTGCTGTACGACCAGCTCTCGTTCGACCTGCCGCGGGCCGGCATCGTGGGCATCATCGGCCCGAACGGCGCCGGCAAGACCACGCTGTTCCGCATGATCACGGGCACCGAGACGCCGGATGGCGGGTCTCTGGTGCTGGGATCGACGGTCCAGGTGGCATACGGCGACCAGACCCGCACGCTCGATGGTGCGCGCACGGTGTGGGAGGAGGTCAGCGGCCGGCGGGAGATGATCCCGGTGGGGAACCGCGAGATCAACTCGCGCGCGTATGTGAGCGGCTTCAACTTCCGTGGCGCCGACCAGCAGAAGCTCGTGGCGAACCTCTCCGGTGGTGAGCGCAACCGGCTCTTCCTGGCGAAGACGCTGATGAGTGGTGGCAACCTGCTGCTGCTCGACGAGCCGACGAACGACCTCGATGTGGACACGCTCCGCGCGCTCGAGGATGCGCTGCTGGACTTCAGCGGCTGCGCCGTGGTGATCAGCCACGATCGCTGGTTCCTGGACCGGATCGCGACGCACATCCTGGCCTTCGAGGGTGACTCGGAGACCGTCTGGTTCGAGGGCAACTACCAGGCCTACATCGAGGACCTGAAGCGCCGGAAGGGTGCGGATGCCGACCAGCCGCACCGGGTGCGCTACAAGAAGCTCACACGGGCGTAGCGGCCCCGGTTGGACTGCGATTGTGGAGGATGACTAAGTTTGCGCGATCACCGATGACCGTCACGATTCCTGGAGCCTGCATGCGCACCATCCGCCTTGCCTCGCTGTTGACCGCCGCCGTCCTGCTTTCGGCCTGCGAAAAGACCGGCGACAGCCCGGGCAAGGGTGACACCGCGGTGCCATACGGCGGGGCCGGTGCGAACGGCTCGATCGGCAGCACGCCGGGCTACCTGAACGCGGCCGGTGCCGACAAGGCGCCGGCGGCAGCAGTGCCGACCGGTGCTCCGGCGGCCGCGGGTGCCGCAGCCCTCACCGGGCTGGCACTGCCCGGCGGCGCGACGATCCAGGTGTCGGCATCCGGCATCGAGACGCAGCTCGTGGGCTTCATCACGGATGCCGCCAAGCCGGTGGACAAGACGACCTGGTTCGAGTTCGACCGCCTGCTGTTCCAGACCGGGTCGGCCGTGCTCGAGCCCTCGTCCTCGGCCCAGCTCTCGAACATCGCCGCGATCATGAAGGCCTTCCCTTCGGTGAAGCTGAAGATCGGCGGCTACACCGACAATGTCGGCGACAGCAAGAAGAACCTCACGTTGTCGTCCGACCGGGCCAAGGCGGCGATGGCGGCCATCGTCGCGGCAGGCATCGACGCTGGCCGCCTCGAGGCCGAAGGGTACGGCGACACGGTTCCGCTCGCTGACAACTCGACGGAAGCGGGCCGTGCCAAGAATCGCCGCACCGCAGCCCGCGTCACGGCCAAGTGACTCCCGGCACCGGCTGGTGCGGACTCACGTCTGGAAGCAGCGAGGCCGACACTGCAGGTTGCGCGAACTCGCCGAATGCGGTTTGTTCGATGGGTGATGGGGTGTAGGTCAATGGCAGACCGTCCGGCTGTTAACCGGAAAGTTGCAGGTTCGAGTCCTGCCGCCCCAGTGTGCTGAACGCTGAACGGCCGCCCCGGTGCTCGGGGCGGCCGTTCGTGCTCTGCTGGCAGCGCTGACGGGTGTTGACGTTTCCCCGGGCGACTCTGGTGCCCGAGTGATCAGACCGCGTCCGACAGCGATGTGAAGTTGAAGTCGCGGGCCTTGAGCAGCGGCATCACGCATGGCACGCCGGCCTCGATGCCGGCCACACGCTCCTGCGGGCCGAGCGCCTCGATGTTGTTGAGCAGGAACAGCGGGCTGTCGTTGAAGCGCATGTTCTTGATCGGTCGCGTGACCTTCCCGTTCTCGATCAGGAACGTGCCGTCGCGCGTGAGCCCGGTGTAGAGCAGCGTGCGCGGGTCCACCTCGCGCAGGTACCAGAGGCGTGAGACGAGTATGCCGCGCTGCGTGCCCGCGATCATCTGCTCGCGCGTGGTGGTGCCACCCGACATCACGATGTTGTTCGCGCCACCGGTGGGCTGCTTCCCCTGCTTCTTCGCCCAGAAGCGGCCGTACTGCAGCTCCTTCAGCACGCCGGCGTCGATCCAGTTGCGGCGCGTGAGCGGGAAGCCCTCACCATCGAAGGGATCGCAGAGGATCTTCGGGTCGTACGGATCGCTGTACAGCGACACCCGCTCGTCGGCGATCTTCTCCCCGAGCTTGTTGCCGCCGCCCTGCTTCACGAACGGCGAGCGGCCCTCGTCCGCCGCGCGCGCGTCGGCGTAGAAGGCGACCAGCGAGATCAGGTCACCGACGGCCTGCGGCTCGAGGATCACGGTGTAGCGGCCCGGTTCCACGGCCACGGGATTGCGCGACATCTCCGCCTTCTCGATGGCGCGTGCACTGATCTTCCCGAAGTCGATGGCGCTGAACTTCGGCTCCTCGGTGCCGGCCCAGCCGGAGCCGGTGCCATCGGCGGTGCGGACCGTGAGGGTGTAGTTGGACTTGGTGCCGCGGTGATACTGGAACATCCCGGCGTTGTTGCCGAGGGAGTTGATGTTCGCGTCCACCTGCAGGAAGCCGGCGGCCTGCAGGTTGCCGCGGGCGCGAGCTGGGCCGAGCGCACTGAGCGCCGCGCGGGCACCAGCCGAGGCATCGAGGGCGAAGGTCTCCTCGTCCCAGGCCCCCGGAAGCGGCGTGATGCTCTGCGGCCCCAGGCGCGGCATCGCCTCCGGGTCGTCGGGCGCCAGCCGTGCGATCGCCTCCGACTGGCGGACGGCGCGCTCGATGCCCTCGGGCGAGAGGTCGTTGGTGGTGGTGATGGCGTGCTTGGGCCCGAAGCTCGACGAGACCACCATCGACAGGTCGGTGACCATGCCGGCGGTGGACATCTGGTTGGCGGCGAAGCGCACGTTGCGCTGTCGCCCGCCGCCGAGGTTCACCTCGATGGCCTCGGCCTTCGACAGCTTGATGGCGCTCTCGATGATGCGCTGCGCCTCGTCGCGCGAGACGAGTTCCTCGGCGGCGTCCAGCAGGCGCTTCGGCGCGCGGGGGTCGAATCGCGATGTCATGCCTTGCGTCCCGTGTTGATGACGTTGATCTGCCGGTGGCGCGTTGGCGGGCACCCGTGACTGACGGCGTTCGACTGCCCGGGCTGCCCCTTGCCGTCGAAGAAGCTGGCGCCGAGCATGTAGCTCTTCCGGCCGCCGAGCATGTCGAGCGCGTTCCAGAACTCCGGCGTGCGCATCTGGTAGGCCACGTCCTTGAGCATCCCGGTGACCTTGCCACCCTTGATCTCGTAGAAGAGCTGGCCGCCGAACTGCGCGTTGTAGCGCTGCTGGTCGATGGAGAAGCTGCCGTCGCCCACGATCGCGATGCCGCGGTCGGTGGCGGCGATGATGTCCTCGTACGACTGCTCCTTCTCGCCCGGCAGGACCGACACGTTTGGCATTCGCTGGAACTGCACGCTGCTCCAGTTGTCGCCGTACGAGCAGCCGTGGCTGCGGGTGGGGCGGCCCTGCTTGTCGTACCACCACTTGAGCCAGCTCGCCTGCTCGCGCGTGGTCTGGTAGTCGTTGACCATCCCGTTCCTGATGATCAGGAAGTCGTCCGGTGCCACGCCCTCGTCATCGTAGCCGATGGTGGCACAGCCGCCGGGCTGCGAGCGGTCGCCCTGCACGTTCAGGATCGGCGGGCCGTACTTGAGCGCCCCCAGGATCTTCTCGGGCGGGCTGACGAAGCTGGTGCCGGCGTAGTTGGCCTCGTAGCCGTAGGCGCGATCGAGCTCGGTGGGATGGCCGACCGACTCGTGGATGGTGAGCCAGAGGTGCGACGGGTGCAGCACGAGGTCGTAGCGGCCGGGTTCGACGGGCTTCGCCTTCAGCTTCTGCGCCGCCTCCTCGCCCCACTTCTGCGCGTTGCCGACGATGTCGGCCTCGGTGATGTGCTCGTACCCGCGGCCGGCCGGCTGCACGGTGTTGCTGCGGCTCTGGAAGTCGCTGAAGTCGGGTGAGACCGCCGTGATGCTCATCGGGGCCCAGCTCCGCACCACCGTCTGGGTGGTGATGGTGCCCTCGGTGTTGGCGTAGTTCTTCTCCTCCTTCACGAAGAACATCTGGCTCGCCACGTACTTCACCCCCGCCACCTTCATCGCCTCGGCGTTCGCACGCAGCAGGAGGTCGGCCTTCTGCTCCACCGGGATGCTCCACGGGTCGACGGTGAAGCCGTTGGACCAGGTGCGCTCGCCGAGTGATGGCGCGGGGGCGAGTTCGACGGCGCGGTCACGTGCGACGCGGTTGGCCCGGGCGATGGCGGCGGCCTCACGTCCGGCCGCCGCGACACCGTCGGCGGTGAGGGTGCGCGTGGCGGCGAAGCCCCAGCAGCCGTCGACCAGGGCGCGCACGCCGCAGCCCATGGTGTCGGTGTCCACGATCTCGATGATCTGTTGCTCGCGCGTGATGACGAAGTTGCGCCGGGTGCGTCCGACGCGGGCGTCGGCGTACGACGCGCCGGCCATCTTCGCCGAGTTCAGCGCGGCCATGAGCAGGTCCTTCGTGGGGGCATCCATGGGCGGCTGCACATGCGGCATGGCGCGCGGCGCGAACCGGCGGATGGCCGCTTCGGCCTCCGACGGTATCGTCGATGCGACGGCCACGGCGCCGGCGGCAAGCGCGCTGGACGCGAGGAAATCCCGGCGTGTTGTCATGCTCTGGGGCTCGGGTGACTGGGCTGGTGGACGAGGCGTGCGCGCGGCCTGACGGATGTTTCAGGCCTATACGCTGGCCGGACCAATTGGATTCGGCAACGGGCAACTTGGTTGCCCGCGCCGGTGCGGTGGGGCAGGTTCAGGCTCAGTCCATCGCGGCAACCTGAAGTATACCGTCGCGACCTGCGTCCACATTCCGTGCCCGGATACCGTCCATGAGAGTCCTGTGCATCCTTGCCCTCGGCGTGGCAGCGGTTGGCGCGGCGTCACGGGCCGGCGCACAGGAGGGCATGCGATACAGCGTTGCCGTCGGTCCGTTGCGCATCGACCGACTGGCCGGCACGCCGGTCGTGCCGTCCGTCGGGCTGCACAAGCCGACGGGGCGGCGAGGGGTGGTGGGCGGCCGGGTGTCGCTCGTGCATGACGCCGGCTTCTACGGGCTGAATGCCGTGGCCCTGGATCTCGATGTCGGCGTGCGTAGTCGCCCGGCGCGGGTCGAATGGCAGGCGCTCGTCGGACCGTGGTTGTTGCTGGGTGGTGACGGCGACGGCACGCCGTACGGCCTGGTTGCCGGCCAGGCCACCGCGGGTGTCACATGGTGGGCGCAGCGCCGGTTCGGACTGCTCGCGCTGGCGAGCGGGCGGCTGAAGTTCGGGACCTCGACCGAGCGCGCCACCGGCAGCGGCGCGATCGGTGTGGTCGTGCGGTAGGTCACACCGCGTCCGACAGCGACGTGAAGTTGAAGTCCCGCGCCTTGAGGACGGGCATGATCTGCGTGCCCGGCCCCTCACTGGCGGTCCGACGGACGGGACCGAGCGCCTCGACGTTGTTGAGCAGGAAGAGCGGGCTCTCGTTGAAGCGCATGTTCTTGATCGACTTGCTGATCTTCCCGTTCTCGATCAGGAACGTCCCGTCGCGGGTGAGACCGGTGTAGCTCATGGTGCGCGGGTCGGTTTCGCGCAGGTACCACAGGCGCGTGACCAGCACACCGCGCTGGGTGCCCGCGATCATCTGGTCGCGAGAGGTGCTGCCGCCGGCAAGGATGAGGTTGTTCGGGTTGCCGGTGGCCACGAGGTTCTTTCGCGCCGCCCAGGCCCGTGGCACCAGCATCGTGCTGAGTGTCCCGTTGGTGATCCATGACTGCTTCGTCAGTGGCATTCCATCGCCATCGAACGGCTGCGTCAGTACCAACGAATCGGCGGGATCGCTGGTGAGGTTGACCATGGCATTCACGATCTGTTCGCCGAGCCGATTCCCGCCGCCGGGCTTGGCGAACGGTGACCGGCCCTCGTCGGCGCTGCGGGCGTTGAAGTAGCGCGGCATCAGCCCCACCAGGTCGCCCACCGCCTGCGGCTCGAGGATCACCGTGTAGCGGCCGGGTTCGATGGCCACCGGGTTCCGGGAACGCTCCGCCTTCTCGATGGCCTGGGCGCTCACCGCCCCGAAGTTGAGCGCACTCCACGCCAGGGCGTCCTCGCCCGACCAGCCGGAACCGGTGCCGTCGTTGCTGCGGACGGTGAGGGTGTAGTTGGCGCTGGTGCCGCGGTGGTAGGCGAAGTGACCGGCGCTGGTGCCGATGGCGATGGCGTCGGCGCCGGTGATGAGGAAGCCGGCGACGGTGAGGGCGCTCCCCGCCTTCCGCGCCGGGGCGAGGGCGGTGTTGGCGGCCGCTGTGACCTCATCTGCGGCGAGGCCGGCGGTCGCCTCGTCCCAGGCGCCGCCGAGGTCGCGCAGGACCTGCGGGCCCAGCACGGGCAGCATGTCCGGGTCATCCGGGGCGAGGCGCGCGATGGCCTCCGCCTTCCGCACCGTCCGCTCGATGCTCTCGGGTGAGAGGTCGTTGGTGGTGACGGCGGAGTGCTTCCGCCCGATGAACGACATCACCACCAGCGTCGTGTCCTCGACCACGCCGGCGGTGGAGAGCTGGTTGGCGGCGAAGCGCACGTTGCGGGTGCGGGAGGAGCGGATCACGGCCTGTACCGAGTCGGCACGGGAGAGCCGGATCACGCTCTCGATCACCCGCTGCGCGTCGGTGCGCGAGATGACGAGGTCGTCGGCGAGGAGGAGCGAGCGCGGGGCGCGGGAATCGATGAAGCGGCTCATGCCTTGCGACCCGTGTTGATGACATTCTGCTGGCGGTGGCGCGTGGGGACGCAGCCATGCGTGACGGCGTTGGCCTGGCCCGGCTGGCCCTTGCCGTCGGAGAAGGTGGCGTAGAGCTCGTAGCTCCTGCGGCCGCCGAGCATGTCGAGGGCACCCCAGAAATCGGTGGTGCGGAACTGGTAGGCCACGTCGCGCAGCTGGCCGACGATCTTGCCGCCGCGGATCTCGTGGAACAGCGCGCCGCCGAACTGGCCGTTGAAGCGCTGCTGGTCGATGGAGTAGCTGCCGCGACCCTGGATCGCGATGCCGCGGTCGGTGGCGGCGATCAGGTCGCTGAAGCCGATGTCCCGCGCACCCGGCGTGATCGACACGTTCGGCATCCGCTGGAACTGCACACTGCTCCACGAGTCGGCGTAGCTGCAGCCGTGGCTGCGCGTCGGCATGTTTCGCTTCTTGTACCACCAATCCAGCCACATCGCCTGTTCGCGCGTGGTCTGGTAGTCCACCACGATGCCGTCCTTGATGATGTCGAACGCTTCGGGCTTCACGCCGTCGTCATCGTAGCCGATGCTGGCGCAGCCGCCGGGCTCCGAGCGATCGCCGGTGATGTTCATCAGCGGCGACCCGAACTTGAGCGCACCCAGCACCCTCTCCGGCGGGGCGACGAAGCTGGTGCCGGCGTAGTTCGCCTCGTAGCCGTAGGCGCGGTCGATCTCGGTGGGGTGGGCGACCGACTCGTGCAGCGTGAGGCCGAGGTTGGACGGGTGCAGGACCAGGTCATAACGCCCCGGCTCCACCGACTTCGCGGTGAGCTTCTCCGCGGCCTCCTCGGCCCACTTCTTCGCGTTCACCGGCAGGTTGTTCTCGAGCACCGACTCCCAGCCGCGGCCGGTGGGCTGCACCACGGCGTCGCGGATGGCGAAGTCGCTGCGGTCGGCGCTGACGGCGGTGATGGCCATCGGCGTATAGGTGCGCACGAGGGTCTGTGCGATCACCGAGCCGTCGGTGTTGGCGTAGTTGCGCTCTTCCTTCACGAACTGGAGCTGCGTGCTGACGAAGCGCACGCCGGGCACCGAGAGCGCGGCCGTGTTGGCGGCGATGGCGAGGGTGGTCTTCTCCTCGATCGAGATGCTGAAGGGATCGATGGTGAAGCCGCTGGACCAGGTGGCGTCGGGGTGGCTCGGGTTGGGGGCCAGTTGCACGGCCTGGTCGCGGGCGATGCGGTTGGCTTTCGCCGTGGCGACAGCCTCGGTGGCGGCGCGCTGGATGCCCTCACTGGTGAGCCTGGGCGTGGCGGCGAAGCCCCAGCAGCCATCCACGAGGGCGCGGATGCCGCAGCCGATGGTGTCGCTGTCCACCACGTCGAGGACCTGGCGCTCGCGGGTGAAGACGGCGTTGCGCTGCACGCGCTGGATGCGGGCGTCGGCGTAGCTGGCCCCGCCGCGTTTCGCGGTGTCGAGAGCCAGCAGCAGCAGGTCGCGGGTGGGGGCATCCATGCGCTGCTGCACGTGGGGCAGCAGGCGGGTGTGGGCGGCAGCGTCTCGCGGACGGCCGAGGGCGAGGGCGCCAGCGGCGAGGGCAGAGGTGGCGACGAAGTCGCGGCGGGTGGTCATGCGGGCGGCGGTGGGGGCGGTGACGGTCCGAAACTGTCGGACAGTCTACGCGCGGCGCCCGGAGTTCGCGGGGCGCCGTGACCGCAGCCGGGCGTGCTACGCCGCCGCGGCCTCGCGATGCCGGGCCACCGGCAGCCCCTGGGTGGTGCGGGCGAGCCGGATCAGCTGCTCGGCGAGCAGGCGCGCCTCGACCTCGTTCACGCCCTGGTCACTGGCATGCGCCATGATGCGGTCGATCACATCGGCTTCACGGGAGCCATCCACCGGCGGCACGCCGGCGGCGCGCTTCGCGGCACCGACGGCGCGGGCCAGGCGCTGCCGCTCGCCGATCAGCGACAGGAGCATCTCGTCGACGCGGTCGATCGAGCCGCGCAGCGCCTCGACCCGCTCGGCGGCGCGCTGCTGTTCGGGGGTGCGTTCGGCGGTGCTGACGTGGCTGTGCATGGCGGAGCTCCTGTGCCGTGAGGCGTCGGGTGGGAGAGGAGTCCGCAGCATCGGGCCTCGCAGACAAGCGAAAGGCCCGCATCGCTGCGGGCCTCGGTAGAAAAGTCGGTGCGGTGTTACGCGCGCGCTTTACCACCTTGGTCCGCGAAGCGGCCAAAGTAATAAAAGCTGGTAAAGAGGGCGCGGACCGTGTGACTCATGGGACGCAGAGTCGCAAGAGTGTCGAAGGCTGTCAAGTCCCCCCGTTCAACGGCCGGGGCCGCCGACGGCTTCCCGGAACGTGACGGGCGCGGAGCGGCGGCGGTCACAGCCGCCGACGGAAGAAGTCCAGTGCATGTTCGTATGCCCGGATCCAGGACTCGTGACGCAGGAAGCCGTGGACCTCGTCGGGGAGGACGAGCTGTTCCACCGGCACGCCCTGCTCCCGCAGGTGCCGGATCAGGGTCAGCGTCTCGATGAAGCGCACGTTGCGGTCGTCGTCGCCGTGCACCAGCAGCACCGGTGCACGCCAGTTCTTCACCTGGGCCAACGGTGAGCTCGTGAACGCCAGCCTCGTGCGCGCCGGATCCTCGTACACGTCGTAGTCCGGCACGAAGGTGCGGATGCCGACGTTCCAGTCGTGCACCCCGTGGATGTCCACGCCGGCCTTGAACAGTTCGGGGTTGCGCGTGAGGCCCATGGCGGTGAGGTAGCCGCCGTACGAGCCGCCCCACAGCCCGATGCGGCTGCGATCGACGTCGGCCCGGTCACCGAGCCAGCGCGCCGCCGCCACCACGTCGCCGTACTCCGCGCCGCCGGTGGCGCCCTGTGCCAGCGCCTCGCGGAACGCCATGCCGTAGCCGATGCCGCTGCGGTAGTTGAGCGACACCACGATGTACCCGCGCAGTGCCATCGCCTGGTTCAATGCATAGGCATGGTGGTAGTACGACCCGTAGTTCCACCCGAGCAGCATCTGCCGGCGCGAGCCGCCGTGCATGAAGATCACCGCCGGGTGCTTCTCGCCCCGCTTCGCGTTGGGTGGCATGAAGACCTGGCCGTACGACGTGATGCCATCGGCCGCCGTGAACGTCACGGCCACGGGCGTCACCAGCGATGCACCAGGGAAGTCAGCCGGCATCGTCTGCGGTGCCAGCGGCTGCCACGCGGTGGCCGTGGCACGTGCCGCATGCGCCGGCAGCTGCGCAGTGCTCACCAGCGCGTGCAGCGTCCCGCGGCTGGATTGCACGGCATTCCACGCGATGTGCGGCCCGGTCACCACCGGCTGCGGCGGCGTGCTGCCATCGGCTGCCACCGTGAAGACGTGCCGGCGATCGATGTCACCGATGTTCGCATTGTAGACGAGGCGCCGGCCGTCCTGGCTGGTGGCCACGAACTCCACCTCACCGTTGCCGGGCGTGAGCTCCACCGGTGCTCCGCCGCCTGCGGCAATGCTCCACAGGTGCACCCAGCCGGTCTTCTCCCACGGGAAGACGATGCGGTCATCGCGGGTCCAGGTGAGCTGGTTGTCGGCGACGATGGCCCAGTACGCACTGCCGGTGCCGGTGTCGGCGGTGAACAGCGTGCGCGCGGATCCGGTGGCGACATCGGCGACCATGATGCTCCACGGCTGTGCGGTGCGCGTGGCGCGGAAGCCGAGTTCCTGACCCTCGTACGGCTGGCGCAGGAAGGCCAGCTTCCTACCGTCCGGCGACCACGCTGGCGCGTTGTCCGCGTCGGTGCTGGGCGCCATCCACGTCAGCACCTTACGCGCGGGGCCGTACACACCCACGAAGCTGTGCGTGCCGCGGTTGGACACGAACGCGAGCTGGGAGCCGTCGGGAGACCAGCGCAGGGATCCGCCGCTGCCGCGCATGCGGAAGAGCGGGGCGATGCGGGTCGAATCACTGCCGACGGAGGCCATCCAGATGGCGCCGCGGCGGGTGAAGGCGAACTCGCGGCCGCGGGGGGCCGGTGTCGGCGCCGCTCCCTCGGTCACGCGCACGGCGGGCGACCCATCGAGCGTCACCCGCCAGATGGCCTGTTCCGCGCCGGCGGGATCGCTGGTGGGATTGGGGATGTCACCGGCGCGATTGGGCCCGCCACCACGCACGAAGTAGAGCGTGCGCCCGTCGGCCGTGAACGCCAGCGACGTGATGTCCTGCCCGTCGTCCTGCGTGAACGCCGTCACCATCCGTGCCTCGGCGCGGGTGGAGTCGGTGACCCAGATGTTCCGCACGCCCCGCGCATTGAGCACGAACGCCACCGCGTCAGCGGCGCGCGCGGACGCCATCGTGGCGGCGAACGGGGCGCCATCGATCTGCCTGACCGTCGGCTGCGCCTGCAGCAGTGCCGGCACCAGCAGTGTCATCCCGAGCAGCTTCCTGTGCATGGGCCAAGTCCGTGAGAAAGGGTCACGCGGAAAACGCGGAAGACGCGGAAAAGTCCTGCGGCCGACTCGGTATCCACGCACTCGAAACGAAGAAAGCTGCAGGAACTGCGCGTCGCAATCGCAGTTCCTACAGCATTCCATGCCCCAGGTGGACCGGAAACGAAGTTCGGGATGCCGTCGTTCGCCGTGACATCCCGCCCGCGGACGTTGGAAATCCTCGCAGTACCGCTGGTGTTGCTGCGGTTTCCGCGTTGGCGGCTGGGCGCCACGACGCCCGTCATGCCATCCCGACTTCATTTCCAATCCACCAGCGCCTCGGACGGTCGTATCTCGCGCCGGATTTTTCCGCGTTCTCCACGTCTTCCGCGTGAACCTTGTCAGCGATGCCCCGGGTTGCGCCTGGCCCTGCTAGTCCGCCTTGGTCCGTGGCTTGACCGGCTTCACGAACTGATCGAGCCACGAGACCATCTCCGCCAGCGTGTGCCCCACGCTCTCGCGGCCGAGGTAGCCATGTGCCTCGCCCGGAAGCTGGACGTAGCGCACGATCGCGCCATTGCCCTTGAGGGCGGCGTACATCCGCTCGGACTGGATCGGGAAGGTGCCGCTGTTGTCGTCGTTCATGCCGTGGATCAGCAGGATCGGGGTCTTGATGCTGTCGGCGTAGGTGAAGGGGCTCATGCGGTTGTAGATGCCGCTGGCTTCCCAGTACGGGCGCTCCTCCTGCTGGAACCCGAAGGGCGTCAGCGTGCGGTTGTAGGCGCCGCTGCGGGCAATGCCGGCGCGGAAGATGTTGCTGTGGGCCAGCAGGTTGGCGGTCATGAACGCACCGTAGCTGTGGCCACCCACGCCGATGCGGTCGCGATCCGCGACGCCGAGGTCCACCACCTTGTCCACGGCCGCCTTCGCGCTCGCGGTGAGCTGCTCGACGTAGGTGTCGTTGGGCTCCTTGTCGCCCTCGCCCACGATCGGCATGGTCGGGCCGTCGAGCACGCCGTAGCCCTGCGTCAGCATGAACAGGTGGCTGGCACCGGTCGGGCGGACGAACAGGTACGGTGATCCGCGCACCTGGGCCGCCGCCTTCGCACTCTTGAACTCCTGCGGATAGGCCCAGAAGAAGAAGGGCAGGCGGCCGTCGCGCGCGGCGTCATAGCCTGCGGGCAGGTAGAGCGTGGCTGAGAGCTGCACGCCATCGTTACGCGTGTAGGTGATCAGCCTCGACGTGATGCCGGCGAACTGCGGGGCCGGATCGGCGAAGCGGGTGAGCTGGCGCGGGGCGATGCGGCGCACCAGGTCGCGCATCCAGTAGTTCGGCGGCTCAGTGGTGGACTGGCGCCGGGTGAGGAGCTGCGAGGCCCGATCATCGAGGATCGCGATCGGCTCCTCGTATTGCGACCCTGCGGAACGCCAGAGACGCGTGGTGCGGGCGGTGGCGATGTCCACGCGATCCACGAACGGCTGTGCGCCGGCCGGGCTCTCACCCTCGCCGGTCATGAAGAATGCGCTGCGGTCGGCGGAGACCTTCGCCACCATCGTGCCCTGCGGCGTCATGGTCATCACGGGCTGGCCAGGATCGCTGTAGGCATCCTCGGCGGACCGGTCGAACAGCAGTCGTGGCGCGGCGCCAGGGGTGGCCGGGTTGAAGAGCCAGGTCTTCGTCATGCGCGTCTTCCACCAGTACTCGGTGACCAGCGCGACATCGCTGCGCACCCAGGTCACGCCCCGCACGCGGCTGCCCACGGCGAGGTGCTGCACCAGCGGGCCGGTGAACGGTGCCGCGAGCGACACGAGGCGTTCGCGCTGCGCCATCGCGCGGGCGGGGTCACCGCCGTCCAGCGCCTCCACCCACACCAGGGTCGCCGGCGCGTCGGCCCGCCAGGTGATGTTGCGCGGACCGCCATCCACGGCGTCGAAGGCGGTGGATTGCTCGACGGCCAGCGCGCGGTCATGCACCGGCTTCAGCGTCGTGCCGTCCGCGTTCCAGACCTCCGTGCGCAGCGGGAAGCGGCCCATCGGCACCACGTAGCTGTAGGGCGTATGGATCGCCGCGGTCAGGATGTAGCGGCCGTCGGGAGACGGGGTGGCGGTGGTGTACACCGCCGGGGCACCGAGCGGCGTCACGGCACCGGCCAGCGACACGCGCGCGAGCTGGCTGGTGCCGTAGTGGGTGAAGCGCGCCTCGTCGTGCGCATCGGCGAGCAGGTCCTGGTAGGTGCGTTCCGGCGACTTCGTGCCGAACGATTCCTGCGCCACCGGGCCGGTGGGCACGGCGGCAGCCACCGGTGCGGCGCCGCGCGAGGCGGGGATCGTCTTGCACAGCAGCGCGTCACTGGAGGGCAGCCAGGTGCACGGGTCACCGAATGCGCCGTTGACCTTCACCGTGCCGATCGTGGTGACCGAGCCGGTGGCCAGGTCGAGGACACCCATGCCGGCGCCGTCATCGCGGATCAAAGGGAAGGCCGCGCGGGCGCCGTCAGGTGACCAGCGCACGTTGCCGACCCTTACGCCAGCCGGCAGGGTGATGCGACGCGGTTCTCCCCCACTGATCGCGAGGAGGCTGAGTCCCGTGCTGCTGATGGCGCGGGTGGGAAAGTTCGTGTTCGGGTTCAGCCGTTGTCCTGCCATCGGGATGTACGGCGCAGCCACCTCGGCGATGCCCGGCAAGGTCGGGCGCTCGAGCAGCAGCAACTGCCGGTTGTCCGGGCTGACGGCCACGCGCGGCGTCGGCGTGGCGTCGAGGATGCTGCGGATCGGCTCGGGGGGCTGACGGTATCCGTCCTGCGCCGGCAGCAGCATCGGCAACAGCGCCGCGATCGAAAGCAGAGTCCGTCGCATGCGGTGGCCCCTTGGAGTAGTGTGCGGGTGGAAGGCGTCGTGGCGCGGGAGTCGAACAGTGCACGCACGGCAGCGCAGGCGCCACCGCGTCAGGCGGGACGGGCGGGGTGGTGCTGCGCACGACAGAGTGAGTGGCGTGTGCAGCATCTCCGTGCGCGGTACGCGCCTGGTGCCGGTGACGTTGCGGGAGCCGGTGCCGCTTCATCATGCAGCCTGTGCCGCGTGCAGGTTGCACCCATTGCTTGCCGGATCTGCAGGGTGGCGGTACTGTTGAGGGACAATTCTGTCGTGATCTGGCCATCCGGAAGTCCGGTGCAATACCGGCGCGGCCCCGCCACTGTAAGGAACGGCTGACGCGAGTCGGCAGACATCGAGTGCAAAGCCACTGCAGCGAGTAGCGCTGCGGGAAGGCAGCTCGGTGGTTCCGAGCCAGGAGACCGGCCCTGATCACGCCCGCAGCAGGCCCTTCGAGGGAAGGGGGCGGGGTGATCGGTTGCGAGGCGTGCTGCAGGTGCATGCCGTCGTCTCCGGCTGCCCCCCGTTCAGTCCACCACGTGGACGGACGGGGTTTTCGTTTCCGGCGCTCGCGGCCGGTGCGGGAACCTCGGGTCGTGAGCGTGTGGCGCTGTCCGCGGGCATTCCGGTAGCGCGCGGCTGCGAGGGACGCCGTGCGTCGAGAGACTGATGTCCACATCATTCCGCGCCCTCGTGCTCGTGACGATCGGCGCCACCGCCCTCGGCGCCCAGCAGCCGGGGCGCGACTCCGTGCGTGTGCCGCGCCTGCCCACGGTCACCACCACCGCGTCGCGCTATGCGGCGCCCGCCGACTCCCTGCCGCGCCGCGTCGAGGTCATCTCGCGCGCGCAGCTCGACGGCACTGCCGCGCTCGACATGGTGGACCTTCTGAAGAAGCGGGCCACACTCGACGTGGTCCAGTATCCCGGCCTGCTTGGCGGCGTTGGCATTCGCGGTTTCCGTCCGCAGGTCGGCTCGCTGCAGCAGCGGGTGCTGATCCTGCTGGACGGCCGGCCGAGCGGGATCACCAATCTCTCACTGCTCGACGTGCAGGACGTCGAGCGTGTGGAGGTGCTGAAGGGACCAGCGTCGGCCCTGTATGGTTCGGCGGCGATGGGGGGCGTGGTGAACGTGGTGACGCGGAAGCGCACCGGGGCGCGCTCGGCGCTGGTGTCGGTGGGCGGCGGGAGCTTCGGCGCCAGCGAGTTCCGCGTGCAGGGTGGCGGGGCGCTGTTCGGCGGGCTGGATGCCGACGTGAGCCTGCGCCGCTACGACCAGCGCAACGACTACGGCATCGGGGGCGGCAACGCGCTGCGTGGCGTGTTCGGCAGCGACACGGCGCTGAAGAGTTACCCCGGGGCGACGACGCCAAGCCGGTGGGTACCCGACACCCTCGGTGACGGCGTCACGCGGGTGTTCACGACGATGGCCACCACCAGCGGAACGATGCGCGTGGGTGGGAGCATCGGCCGCCACCTGCGGCTGGATGTGCGCGGCGATGCGTTCGACGCGCAGGACCTGCCCTCGCCCGGCGATCTCTACTCGGCGGCGACGCCGTTTCCCGGCAACAGTCGCAAGAACCTCCGCCGGACGGGCGGGGCGGTGGACCTGGGTGGTGCCGTGCGCGGGCATGCGCTGCTGGCGCGCCTCTTCACCACCGACGAGACGAGCGACTACCTGAACCGGCCCGACAGCGCGCGCTTCGTGAACTTCGCGTCGGTCGTGCGGACGAGCGGCTTCCAGGTGCAGGACGTGCTGCAGGTGGGCGGCCAGCAGGTGGTGTTCGGCGTGGACGGCACGGCGCAGCGGGCGACCTCGCAGCGCTGGTCGGCGCCGACCTCCGAGGTGGGGACGTTCAGCCCGAACAGCGAGAACCGCTCGCTGGCTTTGTTTGGCGAGGCGCGGCTGACAGCGCTCGCCGGCCGGCTGGTGGCGACGATGGGGGCCCGCGCAGACCGCGTGACGCTGAAGCTGCTCAGTACCCCGCTCCGGTCCGACGTGGTGGCAGGTGACGACGACTTCACGGTCTTCAACCCGAGCGCCGGGCTGGCGTACACGCTCGGCGGGGGCGTGCGGGCGCACGGGAGCGTAGGGCGCGCCTTCCTGGCGCCGGATGCCTTCGGGCGCGCGGGGCTGACGCAGTCGGTGACGTCGGGCGTGGCGGCGATCACCTTCGGCAACCCGACGTTGCGTGCTGAGCACTCGGTGACGGCGGACCTCGGGCTGGGGGTCACGCGGATGCATGGGGCGCTGGCGTTCGATGCGACGTACTTCCACACCGACGTGGCGGATCGCATCGCGCAGGCACGCGCTTCCTTCGCGGCGGGTTCGCGCCCGGTGCTGGCGAGCGGTGACCAGGTGTCGCGGGTGACGACGTCGGTGAATGCCGGCGAGGCGCGGATCCGCGGGTTCGAGGCCTCGGCGCGCTTCGACGTGGGCGTGGCGCTGCAGCGGCGCTGGTCACTCAACACCTTTGCAAGCATGACCCGGATCCTCGAGGCGTCGCAGGCGACGCCGACGGTGACGGTGGATGCGGCGCCGTTCGCCGGGGCGACGAACTTCTCCCCCGCGTCGATCTTCAGCGGGGTGGTGATCGGTGCGCCGCTCACCACGTCGCGGATCAAGAACGTGGCGGCAGCGAACTGGAATGTCGGTGTGGAGTGGGACAGCCGGTCGCGCCTTCGGCTCGGAGCATTGGGCCGGTATGTCGGCCGGCGTCTGGACGACGACTTCAGCGACTTTTCGGACGTGTCGGACATCGAGTACCCGCCGTTCGCGGTGCTGGACCTGACGGCCGGCCTGCGGCTGACGACCCGGATCCGTGCCGACCTGCAGCTCTCGAACGTGACCGACGAGAACTACTACGAGAAGCGCGGCTACAGCCTGCCCGGGCGGGCGGTGCTGGTACGGGTGACGACGGCGTTCTGAGCGCGGCGGTTGGGTGTTCCGGGGGCGCAGGAGGATGCGCCCCCGGGATCTTGCGCCCTGCCAGGGCGGGAAGGGGTGAGCCGGGCTTGGGCGATGGTGCCGGTGGGGGACGGACGGCCGCGGTAGCTGCTGCGGCGCCATGTCGGGTTGTCCCGGACGACTTTGAGGCTTGGACCTGAAGGACTCTGAGTATTTCAGGCGTAACTCCTTTTCCGACAACATCTTAGATCTGAAGGACTCTGAGTCGTAGAGGCGCAAACGACTCTGAGTCGTAGAGGCGTATGGGCGTAAACGACTCTGAGTCGTTGGGGCGTAGACGACTCTGAGTCGTTGGGGTGTAACTCCTTTTGCGACAATATCTTAGACATGAAGGACTCTGAGTCGTTGAGGCGTAAAGGACTCTGAGTCGTAGAGGCGTAAAGGACTCTGAGTCGTTGGCGCGTAACTCCTTTTCCGACAACACCTTAGAGTGGAGGTGTCAGGGAACGGATGTAAGGCAAACTGGAGTGTACGCAAGTACCTGCTTGCTTACATAACCGGTGCCTCCTATACTGGCATCCATGTCAAACGATGTCAGGGACAAGATCATTTCCGCAGCGATGTCGGCGTACGCCGAATCGGGCTTCCAGGGCGCGACCACGCGCCGGGTGGCCGAAATCGCCGGCGTGAACGAAGTCACGATCTTCCGCAACTTCGGCTCGAAGGCCGCGCTGATGGACGAGGCGCTGTTCCGGCGGGTCGCGGCCATCAAGGTCGTCGAGCCGCCGCTGCCGTCCACGCCGGCGGACCCTGCCGTGGAACTCACCAACTGGTGCGGGCAGTTCCTCCGCCAGGTGCGTGGGTCGCGCGAGCTGCTGCGGAAGGCGATGGGAGCGGCCGAAGGGCGCTTCCACGAGATGGCCAACAGCTTCGAGCCGGCCCGCTGCGCTGACCGCGACCTGCACGATTACGTCCGGGCACTGGTGCGGGACGGATGGGTGAGCAGCACGTTGCTGGCCGATCCGGACTTCGAGGAACTGCTCACCGCGTCACAGACGCTGCTGATCGGCGGACTCTGGGGCGACGCCATGGCCCGCGAACTCCGCGACGAGGCCAAGCTCTGGGTCCCCGAAACCCGCGCCGCGCAGCGCT
Organism: Gemmatimonadaceae bacterium; assembly: GCA_020851035.1. Lineage (NCBI taxonomy): Bacteria > Pseudomonadati > Gemmatimonadota > Gemmatimonadia > Gemmatimonadales > Gemmatimonadaceae > Gemmatimonadaceae bacterium. The sequence continues at coordinate 87,137 of JADZDM010000005.1, read as the reverse complement.
ACGTACAGGTCTTCCTGCGTGCGCTCGGCGTCACCAGCCGACCGGCGTCCGCGCCGGCTGGCCCAGGCGGCGCACCACTCACACCTACCTCGGATCTTCTGTGATGCATTCGGCCTGGACGGGAATCGCCCGTCGCGCCGTGCTGGCCCTGCTGCTCCCCGCGCTCCTGCCACAGCACGCCCGTGCGCAGCAGCCGGTGCCGGCGACCCGCCCGCTCACCCTCGATGACGCCTTCCGCCTCGCGGAGCCGGCGAGTGACGACGTGCGCCTGGCGCAGAACGCCGTGACGCGCGCCAAGGGCCAGTACTTCCAGACGCGCGCCACGGTGCTGCCGCAGCTCAGTGCCACGGCCAACTACCAGCACCAGATCCAGAACCAGTTCGCGGCGATCACCAAGCGCTTCGCGCAGCCAACGGATCCGACCGCGCCGCCCGACACGACCACCGCCGCCGTCAACCCGATCGGCCTGCTGTTCGCCTCGCCGAACACGATCACCTTCGGCCTCCAGGCCTCCCAGCCGCTGTACGTCGACGGGCGATTCAAGGTGGCAACGCGGGTGGCCAAGGCGAACGAGGACGTGTCGCGCTACGGGCTGCGCACGGCACGCGCCAAGCTCCGGTACGACATCGCGGCGGCCTACTTCGATGCGGTGATCACCGAGAAGCTGGTGCAGATCGCGGAGAGCTCGCTGGTGCAGGTCCAGCGCACGCTCCAGCAGACGACGCTGCAGCGCCAGGTCGGCACGGTGGCCGAGTACGACCTCCTGCGATCGCGCGTGGCGGTGGATGCGCAGCGCCCGCTGCTGATCCGCGCGCAGCAGAACCGTGACATCGCGACGCTGAACCTGAAGCAGCTGCTGAACCTGCCGCTGACGACGCGTCTCGACCTCACGACGCCGATCCAGGATGCGGACATGGACCGCGTGCTGGCCACGTCGCAACTCGACACCGACGTGCGGCCATCGGCCGGCACGGGGCTCTCGGCCGCCGGTGCGCAGGTGCTGCCGAAGCTCGGGCCGCGTGACACCGCGCCGGAGGCACGCAGCGCCGTGCAGCAGGCGGCGGCCGCGCTCGAGGTGCAGAAGGGGGCGCTCCGGAATGCGCAGCTTGCCCGGGTGCCGGTCCTGAACCTCGCCTCGAACTACTCCCGCGCGGCCTATCCGTCGAACAGCGACATCATCCCGCGCACCCTCGCCGACTTCTATCCCGCCTGGACCGTGAGCCTCGGCTTCACCCTGCCGATCTGGACCAGCGGTCGGATCAAGGGTGACCAGATGGTGGCCCGCGCCAACGTGGCGGATGCCGAGGCACGGCTGAGCCAGGGGCGGCGTGCGGCGGCCCTGGATGTGCAGCTCGCGCTCAAGAGCCTCGAGCAGGCGGAGGCGAACTGGCTGGCCAGCATCGGCACGGAGGACCAGGCGGACAAGGCACTGCGCATCGCAGAGGTGCGCTATTCCAATGGCATTTCCACCCAGCTCGAGCTGAGTGACATCCGCAACCTGCTGATCCAGTCGCAGGCGAACCGCCTCACGGCGGCGAGGGACCTGCAACTCGCACGACTTCGCATGACCCTGCTGCGCGACCTGCCCCTTGGCTCGGGCGGCGGCACGGCCAGCGCCACCGGACAGCAGCCGTGAATCACATGACAACTCCCATGACTGACATCCCGACTGGCGCGATCCGCGCCCCGCGCAACTCCCGTCCGCTCGCCCTCGGCGTGCTGCTCGTCCTCGGCACCAGCGGACTGGCCGCCTGCGGCAAGAAGCCGGAGGCCGACGCCGCGGCGCCGGAGCAGCCGACCCTCATCACGGCCGACAACATCAGCGTGGTGGACACGGCGCAGATCGCCAGCGGCCCGTCGATCTCCGGCGAGCTCACGGCCGAGCGGAGTGCCTCGGTGCGCGCCGAGGTCTCCGGCAGCGTGATCCAGGTGTACGTGGAGCCCGGGCAGCGTGTTGCCGCCGGTGCGCCGCTGGCGCGCATCGATGCCACCACGGCGAGCGCGGCCGAGCTCTCGGCGCGGACGGGCGTGACGGCCAGCGAGGCACAGGCGGCGCAGGCGAAGAAGGAGCTGGATCGCGCCGAGCGGCTGAACGCGGCCGGTGCGATCGCCGACCGTGACCTCGAGAATGCGCGCCTGTCGTACTCCACGACGATGGCACAGCTGGCGAACGTGAAGTCGGCGTATGCGCAGGCCAGCAAGCAGCTGCGCAGTGCGACGGTGCGTGCGCCATTCGCTGGTGTAGTGGCGGGCTCGGTGGTGAGCGCGGGTGACGTGGTCTCGCCCGGGACCGCGCTGTTCACGGTGGTGGACCCGAAGAGCATGCGGCTCGAGGCGGCGGTGCCGGCGAACCAGATCGCGTCGATCCGGGTGGGGATGCCGGTGGCGTTCAGCGTGAGCGGCTACGCCGACCGCAAGTTCCTGGGGAAGGTGACGCGGGTGAGCCCGGTGGCTGACCCGACCACCCGGCAGGTGCAGATCCTGGCGTCGATCCCGAACGGGGCCGGCACGCTGGTGGGCGGATTGGTCGCCGAGGGTCGCGTGAACACCGAGACGCGCACGGCGATGATCCTGCCGGCGACCGCCATCGACCAGCGTGGTGCGACGCCGGTGGTGATGCGGGTCCGCGGCGGCCGGGTGGAGCGGGTGGCGGTGTCGCTTGGCATCCGCGACGAGCAGCGGGAGAACTTCGAGGTCACGAAGGGCGTGCAGCGCGGTGACACCGTGCTGCTGGGTGCGGCGCAGGCGATCGGGGAAGGCAAGCAGGTGCGGATCTCGCGCGTGAACGACCAGGCCGCCAAGGCGGCCGGTCCCACCGCCACCACGGGCACGAGGTAGCAGACATGTGGATCTCAGATTTCGCCATCAAGCGGCCGCTGATCACGATCGTCGCGATGCTGGTGCTCGTCATCAGCGGCCTGTTCGCGTACGCGCGGCTGCAGACGGACGAGTTCCCGGAGGTGTCCCCGCCGGTGGTGCTCACGACGATCGTGTATCCCGGCGCGAGCCCGGACCAGGTGGAGCGTGAGGTGCTCGACCCGATCGAGGAGGCCATCACCGGCATCTCTGGCGTGGACAAGGTGCAGGGCGAGGCACGTGACGGCTTCGCGACCATCATCACGTTCTTCGTCTTCGGCAAGAACATGCAGGAGGCGACGACGGAGATCCGGGACGCGATCAACCTGAAGCGCAACGACCTGCCGGTGGAGATGAAGGAGCCGATCCTCCAGAAGTTCAACCCGACCGACCTGCCGGTGGTGCAGGTCGCGATCTCGTCGAAGACGCTGACGGCGCCGCAGCTCACGCTGCTGGCCGATCCGGGCGTGACGCGCGAGCTGCGCTCGATCGGCGGCGTGGCGAAGGTGGACGTGGTGGGCGGGGTGAAGCGCGAGATGATGGTGGAGCTGCGGCCGCAGTCGCTGCAGGCGAGCAACATCAGCGTGGGCGAGGTGGTGGCGGCGCTGCAGCAGCAGAACCTGGCGGTGCCGGTGGGGAGCCTGACGGGGGTGCTGGACGAGCGCACCATCCGGCTCAGCGGGCGCCTGGAGGATGTGCAGGACTTCGGCAACATCGCGGTGGCGCAGCGGGGCTCGCAGCTGATCCGCCTCAGTGACGTGGCCGACATCCGCGACGGCACGGAGGAGCAGCGTACGCTGGCGCTGCTCGACGGGGCCGAGTCGGTGGGGCTGCAGGTGACCAAGTCGACGGGCTACAGCACGACCGAGGTGACCGGCAAGGTGGTGGATGCGGTGGACCGGATCCGGAAGCGGCTGCCGGCCGGCGTCGAGATGACGGTCATCAAGGATTCCGGCAAGCGGGTGGCGGCGAGCGTCAGCAACGTGCAGGGCACCCTGATCGAGGGCGCGCTGCTGACGGTGCTGGTCGTGTTCCTGTTCCTGAACTCGTGGCGCTCGACGGTGATCACCGGCGTGGCACTGCCGGTGTCGGTGGTGGCCAGCTTCCTGGCGGTGTACGCGTTCGGCTTCACCCTCAACACGATGTCGCTGCTGGGCCTGTCGCTGGCGATCGGCATCCTGATCGACGACGCGATCGTGGTGCGCGAGAACATCGTGCGCCACGTGGAGATGGGGAAGGACCACATGACGGCGGCCCGCGAGGGCACCGCCGAGATCGGCCTCGCGGTGGCGGCGACGACCTTCTCGATCGTGGCAGTGTTCGTGCCGATCGCGTTCCTGAAGGCCGAGGCGGGACAGTGGTTCAAGCCGCTGGCCCTCACGATCGCGTGCTCGGTGCTGGTGTCGCTCTTCGTCAGCTTCTCCCTCGACCCGATGCTGTCGGCCTACTGGCCCGACCCGCACCTGCCCGAGGACAAGAAGTGGTGGATCACGAAGCAGCTCGACAAGTTCAACAACTGGTTCAACCGGACCACGCAGAAGTACCGCGGCGTGATCGCGTGGGCACTGGATCACCGGCTGGCGATGATCATCCTCGCCATCGGCGTGTTCTTCGCGGCCTTCTCGCTGCCGCTGTCCGGCATCGTCGGCTTCTCGCTGGCGATGGGGCTGATCCTGGTCGGGGTCTGGCTGGACACGCGGAAGGCGCTGCCGCTGGCTGCACGCGCCGCCGGTGGCGTGGTGTTCCTCGTGCTCGGCGTCGCGAGCATCGGGATGCTGCCGCCGATCGTGGAGAAGGCGCTCGGGGCCGAGCGGGGCAAGGCGCTCCTGAACACCGGACGCGTGGGGGTGAGCTTCTTCCCCGGTGAGGACAACTCGGAGCTGAACGTGAAGGTGGAGACCCCGCCGGGCTCCAACCTCGACTACATGCGCCTGAAGGTCGTGGAGGCGGTGCGCATCGCGAAGACATACCCGGAGGTGCTGTTCACCTTCACCACCATCGGCGGTGCGAGCGGTGCGGTGGACGCGGGCAACGTCTACGTGAAGCTGTCGCCGAAGAGCGAGCGGAAGTCGAAGGGGATGCGCTCGGCGGACGCGGTGGCGGAGCAGTTCCGCCGCGACATGGCCACCATCGGCGGTGCCACGGCCAGCGTCTACACCAACGACTTCAACGGCGACCAGAAGCAGATCCAGTTCCAGCTGCGCGGTGACGACGCGCGCACGCTGCAGGCCTACGCCGAGCGGGTGCTGCCGAAGGTGGCGGCGGTACAGGGCGCGGTGGACGTGGGCCTGAGCACCCGCGGGCAGAAGCCGGAACTGACGGTGCAGGTGGACCGCGGGCTGGCGAGTTCGCTGGGCGTGAGCGTGGGTTCCGTGGCACAGTCGCTGCGCCCGGCCTTCGCCGGCGTCGAGGCGGGGGACTGGGTCGATCCGATGGGCGAGACGCGCAAGGTGCGCGTGCGCTTCACTCCCGAGTCACGTGAGCGGCTGGCTGACCTGACCAGCCTCCCCCTCGTGATCCCGGGCCGGAACGGCGCGGCGTCGTCCACCATCCCGCTGGGGCAGGTGGCGCGGGTGCAGCCGGGGCTCGGCCCCTCGATCATCAGCCACCTCGATCGCGACAAGCTGGTCACGATCCAGGCGAACGTGGCGGGCCGCGCCAACTCCGACGTGGTGGCCGACATCGCGGCGATCATCGCGGCCGAGCCGCTTCCCGCCGGCGTCACGCTCAGCCAGGGGGGTGATGCGGAGGGCCAGCAGGAGGTGTTCAGCTCGATCTTCGCCGCCCTCGGCATCGCCATCGTGCTGATGTACATGATCCTGGTGCTGCAGTTCGGCAGCTTCCTGGACCCGATCGCCATCCTCATCTCCCTGCCGCTGTCACTGGTGGGGGTGTTCGGGGCGCTCGCGATCACCGGCATGACGATCAACCTGATGTCGCTGATCGGCGTGATCCTGCTGGCGGGTATCGTGGCGAAGAACGCGATCCTGCTGATCGACTTCGCGAAGTGGTCACGCGAGGACCGGGGCCTGACGCTGCGGGATGCGCTGATCGAGGCGGGTGCCATCCGGCTCCGGCCGATCCTGATGACGACCTTCGCGCTGGTGGCAGGCATGCTCCCGATTGCGCTCGGCACCGGCGAGGGCGCGGACTTCCGCAAGCCGCTCGGTGTCGCGGTGATCGGCGGCGTGATCACGTCGACGATCCTGACGCTGATCGTGGTGCCGACGTTCTACGAGATCCTGGACGCGGTGCGCGAGTTCTTCGGGAAGCGCCTCGGGTTCAGCACGCCGAACACGGCGGAACATGCCGTGCCGAAGGGCGTGGCTCCGCAGCCGGTGATGGGGGACTGAGTTCCACCTCGTGCCGGCGCGGTGCTGAAGGGCGGACCAGCATGCACTGGTCCGCCCTTCTGTCGCTGCGTCCTTCGCGCGCGTTGCGGCCGTCGCAAACTGCGCCAACGCAAAGGAGCGCGAAGGGGCACTGCGAGGACACAAAGGAACTGCGTGGTGAACGGGCTGGGGTTCAGGGTGGCAATCGCTTCAGGCGCAGGTCCTGGAAGTCGAAGGAGAAGTCCACGTCGTCGGTGAAGGGAGCCATGCGAGCGTTTTCGACCGAGCCGTCGGGGGCGAGCTGGAAGGTGATGAAGGCGTCGGCGCGGAGTGCGCGATCCTTCCAGCGCACGACGAAGGTGTCGTATTGCCAGTGCTGCAGCTCGCCCACGAGGTCGGGTGAGGGCCGCATGGTGATGCCGAGGCGCCCGGCCGTGGTGGTGATGGAGACGCGTCCGTACCACGAATCCTCGTACTCCCCGGCGTAGCGCTCGATGGGGAGCGAGGGCTTCGAGAGCGAATCGCGTGCGGCGGCGGCTCCGGACACCTGTGCGGCGCTCCGGGCGCGGTTCGCCTTCGCCATGCTGTCCATCACGGCGCGCCAATCCACTGGCGCCGCGCCCATGAAGTGATCGAGCACGCGCTGGGTGATCGACTGGAACGCGTCCGCGCTCTCCTGGTTGGTGAGCACCGACACGCCGAGCTTGAGCGACGGCACGAAGGTGACCTGCGACACATACCCGGGCAGGCCGCCGGTGTGGGTCGCGATCTTCCGTCCGCGATAGTCCTGCACGTTGAAGCCGAGCGCGTAGAGGCTGAACTGCGGTGCCACCGCCGCCAGCCCGGGCGGCGCGCTCCGGATGGGGGTGGGCGTCACACCGGTCCAGAGGTTGCGCTGCGCACGCTGGGACCAGAGGCGCGTGCTGCCGGTCCGCCCGGAATCGAGCTGCGCAATCATCCACTTCGCGATATCCGCGGCGGAGGTGTTGATGCCACCGGCGGGATTGGTGTTGTCACTCGTCAGTGGCGTGATCCGCTGCAGGCGACCATCCACCATCGCATGGGTCGTCGCGACGTTGCCGCTTCGTGCGGCATCGGAGTGACGGGTGGTCGTCCCGGTCATGCCGAGCGGCGCCAGCAGACGGGTGGCGATGAAATCCTCCCACACCTGTCCGCTCACCGCCTCGATCACCTCGCCGGCGACCAGGTAGAGCACGTTGTCATACGCGTACGCGCTGCGGAAGCTGGTGCTCAACGGGATGTCGCGCAGCCGGTGCATGATCTGCTTCCGGTTGTACGTGGATGCGGGCCACCAGAGCAGGTCGCCGGCGCCGAGCCCCAGGCCACTGCGATGCACGAGCAGGTCGCGCACCGTGATCTGGCGGGTGACGTAGGGATCAGACAGTGCGAACTGCGGCAGGTACGTCACCACCGGCACATCCCACTCGACCTTGCCCTCGTCCACCAGCATCGCGAGCGCGGTCGCGGTGAAGGCCTTGCTGTTCGACGCGATGCCGAAGCGCGTGCCTGGCGTGACGCGCGCCGTGTCGCCGAGGGTGCGCACGCCGTAGCCGCGGCCCACGAGCACCTTGCCGTCCTTGACGATCGAGACGGCCATGCCCGGCACGTCGAACGTGCGCATCACCTGCTCGACATAGGTATCGAGGTCGGCAGGGGGGGCCGACACCACGCGTTGCGCGGGCAATGCCGGCACGAGGGCGAGGGCGGCGGCGAGCAGTGATGTGCGATGGCGCATGGGTCTCCGGGCAGCAGGGTCCGTCGGAGTGTCTCGCATGGCGCGGCGTGACGGAAGGGCAGCGACCGGCGTTGCCCCGACGGGTCGGGGACGTCCTTAGATTCTCGCGGTCGGTTCGAAGGGGGGGCAAGACCCCGTCCCCTCGAACCAGCCCGTCACCCGCACCCGCTCCAGATGCCCGTCCGCGCCGCTGTCCCCTGGGTCGTCCCGTTCGCCCTGTTCATGGTGCTGCTGGCCGCGCTGAAGCCGCTGGCGATCCCGCAGCCGTGGAACGCGGCGCTCTGGATCGTGCTGCTGGTCGCGGCGCTGCTGGTGTTCAGCCGGGACGTGATCACGCTGGTGCCGAAGCACTTCCTGCTCTCGACGGCGGTGGGGATCGGCGTCTTCATGCTCTGGATCGCCCCGGACGCGCTCTGGCCTGGGTATCGCAGCCACTGGCTCTTCGACAACTCGGTGGTGGGACATCCCACCGCGGGGCTGTCGGTCTCCGAACGCGGTGACGTGCTCACGCTGTGGCTTCGGGCGGCACGGGCCGTGCTGCTGGTGCCGATTCTCGAGGAGCTGTTCTGGCGCGGATGGCTGCCGCGGGCGGTGGATTCGTTCGATGACTTCCGCGCCCGGCCGCTCGGCAGCTTCACGACGCTGTCGTTCGTGGCCACGGCGCTGCTCTTCGCCAGCGAGCATGGCTCCTACTGGGACGTGGGACTGCTCTGCGGGCTGATCTACAATCTCTGGATGGCGCGCACGCGGTCCATCGCCGACCTGATCTGGACCCACGCCGTCACCAACGGCTGCCTGTCGGCGTACGTGGTGCTCGCCAACCAATGGCAATACTGGGCCTGACGCGGTCGGGCCCCCACCCCACCCCTCATCCTCCGGGACGCTTCCATGCGCAAGGCTGACGAGATCGACTACCGCCTGATCGGCGATGACCTGCAGGCCGTGATCGTGACGCTCGACCCGGGCGAGGCGGTGACGGCCGAGGCGGGGGCGATGATGTACATGGAGGACGGCATCCGTCCGATCACGACCCTCGACCCGAACAACGAGGGCGGTGGCCTGCTGGGGAAGCTGATGGGTGGCGCCAAGCGCGTGCTGTCGGGCGACTCGTTCATGATGACGGTGTTCATCAACGAGGGACACCAGCGTCGCGACGTGGCGTTCGCAAGCCCGTTCCCGGGGAAGATCCAGGCCGTGAACGTGCTGGACTGGGGCGGCACGATCATCGCGCAGCGCGATGCCTTCCTGTGCGGCGCGCGTGGCCTGGACGTGAGCGTGGCGCTGCAGCGGAAGATCGGCGCCGGCTTCTTCGGCGGTGAGGGCTTCGTGCTGCAGCGCATCAGCGGCGACGGGCTGGCCTTCCTGCACGCCAGCGGCACGCTGGTGCAGCGTGACCTGCAGGCCGGCGAGGTGCTGCGGGTGGACACGGGCTGCTTCGTGGCGATGCAGCCGTCGGTGAACTACGACATCGAGATGGTGAAGGGCATCAAGACGGCGCTCTTCGGTGGCGAGGGGTTGTTCTACGTGCGGCTGCGCGGTCCCGGGCGGGTGGTGCTGCAGACGCTGCCGTTCTCACGCCTCGCCGATCGCATCATCGCGGCGGCGCCGGCCGGTCGCACCGGCGGCGGTGCCAGCGGCACCATCGGATCACTCGGCCGCATCCTCGGCGACGAGTAGGGGGCGCGGCCGCAGCGCGCGCTGGAGCTCGGACCAGGCGAGGTGCACGTGCGTGCGGGCGGTGCGGATGTTGCCGATGGCGAGGCGGAGGACATACCGGTCGTGGAGCCGGGTGTGCGAGAGATACACGCGGCCGGCGGCGTTCACCTCCGCGAGCAACCGAGCGTTCAGCGCGTCGGCCTCGGCATCGGGCAAGCCGGCCGGCGCGCAGCGGAAGCAGACGAGTGAGAATGGCACGGGCGCACAGAGCGTCCAGGCGGGGTCGGCGGTGACGAGCGCCGCGAATTCGCGCGCCAGCGCGCAGTGGTCCCGCAGGCGCGCGGCCAGGCCGTCGGTGCCGAAGGCGCGCATGACCATCCAGAGCTTGAGGGCGCGGAACCGCCGCCCGAGCTGCACGCCGTAGTCCATGTAGTTCACGACCTGCGAATCGCGGGCGGTGACCAGGTACTCCGCCACCAGCGAGAACGCCTGCCGGAGGACCGCGGGGTGGCGCGTGAAGAACGCGCTGCAATCCATGGTGGTGAAGAGCCACTTGTGCGGATTGGTGACGACGCTGTCGGCGCGATCCACGCCGTCGAGCGCCCAGCGGAACTCCGGGGCGATGCCCATCACGCCGGCGTAGGCGGCGTCGACATGAAGCCAGACCTGTTCCCGGGCGCAGAGGTCGGCGATGGCGGAGACGGGGTCGATGCTGGAGGTGCTGGTGGTGCCGACGGTCGCGACCACGGCCATCGGTCGCATGCCGGCCGCCCGGTCGCTCGTGATGGCCGCCGCGAGGAGGTCGGGGCGCATCCGGAACGCCGCATCCACCGGAATCGGCACGACGTTGTCGGAACCGATGCCAAGGGTGATGCAGGCCTTGGCGGCCGAGGAGTGGGTGTGTTGGCTGCAGTAGACGCGGAGGATGGGCAGGTCGGCGCGGCCGGCCATGCCGCGGGTGCGGATGTCGAGGCCGGTGGCCTCGCGCGCGGCGGCGATGCCCAGCAGCGTGGACATGGACGCCGTGTCGGTGATGATGCCGAACCAGCGCTCCTCGTCGGCGAGGCCCATGGCGGTCCAGAGCCATCGGAGCACGCGTTGCTCGAGCTCGGTTGCCGCCGGGCTGGTGGCCCAGAGCATGGCGTTGGCGTTCAGCCCCGACGTGAGCACCTCACCGAGCAGGGAGGGGACGCTCGACGAGTTCGCGAAGTAGGCGAAGAAGGCCGGGTGGTTCCAGTGCGTGATGCCCGGGACGATCACACGCTCGACGTCATCGAGGATGGCGTCGAGCGACTCCGGGGCGGCCGGGGCGATGGCGGCGAGGTGGCTGGCGATCTCCCCGGGGGTGACCTGGGCCAGGACCGGGGGGAGGGTGCCGTCGTGCTGGAGCTTCCGGAAGAGCGCAAGGATGCGGTCCATGCCGGCCTCGAGGGTATCGAGGCTGAAGTCGCCGGTGGCTGGCGTGGCCAGGGGGCCGAGTGGGTCGCGGTCGGGGCTGCTCATGCGGAAAGAGTAGCGCGGGTGGGGGGAGCTGGCGGTTCCGGGCATCCGGTGACGCGCACCCCCCTGCCATCCTGAACCGGACCGTGATAACTTTCGAGGCTACACGGACAAGTACCCCGCGAGGAGCATCATGGCTGCAAAGGGCAAGCGCATCAAGATCAAGCTGCGCAGCACGGAATCGCCGTACACGTACCACAAGACCAAGAACGCCCGGCTGCATCCGGAGCGGATCGAGATGAAGAAGTACGATCCGATCGCGAAGAAGCACGTCCTGTTCAAGGAAACCAAGTAACGGTTCCGCCGCGCGCGGAGCCCGGCACACGCGCCTGCATCAGGCTGCGGTGCCGGGCTTCTTTGCGTCCGTGCCGCAGCGAGTCGTCCCCGCCGTGAGCCCGCTGCCGGCAGTGGCCAGTGGCGCGCGCCGGACATCGTAGGCGAAACGCCGACAGACGCATCCTGCGCGCCCCCCACATTGGCAGGTGGGGACGCTGCCCGTCGCGCATCGGCGTTTCCGGGCGTCCACGCAGCCTGGGTTCGTGGCGCCACACCGTGCGCGTCGCCGACCGGCGGGAATGGGACATGTCCGTCACTGGGCCCAGCGCCCCGCCGACAGCGGCGGGCCACGAAGGTTCCCCGGCACCGTTCGCGCGCGCCCTCGTCGCGAGCGATGCCTCCGCCGCATCCGACGGGGCCCTGCGGCTCGCGGCCGCGTTGCAGCGGCGCGATGGCACGGCCATTTCGGTGATCAGCGTGGTGCAGCCCACCACGTATCCAGCCCCGGTGAACGACCTGGCGGTGCCGCCGTCGCTGCAGCCGACGGCCGAGGAGGAGGCGATCGCCGCGCGGCGTGCGGCGGTGGAGGACCAGTGCGCGCGGAACACCGTGCCGGCGCCGACCGACATTTTCGTGGAGTGCAGCGTGCCGCTGAGCGGCATCCTCTTCCATGCGACGGCGCGGAAGGCAGACCTGATCGTGCTGGGCCTGGGCCGCCACAACGTGGTCGACCGCTTCTTCGGCACGGAGACAGCGTTGCATGCCGTGCGCGAGAGCGACGTGGCGACGCTGGCCGTGCCGGGCACGATGACGTCGCTGCCGCGCCATGCGGTGGTGGGCACCGATTTCGATGCCAGCAGCCTGGCCGCGGCGCGTGCGGCGGCGCGCCTGGTGGGGCCGCACGGCCACCTCACGCTGGTGCATGTGACACCATCCGCCGACCCGCTGCCCGCGATGCTGGCGGACTGGCCGCCGGCCATCGCCTCGCGCATGGATGAGGCCTTCGGCCGGATGATCGCGGCGCTGCACCTGCCGGCGACGATGGACGTGGACACGCTGCCGCTCTCGGGGAACGTCGGGAAGGAACTCGTCGCCTGCGCCGAGCGTCTTCATGCTGGGCTGATCGCCGTCGGGCGGCACTCGCGCACGCTGATGGAGCGCGTGGTGCTGGGCAGCGCAACGACGCGGGTGGTCCGCACGGCGGCGTGCGCCGTGATCGTCGTGCCCCGCGACGCCTGAGGCGACGCGGGCGTCCCGTCCCGGAACCCGGAGTGTCATGCCTGCTGCAGCCCGGCCCGTCCCTCCCTCGACCATCGGCCGTCTGATCGCGGGAGCCGCGCGCGCGTGCCTGGTGGCGTCCGCCGCGCCGCTGCTGGTGCTCCAGGCCCAGGACGCGGGCCGGACCGGGTTGATCGACGGACGGGTCCGAGCCGCACAGACGCAGCAGCCGGTGGCGAGTGCCACGATCACCGTCGGTGGCACGACGCTGAGCGTGGCCACGGGCGAGGACGGCCGGTTCCGGCTGCGGGCGCCGGCCGGCGTGGTCCGGTTGGAGGTCCGTGCGATCGGCTTCGCGCCGATCGTGCGCAGCGACGTGGTGGTGAGCGCCGGCAAGCCCACGACGCTCGTGATCGAGCTGCAGCCGCGGGTCGTGCAGCTGGCCACGGTCGAGGTGGCGCCGTCGTACTTCGAGCCGGCGCGCGCGACGCCGGTGAGCACGCAGCGGTTCAGCGCCGAGGAGGTCCGCCGCACCCCGGGGGTGCAGGAGGACGTGGTGCGCGCGGTGTCGGTGCTGCCCGGGGTGGGGGTGACCACCGCCGGACGCAACGACCTGGTGGTGCGCGGCGGCGCGCCGTTCGAGAACCTGTTCGTGGTGGACAACGTGGAGGTGCCGAACGTGAACCACTTCGGCACCCAGGGGTCCACCGGCGGCCCGGTGTCGCTGATCCCGATCGAGTTCGTGCAGGATGCGGCGCTGAGCGCCGGCGGGTTCGGCGTGCGGTACGGCGACCGCACCTCCAGCGTCACCACCATCACGCTGCGCGAGGGGAACCGCGCGCGGCGTGCGACGACCCTCAACCTCTCCGCCACCGGGCTTGGCGCCATCGCCGAGGGGCCGCTGCCGCACGACGGGTCACTGCTGGTGAGTGCGCGGCGCAGCTACCTGGACTTCGTGTTCAACGCCGCCGGCTTCCCGTTCATCCCGTCGTACACCGACGTCACGCTGAAGCTGGTGCAGCGCCCCTCGGCACGTGACGAGGTGAGCCTGCTGGTGATCGGCGCGCGCGACCGCATCCGCTTCAGCAACGCCACGGCCGACGATCGCTACGACAACTCGACCGTGCTGGGCTCGTCGCAGGACCAGTACGTGGCCGGGCTGACGTGGAAGCGCCTGCTGCCGCGTGGCGTGCTGCTCACGACGCTGGGTCGCACGTACAGCCGGTTCGATGCCGCGCAGCGCGACTCGTCGGACCCGCCGCAGCTCATCTTCGGCGCCCGGTCCACGGAGGGGGAGAGCTCGCTCCGCAGCGACCTGACGCTGCAGCTCAACGCACGCACCGAGCTCACGGCGGGTGCGATCGTGAAGTACGCGAGTGCGCTGGACTACGACATCACGCTGCCCGGCGCACTGCGCCGGGATGCCGCCGGCGTGGCCCGCCCGCTGCGTGTGGACACGTCGTTCACCGCCTGGCGACAGGCCGCGTACGCCCAGGCCAGCGTCGAGGTCAACGACCGGCTCCGACTCACCCTTGGCGCGCGTGCGGACCACTACGGCTTCCTCGCGGCGACCCGCGTCGCGCCGCGGGCGGCGCTCGCGTGGAGCGTGGGCGGCAGCAGCACGCTGACGCTCGTTGGTGGCCGGTACTACCAGGCACCGCAGCCCACGTGGCTGGTGGGTGATCCCGCGAACGTCGACCGCCTGCAGCCGCTGCGCGCCGACCAGGTCGTGGCCGGCTGGCAGCGGCTGCTGCGTCCGGACGTGAAGGTGCAGGTGGAGGGCTACGTGAAGTCGTATGCCGACTACCCCGGGCGGGTGTTCCGGCCGCGCGCCGTGCTGCAGCCGAGTGGCTACGACGATGTCACGAACGACATCCCGTACGGGCTGGAGCCGCTGGTGGCCGGTGCCACGGGGCAGGTGCGCGGCGTGGAGGTGTTGCTGCAGAAGCGCCTGAGCGAGGTGCCGGTGTACGGGCTCGTGAGTGCCAGCTACAACCGCACGCGGTTCACCGGGCTCGATGGCATCGAGTCAATCGGTGCCTTCGATTCACCGATGGTGTTCAATGCGCTGCTGGGCTGGCGTCCGAACCCGCGGTGGGAGTACAGCGGCCGGATCCGCAGTGCGGCCGGCCTGCCCACGACGCCGTTCACCGCCGGCGGCACGCTGGACTTCACCCGCTACAATGCCGGCGAGCGGCTGCCGGTGTTCTTCGCGCTGGACCTGCGCATCGACCGGCGGTTCTCGTTCCGGCGCTCGCAGCTCGTGACGTACATCGACGTCCAGAACGCGACCGCGCGGAAGAACGTGTCGCAGGTGGCGTGGGACGCGCGATTGCGTGCCCCGAAGGCCAACGAGAGCATCGGCGTGCTGCCCAGCATCGGGATCAACTGGGAGTTCTGAGCGCGCGGCGGGCGCGGGCTCAGAGCAGGAACGCGTCGCCCGCCTCGGGCAGGATGTAGCCCACGTCGATCCGTCGCACCAGGGACGAGAGGTGGCTGCGCAGCGCGATCGGGATCGGGTGCGTGTCGGCGATCAGGAGGCTGGTCCGGCTGAGCGCGGCGAGCGTCGGGGCGTCCATCGGGGTGCCGGCCAGGGCAATGGCCTGGGTGAGCGTGAGCGTCATCGAGTCCGGGTGGTAGCGCGTGATGGCGCGCACGATGGTGGTGGACGACGGATGGAGCTCGCCGGGCAGCACCATGACCTGGCGCGCCGCGATGCCCGGCAGGAGGTCGAGCAGCACGCCCGCAGCGGATTCAGCCGGTGCGGCGCAGTAGCGCACGCTCTGCCGGCGGATGCCGATGCGCTTCCGCAGGGTACTGCCAAGTCGCGCCACCGTCTGCGCGTTGACGGCGAACGGCGGGGCGTCGTGCGCACCGTTGAGGAGCAGCCGCACCTGCGGGCCGGCCGGCAGCATCGTGTCGCGCAGCCGGACGGAGAGCCGCATGGGGAGGGCGGCCGGCGGTTCGTGGGGCAGACCCGGGGAGAGGTTGATGCCGACCAGCGGGTTCGGTCGCCAGACGAGGGCGGCACCCGAATCGGTCACGAGCGGGCCCTCGGCGATGCGGCGATGGTCGCTGCAGGGCCAATAGGTGAACCCGCCGAGGATGGCGCCGAGGGCGTCGATCACGCGTCCGATGCCGACGGAGTCGGTGGCGAGGATGTCGCCGCGGCGCATGCCGGCCCGCTGCAAGGCCGTGACGCGGAGCCGCAGGTGGTCGAGCAGTGTGGCGCCGGCGATCATGATGTCCCCCGCCCCGTCGCGCGTCCGCGCGACGCAGATGGTCGGCGCCGGTGAGGCCTGCAGGATGGAGGTCAGGCGGCGCTGGAGCCCGGAGGGGTCGTTGGGCGAGAGCCGGTCAGCGGCACCGGGAGGGGAATGTTCATGCATGCTGCGGCAGGTCGAGGGTCGGCGAACTGAGCGTTCGGCTGCCTCGGAGTATCGGCGCAGCCTGTCGCACACTGGACGCACCAGCCTGTTTGCAGGCCACGCATGGAACCCGGCCCGGGTGGCTGTCGTACGGGCTGTGGTCGCCACGCCGCACACCTCCGGGGTCCCATGCTCGTTCCTGCGTTCCTTCTCCTCCTGCAGCAGCCGGTTCCGGCCCCAACGCCGGCCGATGCCGAGCCGCAGCGCCGCCGGCCGGTCACGGCTGCCTTGCTGGCCAGCGCCTTCCCCGACAGCGCGACCCGGTCGCTGCTGCTGCTCGCCCGCCGTGCCCGTGTGGCGCAGGACTCGGCCCTGCGCGGGTACGACGCCCGGACCCAGTCACGGATCACCGTGAACATGGGCACGTCGGTGCTGACCCGGAACCGGCTGCTGTTCCGCTCCGAGAACGTGGCGAACGTGAAGTGGCGGCGTGGGCAGGGCATGTGGATCGAGCCACTGGCCGCGCGCACCACCGTGCCGATGGCGAAGAACGTGCAGGTGAGCGGCGTGGCGTCGTCGCTGATCCCGGTGCCGTACTTCCCGGGGCGCGAGCAGCTCTGGATGCCGGCGGCCGACCAGGCGATGGTGCGGAGCGACGTGGATGAGACCGAGGGCTTCATCCACCCGCTCGCGACCGGCAGCGAGGCGTACTACCGCTACCAGATCGGTGACTCGATCCGCATCCGGCTGCCGAGTGGCGAGGGGATCACGCTGCGGGAGTTGAAGGTGATCTCGCGCCGGCCCGAGTGGCGCGCGTTCGTGGGCAGCTTCTGGTTCGACCAGCGCAGCGGCTCGCTGGTGCGTGCAGCGTACCGGCTGTCGGCACCGCTGGAGATCTGGAACCTCGCGATGGAAGAGGCGAAGCGGGATCTCGAGGAGGCGCAGCGCGACACGACGCCGGGGGGCGCTGCGCGGGTGAAGGAGGCGAAGGAGGACGTGCCGCCGGCGCTGGTGCGCGGCATCATGAACCCGATGCGCTTCGACATCAACCTCGTGACGGTGGAGTATGCGCTGTACGACAACACGTTCTGGCTGCCGCGCGTGAACCGCGCCGAAGGGGGCACCGACGTGATGTTCATGCGCATTCCGCTGCGCGTGGAGGAGAGCTACACCTACAACGACGTGGACGTGACCACGCCGCTGCCACCAATGCCCTCGCTGGCCAGTTCGCGCCGCACCAGCACCACGATGCGGGTCTGTGCGCCGGACTGCGAGGATGTCGACGATGAGCTCGTCGACACGACGCGCATCCCGCGCCAGCGCCGGCGCGCGATCACCGACTCGCTGTTGAAGGTGGCTGGGCTGCAGCCGGCGCTGGTGGCGGACACCAGCGCGCTGGCGGTGCGCACGCGCTTCGTGGGCGACTCGCTGTACCGCGCCTGGCGCGAGGAGCTGCGCACGGCGGCGCAGCGCGAGCGGTATGCGGTGCGCGACTCGCTGATCCGTGCTGCCGGCCGGACCGTGCCGCTGGAGACCGACTCGACCCGCGACGCACGCCGCACGCGCCGCTTTGGCGACTCGTTGTACCGGGTGGCGGACCGCACCGCGCGCCGGAAGGTGCGGGATGCGGAGTGCGCGGCCAGTGGCGGCTACTACACGCGCACTGAGACGCGCTACGAGGGGGCGCTGCGCTACGGCGTGAAGGTGCCGTGCGACTCCACGGTACTGGCGAACTCGAAGGAGCTGCCCGAGTCGCCGTACGACGCCAACGAGGAGGCGTTCTCGCAGCGCGATGCCGAGGCGCTGGCCAGCGCGCTGGGACTGGGGCTGCAGCCGGCGTTCGGGCCGCAGCCGCTGCAGTTCGACTGGTCGCTGCGGCAGCAGCGGTACAATCGCGTGGAGGGGCTGTCGCTGGGCACCGAGGTCACGTGGCCGCTGGGCGCGGGGTACACCGCGTCTGGTGTGGCGCGCCTCGGCCTGGGCGACTGGCAGCCGAACGCCGAAGTGCGCCTGGCGCGCAGCAACGGCCGCACGACGTTGCAGGGCGCCGTGTTCCGTCGGCTGAACTTCGCCAATGACTTCGGCAACCCGCTCTCGCTCGGCTCGTCGATGGCATCGCTGCTCTACGGTCGCGACGAGGGCTTCTACTATCGCGCGCTGGGTGCCGAGGCGACGTGGACGCGCACGCGCGCCACGGGATCGCTGGTGTGGCGCGCGTTCGGCGAGCGGCACGACCCGGCGGACAAGGCGTGGGACTTCAACCTCGCGAACGCCTTCTCGAAGAACCGGACCATGCTGCCGAACATCGTGGCACAGAAGGGCATGGTGGGGGGCGGCGCGGTGCAGTGGCAGTCGAGCCGTGGGCTGGACCCGCGGTCGTGGCAGGTGGTGACGGACCTGCGCGCCGAGGCGGCCGGCGGTGACTTCTCGTACGCGCGCGGGCTTGGCGAGATCACGGTGACGCGTCCGCTGTTCGGGAAGGTGTCGTTCGGGCAGACGATGAGTGGCGGCATGGCCACCGACAGTGTGCCGGTGCAGCGCCAGTTCTACATGGGCGGGTTGCGCACGGTGCGTGGCCAGGTGGCCGGGACGCGGGTGGGCGACACGTACTGGCTGTCGCGCACGGAGATCGGCTATGGCAGCAGTGCGCAGAAGCAGGCGCTGTTCCTGGACCTGGGCTGGGCGGGGCGTCGCGGGGACTTCTCGAAGCCGGGGCGTCCGATGTCCGGCGTGGGCATCGGGAGCTCGTGGGTGGACGGCTTGATCCGCACGGACTTCTCGCGTGGCATCTATCCGCGGAAGGGGTGGCGGACGGACATCTCGCTCGGGGCGCGGTTCTGACCGCTACTCCGGGACTTCTCTGCGTTGGAAGATCGAGGGTTCACGCGGAGGGAGCGGAGGGAGCGGAGGGACGCGGAGAGGGCACCACACGTCGGCAACCATCCACGCTGTTGGTGGTGAAGAAATGCTGGAGGAACTGCGAGAGCGCGTGCGCAGTTCCTTCAGCATTTTCCACGTGAACCGTGTAGAAGGCTGCGTCCGGGGTATACCTCTCCGCGTCCCTCCGCCGCCTCCGCGCTCTCCGCGTGAACCCTGTTGACGGACTTCCACGGTGTATTTTGCCAGCATGACACACCGATCAGGCGGGACTGTGAACGGGCGGAAGTAGGTCGATGCCGCCGCGGGCACCACGGAGGCGGACGACCGCGACGCCGGTGTCCGAGGCGCGCGACGCTGCGCGCTCGCAGCTCCTCAGCATGCGATTCCGGATGCCGGAGTGGGCGGCGCGCCAGCCGCGGTTCCCGTTCACGGTGCCCACGATCGCCTCGCTCGACAGGCTGGACTTCGACACGCCGGTGACCTGCTTCGTGGGCGAGAACGGGTCGGGCAAGTCCACGCTGCTGGAGGCGATCGCGATCGCCGCGGCGCTGCCGTCGGCCGGCGCAGCAGGACGCGCGATGGACGACCCGACGCTGCACGAGCAGCAGTTCCTGGCGAAGGCGCTGACGCTGACCTGGCACACACGCAGCATGCGCGGCTTCTTCCTGCGGGCCGAGGACTTCTTCGGGTTCCAGCACCTGCTCAAGCGCGAACGGGCGGAGTTCCTTGAGACGCTGGAGCGGATGGAGCAGGACTACGCCGACAGCAGCGCGAAGGCGAAGCAGCTGGCGATGGGCCCGGTGAAGGCGAGCCTGCAGGACATGGAGCGGCGCTACGGCGCTGATCCCGATGCGAAGTCGCATGGCGAGGCGTTCCTGAGCTTCTTCCAGAACCGCCTCGTGCCGCGCGGGCTGTACCTGATGGACGAGCCCGAGGCCGCACTCTCGCCACAGCGGCAGCTGGCACTGCTGGCGATGATGTTCGACCTGGTCGAGGATGGCGCGCAGTTCATCATCGCGACCCACTCGCCGCTGCTGCTCTCGTTCCCCGGCGCGCGGATCTATTCGTTCGACGAGGCGCCCGTCGCGGAAGTGCGGTGGGACGAGACCGATCACGTGCGGCTGACGCGGGACTTCCTTGCTGATCCTGAGCGATATCTGCGCAACCTGCGATAGTTCTACATGCTGTCGGGAACAGCATGACGCAAAGGCACAAAGGGCGCGAAGGACGCAAAGGGTTCTACATAACCGCCGAGGAACGTGCGCTCGAGCGGCATCGTATTCCTGGGGGAACTGCAACGGCGGTATGGGTCGGCCGCGGCGCGCGGGCGCTGAACTCATCACTGCAGTTGCAGTTGCGGTTCCCAAAGAATTCTGGTGCCCATCGAGCGCACGCCACCACGCCTCGGTGCAGTGCTCTTTGCGTCCTTCGCGTTCCTTCGCGCCTTTGCGTCATGCTGTTCCCGACGGCATGTAGAACTCAGCGGACGCGCAGACGGCCTTCGGAGACGAGGACGGCGCGGCCGGCGACGCGGACGGCGGTGATGGTGCCGTCGGGGGACTTGTCGACCTCGATCTCGAGCTGCGACGGGCGGCCCATCTCGACGCCCTGTTGCGTGGTCCAGCGGAGGGTGCCGGTGCGCGGGGTGCGGGCGGCGAGGAAGCCGCCGAGGGCGGCGGTGGCGCTGCCGGTGGCGGGGTCCTCGGGGACGCCGTCGTCGGGGCAGAAGACGCGACAGTGGAGGTCGGTGCCAGGCACGTCGTCGATCGCGGCGAAGACCATGATCATCTTCGCGTCGGTGCCGTGGAAGTGTGCGGCGAAGCGCTCGGCGTGGATGCGCGCGCGTGACACCGCGTCGCGCGAGACCAGCGGCACCATCAGGAACGGCAGCCCGCACGACGTCACGCGCGGCTGGTGCGTGTCGCCCGGCAGGAGGTCGTCGACGTCGAGCTGCAGCACCGACGCGACGCGGGCGCGGTCGAGCGGCGGCTGCTCCCGCGGCATCATCGCCACTGAGAGCTGTGCCCAGTCCGGGACGCCGTCGGGGACGCGCACGGTGACCGGCACCGGCCCCACGTTCTCGCCCAGCACCACCTGGAGCGTCCCGCGACCGTCAGCCGGGAGCGGCGCGTCGCCCGAGAACACCAGCGCGATCGCCGTGCCGACGGTGGGATGGCCCGCGAAGGGCACCTCGCCGCCGGGCGTGAAGATCCGCACGCGCTTCGTGGTGCCGTCGGTCTCTGCCGGCAGCACGAAGGTGGACTCGGAGTAGTTGAACTCACGCGTGACCTGCAGCATCTCGTCGCTGGTCAGGCCACGCGCGTCGAGGATCACCGCCAGCGGGTTGCCGCCGAACCGCTGGCCGGTGAAGACATCGAGCGTGAAGTAGTGGACGAAGAGCGGTTCACCACTTCCGGTGGTGCCGCTCATTCCGCGAGGAAGGGGTAGCGCCACTCGGTCGGCGGAACGAAGGTCTCCTTGATCGAGCGCGCGCTGA
Source organism: Gemmatimonadaceae bacterium (assembly GCA_020851035.1). Taxonomy (NCBI): domain Bacteria; kingdom Pseudomonadati; phylum Gemmatimonadota; class Gemmatimonadia; order Gemmatimonadales; family Gemmatimonadaceae; species Gemmatimonadaceae bacterium. Next base: position 65,798 of record JADZDM010000005.1, on the reverse strand, counting down.
CCCAGCGCATCAGGTTCATCTTCGAGCCGGCCTTGTCGTTGGTGCCCGACGCGCGGGCGCCACCGAACGGCTGCTGGCCGACCACGGCGCCGGTGGGCTTGTCATTGATGTAGAAGTTGCCGGCGGCATTGCGCAGGATCGACATCGCGTCGAGCACCGCCTGCTTCTCGCGCGCCCAGACTGCGCCGGTCAGCGCATACGGGCTGGTGTTGTCCACCAGGTGCAGCGTCTCGAGCCACCGGTCGTCGTCGTACACGTAGGCGGTGATGATCGGGCCGAAGATCTCCTCGTTCAGCATGCGATGCGTGGGATCGTCGGTGCGCACGAGGGTCGGCTGGACGAACCAGCCGAGCTCCCCGTCGGCGGTGCCGCCGGAGACCACCTCGCACTCCTTGCGCGCGAGGTCGAGGTACTGCACGTGCTTGTCGAAGGCGCGCCGGTCGATCACGGCGCCCATGAAGTTCGAGAAGTCACGCACGTCGCCGACCGTGATCTCGCCGGCCATCTGGGCGACGTGGTCACGCACGGTGGGCCAGAGCGACTTCGGCACGTAGACGCGGCTGGCGGCCGAGCACTTCTGGCCCTGGTACTCGAAGGCACCGCGCACGATGGCGACGGCCAGCGCGAGCGGATCAGCCGACGGGTGCGCGACGATGAAGTCCTTGCCGCCCGTCTCACCGACGATGCGCGGGTAGCTGCGGTAGCCGCCCATGTTCTTCCCGATCGTCTCCCACATGCCGTTGAAGACGCCGGTGCTGCCGGTGAAGTGCACGCCGGCCAGGTCGCGGTGCGTCAGCACGCCGGCCGAGATCTCGGCGGGATTGCCGGGGAGGAAGTTGATCACGCCCGGCGGCAGGCCCGCTTCCTCCAGCACCTGGAAGACGCGATACGATGACAGCACGGCGGTGGAGGCCGGCTTCCAGAGCACCGTGTTGCCCATCAGCGCCGGTGCGCCGGAGAGGTTGCCGCCGATGGCCGTGAAGTTGAACGGCGACACGGCGTAGACGAACCCTTCCAGTGGCCGGTAGTCGGACTGGTTCCAGGTCGATCCGGTGCTGACGGGTTGCTCGGCGTATATCTCCTGCGCGAACGCCGCATTGAAGCGCCAGAAGTCGATCAGCTCGCAGGCGGCATCGATCTCGGCCTGGTGCGCCGTCTTCGACTGGCCGAGCATGGTCGCGGCGTTGACGCGCGCACGGTGCGTGGTGGTGAGCAGCTCGGCGGCCTTGAGGAAGACGCCGGCGCGGTCCTCCCAGCTCCATGCCGCCCATTCCCGGCGCGCGGCGGCCGCGGCTTCGATGGCTGAGGCGACGTCCTCCGGCCGGGCCTTGTGGAAGTGCGCCAGCACGTGGCGGTGGGCGTGCGGCATCACCTGCGTGCCGGTGTTGCCGGTGTGGATCCGCCTGCCGCCGACCACCACCGGGATCTCGGCCACTTCGGCGGCTGTGCTGGCGAGTGTCGCCTGCAGCTCGGCACGTTCCGGCGAGTACGGTGCGTAGTTCCGGACCGGCTCGTTGATCGGAGCGGGGATCCGGCGCGAACCGGCGAACTGCGAGGCGCCGACGGGCGCAACGAGAGGGGGCGTCATGATGTTCGGAGTGAATGGACCCTGGGCCACGCGGGGCAGGCACCGCCAGTGCACCAAACCTAGCGCCGGCCACCGCGGGTGGACGGGGCGTGCGCGTGCCGTGCGGCACGAGTCGGGGCCGGGACGCGGAGGGCGTAGATTGCGCGCATGCCGTGTCGCGTGTTGACCCTGATGGTGCTGGCCATGGTGGCCGGTTGTTCGTGGGATGCCCCCCCGGTGGAGTGGCAGTCGCCTGCCCCCGTGGCGTCAGCGCCCGACAGCACGGTGCTGTACGAGGCGCGCTGGCTGCCCGGCCGGGTTCCCGAGGTCGTGGCGGTCCCGGTGGCGGCGGCGTCGCGGCCGGCGTCGCTGGACGGCGGGGTCTGCGCCGCGTCAGTGGTGGTGGCGCCGCCGGTCCGGGGCACCACCTGGTCGAGCTGGTGGCAGGTGCGGGCCGACAGCAGCGCGCTGCTGCACGCGGGCCAGCGCGACTCGGCGGGGCGGCTGGTGCGGTCGCTGGTCGTCGACTCGCTCGACCGGGCACTGCTCGGGTGCGCGCGCCCGGCGCCGGCGATCACCGTCGACAGCGCGAACGGCTACGTGCACGTGTCGTACTTCATGGTGGCGCCGGAGGGGCCGGGGCTGTTCTATGCGCACCTGATGGACCCGCGGGCGAGCCGGTTCGAGCCCCCGCTGGCGGTAGTGTACGGCGATCGGCCGGTGCGGGTGGCACTCGCGAGCCGCGGTGACACGATTGCACTCGCCTACGAGGATCCCAACAGTGAACATGGCCGGATCGCGATGAGCGTGTCGCTGACGTCGGGCCACCTGTTCGAGCAGACAGCGCGGCTGATTCCCGTGAGCACCAGTTCGCAGTCGGCCTCGGCACCGCAGGTGGTGCGGCTGTCGGGAGGGGAGCTGTGGGTCGGGTGGACGGAGACGTCCGCATCGGGCAGCGCCTTTCTGCTGCGGCGGGCACGGATCGTATCGCGCTGAACCTCTTGACGGAGCAGACATGCCCAGACTGATCGGAGCCCACACGATCGATGCCGGCGGGATCGCCATGGCCGCACGCCGTGCCGGCAACGCCGGGATGACCGCGCTGCAGGTCTTCACGGCGGTGCCGAAGTTCTACAACGAGAAGAACGGCGTGAAACCCGAGCGGGTGAAGGCGTTTCATGCCGCGCTGGCCGAGGCGGGGATCGCGCGCGATGCGGTGATCGTGCACGCCGGCTACGTGTTGAACTGCGCCACGCCGGAGGCGGAGAAGTGGGAGCGGGCGGCCGCCGCGCTGGCGAAGGAGCTGGAGCGCAGCACGGCGCTGGAGGTGCGTGGGGTGTGCTTTCATCCCGGTGCGGCAACCGACAAGGACCGGGATGCCGGCGTGGCGCGGGTGGCGGCGGCGATGACGCGCGCGCTCGAGACGGTGGACGGTGCGACGAAGCTGCTGGTGGAGAACAGTGCCGGTGCCGGCAACACGATCGGGCGCACGGTGGAGGAAGTGGCGGGGATCCTGGCGGCGTTGCCGGCGTCCGTGCGTGCACGCGCCGGCTACGGCCTCGACACCTGCCATTTATTCGCGTCAGGCTACGATATCAGTGCGTCGCCGTCGGCCTGCACGGCGATCCTGGACCGGTTCGAGGCGGCGTGCGGCGAGCCGCCGACGTTCCTGCACCTGAACGACAGCCAGGGCGAGCTGGCGTCGAACAAGGACCGCCACATGCTGCTGGGCGAGGGGCAGATCGGACTCGATGCGTTCCGGTGGCTGCTGGCGGACCCGCGCACGCGTGGCATCCCGCTGCTGCTGGAGACGCCGCAGGAGATCGAGCTGATGGCTGAGGACGATGCGGCGGCCGACCCGTACGATCTGCGGATGGTGGCGCTCCTGCGCTCCTTCGACACCGACGCGTGATTCCCCCTGTGCGCAGGGGGTGACGGCTCCTGTTGCGCCCGGGGACCCTATGTGTACCTTCCCGCGCGTCATGGTCCCAGCGCCCGGCGGTCGCCGGCGCGGGCCAGGATGAGCGTGCGAGTCTCGCTCCACGACATGGCGAGCGTCGCTCGCCTCTCCCTCAATCTCGAGGATCTGCGATGCCCCCTGCCAAGAAGGCCGCCAAGGCCCCGGCCAAGAAGGCTGCCGCCAAGGCTCCGGCGAAGGCCCCTGCCGCCAAGGCACCGGCCAAGAAGGCCGCCGCCAAGAAGGCGCCTGCCGCGAAGAAGTCCGCGTCTGCGTTCAACAAGGCCATGAAGGTGAGCCCGGAGCTCGCCGCCGTGATCGGCGGTGATGCGCGTCCGCGCACCGAAGTGACCAGCGCCATCTGGGCCTACATCAAGAAGCACAACCTGCAGGACCCCAAGAACAAGCGAAACATCCTGGCCGACGACAAGCTCAAGGCCGTGTTCGGTGGCAAGAAGTCGGTCACCATGTTCGAGATGACGGCACTGGTGTCCAAGCACCTGAGCTGACCGGATCTCCCGTCGCCAGACGGGTTATCTTCCGCTGGACCGGATCGAGGGCGTGTCCTCCTGAGGGCAGGCCCTCGATTGCGTCCGGACCCCGCCGTGCCGCCCACTCCGCACTCCCCGCCGCACCCGATTCCCGTGGCCGCCGACCAGACACCGACCCCTGCCCCGCCTGCGACCTCCACCGTGGTGTCCGCCGCCCGCGGCAAGGGCATCGCGCCTGCCGGCAAGTCCGGGATCGTCGAGGGGCTGAAGGGGTGGATCGTCCCGATCCTCCTCTTCTTCCTCATCCGCATCTTCCTGTTCCAGGCGTACCGCATCCCGTCGCCGAGCATGCAGCCGGAGATGATGGTCGGTGACTGGCTGTTCGTGAACAACCTGGTGTACGGGCCGAACATCCCGTTCACCGACGTGACGCTGCCCGGCTACGCCGAGCCGGAGCGGCGTGACATCGTGGTGTTCAAGTCGCCGTACCAGGCCGACGAGGCGAGCATCGGCAACGATCCCCAGCCCACGCTCGTGAAGCGCCTCTGGGGCACGGGTGGTGACACGCTGCACATGCGCGATGGCGTGGTGCACGTGAACGGCACGCCCTATCCGCAGCGCGCGGACGAGAGCACGGTGAAGATCGCGGCCGACGAGACGCATCCGCTCTTCGCATGGCAGCACACGATCGAGGTGAAGGGGACGCGCTTCGGCGAGCCACCTGCGGTGCCGACGCACGACAACTGGGGTCCGCTGGTGGTGCCGGCCGGCCACCTCTTCATGCTCGGGGACAACCGGTACGAGTCGAAGGACAGCCGCTACTGGGGCATCGTGCCGCGCGGCAACGTGCGTGGCCGGCCGGTGTTCGTGTACTACAGCTACAACGCGGCCGACTCGGATCGCGCACTGCCGTTCCTCACCGACATCCGCTGGTCGCGCATCGGCCACGTGTTCCGCTGATGTCCGGGTCGCGGCATCGCTGGCCCGGGGCCTGCCTCGCGCTGCTGGTGCCGCTGCTGGCCGGCGGGCCGTCGCTGTCGGCGCAGCCGACCGCGCCCCGGGCCGGCAGCGTGCACACCGACACGATGTTCGCCCAGTCGCTGGGCACGCGGAAGCAGCTGGTGGTCTACCTGCCGCCGTCGTACCACACGGCCGCAGCGCGCGGCACGCGCTATCCGCTGGCGGTGTACCTGCACGGCGCAATGGGCAGCGAGCGTGACTGGACGACGCAGGGGGCGCTGGCACAGGTGATGGACTCGCTGGTCGGCGCCGGCATGCCGGAGATGATCGTGGTGATGCCGGACGGCGACAACGGGTGGTGGACGACCTGGAACTCGCTCAACGACCTCGCCGCCTGCCGCCGCACGCCGCGCGACGAGTCGCCGGACACCTATTGCGTGCCGTGGCCGAAGTACGACGACTACGTCGCCCGTGACGTCGTGGCGCACACCGACTCGCTGTACCGCACCCTCGCCACGCGCGGGGCACGCGGGATCGCCGGGCTGAGCATGGGCGGGTACGGCGCGATCAGCATCGCGGCGCGTTTCCCCGGCACGTTCGCCGCCGCGGCGAGCCACAGCGGTGTGCTGAGCCCCGCGCTGATGGCGGACAGCAGCACACTCGCCAGCACCGGCACGGTGACGATGCGCGATGCGCGCACGCGAGACGAACTGCGCGCAGCGTCAGGTGGCCGCTGGGATCGCATCGTGCCGGCCTTCGGCACCGACTCGGTGAGCTGGATGGCGCGCGACCCGTCGCGGCTCATCGCGCGGCTGCTGGCCCGCGGCGACGCGGTGCCGGCGCTGTTCGTGGACGTCGGCACCGAGGACTACCTGCTGCCGATGAACCGGGCGTTCCGCGAGCGCATGACCGCCCTGCGCGTGCCCCTCGTGTACGCCGAATGGGGCGGTCGCCACGACTGGGCGTACTGGCGCGCGCACGTCGCCGCGAGCCTGCGATTCCTCGCCGATCGCGCGCAGCGCTGACGACCGGCGCGACTGTCGCCCTGGGGTGCTCCCGGCTGTAGTGCGCGTGCATCGTGACCGTGTCATCAACGGTGCAACTGTGGCATCCGGGCGATACCCGGGGAAAGTCAGGCGATGCTGGTTGTCGGGCAAGCATTGCCGCAAACACATGACGCGGTGAGGCGCGCACGCCCCACACACGCGAGACTCAGCACGAGTTCGCTGTGATCCTGCCACAGCGTCCGGCATGAGTTTCCGCTCAGGAATTCCGAGTGACGAAATCCCGTAGGATGGTACATGCCTTGCTCGCATGTACGCGCGTGGGAACTTCCTTCCGCCCTCCCCTCCCGGAGCATCGTATGAAGAAAACGCTTCTGCTTGCACTCTCGCTCGGGCTCGCCCCGGCGATGCAGGCCCAGTTCGTGAACGGCAACTTCGAGTCGGGCACGACCGACGGCTGGACCACAGGCGGCGGGTACCGCGGCGGCATCACGAATGCCGCGCTGGACCCGAACTCCTTCCTCCCCGGCGGCGCGAACTACAGCCCGTCGATCGTCCACTCCGCCGTCGTTGGCGCCGGGCTGATGGCCCACACCGACGGCAAGCTCCAGCAGGTGTATTCGGGCAGCTACTCGTTCCGTGCCGAGGACCTGACGAACGGTGGCTACGCCTCCGTGATCTCGCAGCGTGTCACGAAGTACATGTCGAACAGCATCTTCTTCGCCTGGGCGGCGGTGCTGGAAGGCGCGCATGACGAGAGCGGCGCTGCCGTGTTCAAGCTCATCCTCCGGAATGAGACGACCGGCGTCAACCTGATCGACCGGACCTACTCCGCCGCCACCAGCGGGACCGGCGTCGACACCCGGTTCGCGCTGTCGACCGACGGCTACTACTACACGAAGGACTGGCAGATCGAGTCGCTCGACGTGTCCGCCTACATCGGCAATGACTTCAGCCTGATCCTGCTGGCCGCCGACTGCTCGCCGACGGGTCACTCGGGCACGGTGTACCTCGACGGCTTCGGCGCCGTCACGCCGCCACCGGTCGACCCGACGGTGGTGCCTGAGCCGGCGTCGGTCGCGCTGCTCGGTGGCGGTCTCCTGATGCTCGGCGGCATCGCACGTCGCCGCCGCCGCGCCTGATCGACGTCGTGGAACGCTGACCGGCGACTGGTCCCTTTGGTCGCGTGCGACGGCCGCTCCGCCTCCGGGCGGGGTGGCCGTCGTCGCGTCGGTGCACCGCGCACCGGCGCGCCGGGAACGATTCGCCTTGCCATTCGCGCCTGCCGGTCGTCAAGTTCCCAGCATGGTCCGCTTCGCCCCGACACACACCGGCGCATGGGATGCGTACGAAGCGAGTGCCCTGCGGCAGTTCAGCAGGTCGCTCGTCGCGATGGCCGTCGTCACCGGTGTGGCGTGGCGGCTGCTGCGCGCGCTCCTGCTTGGTGCGGGCCCGACCGACGCGCCGCTGTTCTTCGGTTCGGTGATCGCGCTCGGCGTGTGCGTGTTCTTCGGGATGGCCACCCTGCACGTGGGCAACTATCCACTGAAACGATGGCTGTGGCGTGTGCCCGTCTTCGCCTTGGTCGAGAGCGCGGCTGAGGTCGCCACGTCGGCACTCCTGATCGCCGTCGCACGCGAGCCCTATGGCAGCGCGATGGCCGAATGGCACGATCTCGGCAGCATCGCGGCCACGGTGCTCACGACGCACATCGTGGTGCTCTGCATCTACGGTGGTATCCTTGCGCTCGTCGTCCAGGGCATCCGTCGGTCGGTCACCGCGGTGGGCGACGTCGTGATCGACGACCCGAAGGACGACCAGTAGGGTCCTCCGCCGTCCAACAACCCAGCCTTTCCAGCCCCCGGAGTGGGAGTCATGCGTCCAGCCGTGCCTCGCCTTGCCTTGATGTTGACCGTGCTCGCCGGACCGCTCGTAGGTCAGGGCGGGTCGCGGCCGCACCTCACGCCGGTCGCACCGAGCGCCGATCCGCGTCGACCGCTGGGGACGCAACGTGAGTGGGCGGGCCTGCAGCAGGAGTGGCTCCGGCTCCGGCTCGAGCGTACGCTGCCGATGCTGATGCGGCGCGACAGCGTGGACATGTGGATCGTGCCGATGCGCGAGTACAACGAAGATCCCGTCTTCTCGTCGATCGTCTCGCCCACGACCTTCTCGGCGCGGCGTCGCACGATCTACGTCTTCTTCGACCGCGGCGGCGACCAGGGTGTCGAACGGCTCGCGCTCGGTGGCACGTCCCAGGGGGGCCTGTACACGGCCGTGCGGTCCGAGCTCGCGGCCACGAACGTCAGCTCCGGCCGGACCACCGCCGAACTCTGGGGCTCGGCACAGTGGGACGTGCTCACGAAGGTGATCCGTGACCGCAAGCCGAGGAAGATCGCGCTCGACATCGACACCACCTTCGCCTTCGCCGATGGGCTGACCCTCGGCGAGTACACCGGCATGCTCTCGCGGGAGGTGCTCAAGCCGCAGGGGGAGTGGAAGGCGCAGATCCTACCGGCAGGGCGGCTGGCCGTGGACATGATCGCCGTGCGCCAGCGGGAGGAGGAGGCCACGTTCGAGCGGATGAACCGGCTGACCTGGGACATCATCGAGGAGGCATTCTCGTCGCGCGTGATCACGCCCGGCGTGACGCGGACCAGCGATGTCGTCTGGTGGATGCGGCAGCGGGTGGCCGACCTCGGGCTGACGACCTGGTTCCAGCCGTCGGTGGACGTGCAGCGGAAGGGCGGGTCCGATGCCGTGCTCGGTGACGACCCGGTCATCCAGAAGGGTGACGTGCTGCACTGCGACTTCGGGATCACGGCACTGCGGCTGAACACCGACACGCAGCACATGGGGTACGTGCTGCGGGACGGCGAGCGCGATGTGCCGCCCGGCCTGCAGCAGGCGCTGCGCACGGCCAACCGGCTCCAGGACATCGTGACGACGGAGATCCGGTCGGGCCGGACGGGCAACGAGGTCCTGCGGTCGTCGCGCGAGCTGATGGCGGCAGACAGCATCACCGGCACGATCTATTCACATCCGATCGGCATGCATGGGCATGGTGCCGGCCCGCTGATCGGGCTCTGGGACTATCAGGACGGCGTGCCCGGTCGCGGCGACCACCAGTTCGTGCCGTCGACGTGGTACTCGATCGAGCTGCAGGCGACGTCACCGGTGGCGGAATGGGGCGGGCAGCCGGTGCGGGTGGGGCAGGAGGAGGACGTGATCCTCGATGGAGCCGGTGCCGTGCGCTGGGGGTACCAGCGGCAGGTGCGCTTTCATCTCGTCCGGCCTGTGACACGGGGCCGCTGATCGCGGCGCCAGGGTGGTGCCTCGATAGCTTTGACCCAGGGGCCGGCGGATGTCCTGCCGGCCGGGATCGACCAGGATCGTCATGCGGAAGAAGAACAAGGAACTGATCGTCGTCGGCGACCGCGTGCTCGTCACCATCGAGAGTGGTGAGGAGCGGTCCAACGTGGGGTTGTACCTGCCACCGACGGCGATCGAGAACCAGGCGGTGCAGGGAGGGCGGATCGTCGCGACAGGCCCGGGCCTGCCGATGCCCGACCTCACGTCCCAGGACAGCGACGAGCCGTGGCGCACGGCGCAGCAGGGCGCATCGTCCGGTGCACGACACGTCCCGATGCAGGCGCGCACCGGCGACTATGCATTGTTCTTCCGCAAGGCGAGCGTGGAAATCACCTTCGAGAACGAGCGATACCTGGTGGTGCCGCAGGCGGCCATCCTGGCGCTGGTTCGCGACACGAACGTGGCCGACGACGTGCTGTTCTAGCACGCACGGTCCCCCGGATCACAATTCAGCAGGAGCAGGACGATGTACGATGAACGCTTCATTGCCCCGATGCGGGCCGAGCTCACACAGCTCGGCGTGCAGGAACTGAAGACCGCAGCCGAGGTGGACCAGGCGCTGAAGGGGGCGGAGGGCACCACGCTGGTGGTGGTCAACAGCATGTGCGGCTGTGCCGCGCGAAACGCGCGGCCGGCCGTGCGCACGGCGCTCGGACACACCGCGACCCCGGACCGCAGCGTGACGGTGTTTGCCGGCCAGGACCCGGAGCCGACCCAGCAGGCCCGCAGCTACTTCACGGGTTACCGGCCGAGCAGCCCGAGCATTGCGCTCATGAAGGACGGCAAGCTGGTGTTCATGCTGGAGCGCCACCAGATCGAGGGGCGCTCCGCCGACGAGATCTCGCACGACCTGGTGGGGGCGTTCGACCAGTATTGCGCGTGAGCTGACCCGGCGGGTGTGGCGGGTGGAACGAGTCGAGGCGCCGGGGCCCGCGTGCACTGCACGATGGTCCCGGCGCCTCGCCCGTTGCCGTCATGGTGGCGCCGGGTCAGCGCGGCCGGTGGCGTGTCAGGAGTACCGGAGCCACTTCAGCAGCTCGCGCACGGTGGGGCGCTTGCCGTACATGAGCAGCCCCACGCGGTAGATGCGCGCGGAGAGCCAGATCGCCGCCACGCATGACACCAGCATGCCGGCGAGGCTGAGCGTCACCTGCCAGGCCGGCACGGAGACGAGGCTCATCCGCATCGGCATCATGATCGGCGACGAGATCGGGAGCATCGACGTCACGATGGCCAGTGTGCTCTGTGGTGCGAGTGCGACCGGCTGGATGCAGACGGCGCTCAGGACCAGCAGCATGACGACCGGGGTCGAGGCCTGCTGCGCCTCCGACTCGCTGTTGACGGTGCTGCCGACGGCCGCGTAGAGGCACGAGTAGAAGATGAAGCCGAGCACGAAGTACAGCAGCAGGGCGACCAGCAGCCCGAGCGAGAAGCTCGGCATGTTGCTGAGCAGGTCGTTGGTGCGCGCGACGCTGTCGGCGGCGGTGGCGCCGGCGCGCGAGCTGCGGCTGACGATCATCGGCACCACGTTGGCGCCGATCCAGGCCGAGCTGGCCATCCAGACGCCCATCTGCGTGACGGCGACGCCCCCGATGCCGATGATCTTGCCGGCGAGGAGGATCTCGGGCCTCACGCTGCTGATCACGACTTCCGCCACCCGCGTGCTCTTCTCCTCGATGACGCTGCGCAGCACGGTCTGTCCGTAGAGCACCAGCACCATGTAGAGGAGGAAGGCGACGATGAGGCCGAGGATGGTGCTGCCGGCCCCGGACTTCTCGCGGCCCTTGTCGCTGAGCTGGGTCTTCTCGAGCTCCACGTCGACGCGGGTGAGCGAGTCGATGCGCGCCTGCGTGAACCCGGTGCCCTCGAGACGCAGCGCCATCAGCGCCTTGTCCACGGCCGTGCCGAGTCGCTGCATGTCCGGCACGGTGGTGGTGTTGCGGCCGGCGTAGCGTGCGGCCCGTCCCGCCAGCGTGGCCGAGTCGAGCACCAGGTAGCCCTGGCGCGCCTTGTCCATCACCCCGCGTGACGCGAGCGACTCGGCGGCGGCGACCCCGGACGGCAGGGTGACGGTGACCACCGGCCTGGCGGTGGCCGAGTCGGCGAGTTGTGCCGCGACGCGACTTCCGAGGCCGGCACCGGTGGCATCGATGATCGCGATGTTCGTCGTCTCGGCCGACGCCTTGGTCTTCGAGATGAAGAGCACCGGCAGGACCGTGATGGCCAGGAAGAGCACCGGCCCGAGGAGCGTCGCGATGACGAACCACTTCGTCCGCACCCGCTCGATGTACTCGCGGCGGATGATTGCCCAGAGCTTATCCATGGCCGCTCATCCCCGCTTCGACACCGGTGGCACCGACCTTCTCGAGGAAGATCCGGTGGAGTGAGGGCTGCACGCGCTCGAAGCGCTGCAACGAGGCACCGGCATCGACCAGCCGGCGGAGGAGCTCACCCGACGAGGCACCGGCGGCGAGCTCGATCTCGAGGTAGCGGTTCTGGTCGTCCATGCCGGACACCAGCGCCGGGTCGCCGAGCACGAGGTCGACGGCGGCGCCCGGTGCCCCGTCGAAAGCCACCGCGACGGTGCGGCCGGCGTGTGCCGCCTTCACGTCGGAGACGCTCCCGTCGAGCACCTTCCGCCCCTGGGCGATGATGCACACGGCGTCGCAGAGCTTCTCGGCGTTGTCCATGATGTGGGTGCTGAAGATGACGGTGCGGCCGCGGTCCTTGAGCTCGACGACGGTGTCCTTCAGCGCCTGGGCGTTGATCGGATCGAGCCCGCTGAACGGCTCATCGAGGATCACCAGCTCGGGATCGTGGAGCAGCGTGCCGATGAACTGCACCTTCTGCTGCATGCCGCGGCTCAGTTCATCGACCTTCGACTCGCCCCAGTCCTTGTCGGCGGTGCGGAGCGACATGCGGTCCATCCAGGTGTCGATCCGCTTCTCGGCCTCGGCACCGCCGACGCCCTTGAGCTCCGCGAGGAACTTGAGCACGTCCCGGACCTTCATCTTCTTGTACAGGCCTCGCTCCTCGGGGAGGTAGCCGATGCGGTCCAGCACGCCCTTCGCGTTGTGCTTCGTGCCGAAGATCGCGATCGACCCCTCGTCGGGGGCGATGATGTCGAGGATCATGCGGATCGTCGTCGTCTTGCCGGCGCCGTTGGGGCCGAGCAGGCCATAGACGGTGCCGCGGGGCACCTGCAGCGACAGGTCGCGCACGGCATGGTGCTCCGCGTAGCGCTTCGTCACGCCCCGGATATCGATGGCGAGTTCGGACATGGTGGCGGCTGGGAGACGGTCGCCGGCAGCGTGCCGGTGCGACGGGTGCAAGGTAAGCGAGGCACGGCAGGGGTCGATCGCTGTCCAATCGTACGGGAATTCGTCGCCCGCTGTTTCGTGGCCGGGAGTCCCGCCGGGTATCTTGGGCCGATGCACGGGACCCGATACCGGCGCCGCCTGCTGGCGGTGCTCATCGTTCTGGCGGGGGGGTGTGGACGGGAGGCGCCGGCAACGGATGCACCGCTGACGGTCTTTGCCGCCGGCAGCCTGGCCCGTCCGCTCCGCGCCGCTCTCGACTCGGTCGTCGCGAGCGGCGGCCCGCCGGCCACGCTCGAGATCATGGGTTCGCGCGAGATGCTCCGCGCCGTGACCTCGCTGCACCGCATCCCCGACCTGGTCGTCACCGCCGATGCGGACGAGATGGAGCGCACCCTGCTGCCATCGCACATCACCGCGTCGACCACCTTCGCGCGCAACCGGGTGGTGCTGGCGCTCTCGCGACGCCTGGCCGGTGGTGACACCGTCACGACGCGCAACTGGGCCGCGGTGATGGCGTCCGGCGCGCTGCGCGTGGCGCGGACCGACCCGGCACGCGCGCCGCTCGGCTATCGCACACAGCTGGTGTGGATCCTCACGGAGGCGGCGCGGCACGAGGCCGGGCTGGCGCAGCGCCTCGCGGCGGCCTCGCCGGCGGCGCTCGTGCGCGGCAATGAATCCGACCTCGCGGCACTCCTCGAGAGCGGCGATGCCGACGCGGCCTGGTGCTACGAGTCGCTGGCCCGCGCTCTTGGCCTGCGCTACGTCACGCTCGGCAGCGACATCGACCTCGGCTCCACGGCGCCGGCGGACGTGGCCGGCTATGCGCAGGCGCGGGTCCGGGTGCCCGGTGCCGCACCGGGTGACTCGATCGAGATGACGGGCACGCCGATCCGCTACGGCATCGCGGTGCTCACCGGGGGCATCGATCCCGTGCGTGCGGCGGTGCTGCGCGAGCGCCTGCTGGATGCCGACAGCCGCCGCATCATGCGCCGCGCGGGCCTCGACGTGCTCGACAGCGTGCATGTCACGCGCGCCCGCGACTCGCTGCACGGCGCGCCGTGACGCGCTCCCCCGTGCGGCAGGTCCTGCTCGCGCTCGCGACGCTGCTCGCCTCCCTGCTCGTGGTCGCACTGCTGCTGCCGGCCGGCACGTTGCTCTCGGGTGCGGGGGCCGGTGGCCTGCTCACCGCGTTCCTCGATCGCGAGGTGCTGCAGGCGATCGGGCTCACGCTGCTGTCGGCGACGATCGCCACGGCGCTGGCCGTGGCGGGCGGCATCCCGGTGGCGTACCTGCTGGCGCGCGTGCCCTTCCGCGGGCGCGCGGTGCTCGAGGCGCTGCTCGAACTGCCGCTCGTCATTCCACACCCGGTGATCGGCATGGCCCTGCTGCTCGCGCTGGGACGGGGCAGTCCGCTCGGTGCGACGCTGGCCCCCCGGGGGCTGTCGGTCGTGAACTCCCCGGTCGGCATCGTGGTGGCGATGCTCGTGGTGAGCGCGCCCCTGTTCATCCTTGGCGCGCGGGAGTCGATCGCGCGGGTGGATCCGCGCCTCGAGGCGGTGGCCCGGACGCTCGGCGACGACCGGCTCCGGGCGGTGCAGCGCGTCACGTTGCCGATTGCCCGCAACGGGATCGTGACCGCAGCGACCGCGATGTGGGCGCGCGCCACGAGCGAGTTCGGCGCCATCGTCCTGGTGGCGTACCACCCGCGCGTGGCGAGCGTCCTGGCGTACGACCGCTACGTCACGTACGGACTGCGTGCCGCGCTGCCGGTGGCCGCTGCGCTGGTCTGCGTCGCGCTCGGCGTGCTGCTGGTGGTGCGCCTCTCGCGGCGGATGGAACGCGCATGATCCGCGTGTCGGGGCTGACGGTGCAGGTGCCGGGCTTCACGCTGCACCCGGCGGCGTTCACGGTGCCCGCGGGTGGTGTCGGCATCGTCACCGGCCCCACCGGCTCGGGCAAGAGCACGCTGCTCGAGGCCATCGCCGGCGTGCGCCCGGTGTCGGGGGGCGCGGTGGAATGCCACGGCGTGGACGTCACGCGGCAGCCGCCCGAATCGCGCGGGGTGGGTTTGGTGTACCAGGCCGCGCTCCTCTTCCCGCACCTCGACGTCTCCGCGAACCTGGCCTACGGCGCGACCGATCTCGCGCTGGTGGACGAATTGCGCGGCATGCTGCCGCTCCGCCCGCTGGAGGCCAGACCGGTGGCGACACTCAGCGGTGGTGAGCGCCAGCTCGTCGCACTCGCGCGCGCGATGGCGGCGGCGCCGCGCGTCCTCCTGCTGGATGAACCCTTCGCCGCGATGGACGGTGCGTTGCGCGATGCGGTGCGTGCGGCCGTGCTGGCGTGGGCGTCCGGCCGGCAGGTGACGACGCTGCTGGTGACGCACGACCCGGCGGAGACGGTGCTGGACGCCGCCGTGCGGCTGCGCCTGGAGTCGGGCCGGGTGACGATGGGCTGATCAGGGGGGAAAGCGCTGCAGCCGCCAGCGGTGGAGCACACCGGCGCTGGTGCGCAACAGGACCACCACGACGCTGAACCGCAGGGCACGGCCGGTAGTGAGCGCGAGCGCGAACACGGGGAGCGGCATGCCCACCGCGCCGGCGCCGATGGAGACGGCCTTCGCACTCACCGGCGTGAGCACGCTGCCGATGATGAACAGCCAGCCATGCCTCGCCATCAATGCCATCGCGCGCGCGAGCATGGTGTCGCTGATGCCGATGTAGCCCAGCAGCGGCCGCCCGATGGTCTCGAACGCCGCGGCACCGAGCCACCACGCGATGCAGCCGCCGAGGACCGAGCCGGTGGTGGCTGCGGCGGCCAGTCGCCAGCCGCGTGGGGGATCGGCGAGCACGAGCGGGGCCAGCAGCAGCTCGGACGGGCCAGGCACCACCGATCCCTGCGCGAGGTTCCAGCCGAAGGTGGCCGGCACGGCACCGCGGGCATGGGCGAAGCGCACGACCGCTGCCCAGAGCGACGACCAGGAAGGAGCCATGCCGGAAGTCATCGGCACCGGCCTCCGGTCGGTGTACCTTCACCCATGACCCGCATCGCCTGCGTCAACGGACGGTTCCTTCCCGAGGCGGACGCCACCGTCTCCATCTTCGACCGTGGCTTCCTGTTCGCCGACGGCGTGTACGAGGTGATCGCGGTGGTCGACGGCTGCCTGGTGGATGACGGGCCGCATCTCGACCGGCTCGACCGGTCGCTGCACGAGATCGCGCTGCCACTGCCGATGCCGCGTGCGACGCTCCACGCCCAGCTGCGATCGCTGGTCGAGCGGAACGGGATCGCGGAGGGGCTCGTGTACCTGCAGGTCACGCGCGGCCCGGCGGAGCGCGACTTCGCCTTTCCCGCAGCACCGCAGCCCACCGTGGTGGCGTGGGCGCGTCCCCTGGCGGTGCTTGAGCATCCGCGCGCCGCCGCGGGTGCCACGGCGGTGACGGTGCCGGACCAGCGCTGGGCCCGTCGCGACATCAAGAGCATCGCGCTGCTGCCGCAGGTGCTGGCGAAGCAGGCCGCGCGGGCGGCCGGTGCCTTCGAGGCGCTCATGGTCGAGGACGGACGGCTCACCGAGGGTGGTGCCGCCACGCTCTTCGCCCTCATCGACGGCGCGCTGGTCACGCACGCACTCGGGCACGAGGTGCTGCCGGGGATCACACGCGAACGGGTGCTCGCGCTGGCCGCGGCGCAGCGGCTGCCGGTGATCGAGCGCAGCATCACGACGGTGGAGCTGCTGGCGGCGTCGGAGCTCTTCATCACGGCGGCGACGGCGTTCGTGATGCCGATCGTGCAGGTGGACGGCCGGGACATCGGCACCGGCGCGCCGGGGCCGGTCACGGTGCGGATGCGGGCGGGGTACATCGCGGCGGTCCGGCACGGCGCGGCTGCATCGCCATGAACCGCATCGGCGCCTGAGCGCACCGCAGCCACGGGGTCAGGCGGTGGTGCCGCGCGGCACGACCACCACCTGCATCCCCGCCGCGCGCGCGGCCTCGACGCCCGGCATCGCGTCCTCGAACACGAGGCAGCGTCCGGGTGCCACGCCCAGCCGCGCGGCAGCCAGGAGGAACATGTCCGGCGCCGGCTTGCCGCGGCCGGCTGCCACGTCGTGCGGCGTGATCACGACCGGGAACAGCGCGCGCAGCCCCGTGACCTCCAGCGCAGGATAGGCGATCTCGGGACCGCCGCCGGTGACGATCGCAACGGGGTGCGTGCGCGAGACCCGTCGCGCGAAGTCGGCCACGGGACCGATCTCGTGCACCTCGTCGAGCAGGTCGAGATAGAGCAGCTCCTTCTCCTCGACCAGCCGGTGCGCGTCGAACTCGAGGCCGTAGTGCGCACCGAACAGCTCGGCCGACTCGAGCGTCGGCACGCCGCCGAGCGAGTAAAAGTAGGCCTCGTCGAAGGGCACCCGCAGGCCGGCACGCGCCAGGGCTGCCGACCACGCGCGGAGGTGCACCGGCATCGAGTCCACCAGCGTGCCATCGAGGTCGAAGAGGTAGGCGCCGAAGTCGCCGGCCGGGATGTCGAGGTGCATCGCGACAAGATAGGCGAACGTGCGACCGGCTGCGTGCGCCGCGGTGCGCGGCGTGCGGACCCACTTCCGGCGGTGACGGTGACACATTTCGGGCATGCGCATACCTGCCCTCATCCTGCTCAGTGCGACTGTCGCGGCCCCCCTCGCGGCCCAGTCGGCACCCCTCCGCCTGATCCCTCTGCCGCGCGAGTTCGTGCGCGGGGTGCAGGTGCCGCTGGCCTCCGGCCTCAGCATCACCTACGCCCCGAACCCCGAGGACGCCTTCACGGCGCGTGACCTGGTGGAGGCGATGGCCGAGCGCCGCGTCCGTGCCGACACGGTGGCCGGTGCGGCACGCTACCGCGTGGAGCTCCTGCGGCTCGGCACGGCGCGCGCCACCCAGGTGCTGCGCGACCACAAGATGACCTTCGACACCGCCATGACGGCGGAGGGCTACCTCCTCCTGGCCGACAGCAGCGGGGCCCACGTGATCGGTGCGACGCCGCGTGGCGTGTTCTACGGCGCGCAGACGCTGAAACAGCTCGTGTCGGGCACCGGGCCGGCGGCGGTGCTGCAGGCGGCCACGATCCGTGACTGGCCGGCGATGCGCTACCGTGGCTTCCACGACGACCTGTCACGCGGCCCGGTGCCGACGCTCGCCTGGCAGAAGGCGCAGATCCGCCGCTTCGCCGCCGTCAAGATGAACGTCTACTCGCCCTACTACGAGCACTCGCTGGCGTACTCCGCGAACCCGCTGATCGCCCCGCCGCGCGGTGCGATGTCGCGCGCGGACGTCCGCGAGCTGATCGCGTATGCCGCGAAGTACCACATCGACGTGATCCCGGAGCAGGAGGCCTTCGGCCACCTTCACCACGTGCTGAAGTACGAGCTGTATGCGGACCTCGCCGAGACGCCGCATGGACACGTGCTGGCCCCGGGCAAGCCGGGCTCGATGGCGCTGATCAAGTCGTGGTTCGCCGAGATCGACTCCCTCTTCCCGTCGCGCTTCGTGCACATCGGTGCCGACGAGACGGTGGAGCTCGGGCGTGGCCAGACGCGCGACCGGGTGCAGGCCGAGGGCCTGGGCCGCGTGTACCTGCAGTTCCTGAAGGACATCAACACGGCGCTCCGGCCCAACGGCAAGCGGCTCATGTTCTGGGCCGACATCGCGATGGAGTCACCCCAGCTGGTGGGGATCCTGCCGAAGGAGATGATCGCGGTGTGCTGGGACTACTGGTCGTTCAACGGCTTCGAGCGCTGCCTGAAGCCCTTCGCCGACGCCGGCATGGAGACCTGGGTGGCGCCGGGCGTGAACAACTGGAACGTGGTCTACCCGAACAACGCCACCGCGCTGCGGAACATCCAGGCGTTCGTGCGCGACGGCCAGAAGTTCGGTGCCACCGGCATGCTGAACACCAACTGGGACGACGATGGTGACGCGCTGTTCGAGCAGGTGTGGTACGGCGTGCTGTTCGGTGCCGCGGCCGCCTGGCAGCCGGGCGAGGCGAGCATTCCCGAGTTCGAGCGCGCGTACGGGCGCGTCTTCCATGGCGACACCACCGGCAGGATCGACCTTGCGCAGCGCAAGCTGACGGCGGCGCATGCGGCGCTGATCCAGACCAACCAGGGCGATGGCCGGAATGACCTGTACTGGCTGGACCCGTGGTCGGCGGAGGGCCAGGTGATGGCGCAGAAGATCCGGCCGGGGCTACGGCAGCTCCGCATCCAGGCCGAGTCGGCGCTGGTGCTGATCGCCGAGGCGAAGGCGCTGCAGCCTGACCTGCGCGAGCAGGCCGCGCTCGAGGCGATGGAGGTCGGCGCCCGCCGCCTCGACTTCATCGGCATGAAGTTTCAGTTCGCCGACGAGATCGCGCAGATGTACGCGCGCGCCAGCACGCCGGTCAACGCCAACACCCGCAACGAGCTGATGGACATCGTCTCGCCGCTCAACGGTCGCATCGGCGACCTGAAGGAAGGCTACGTGCTGGGCCGCGAGGTGTACGAGCACGCCTGGGCGAACGAGAACCGTCCCACCTACCTCGGCAACCTCACCAACCGCTACGACAACGCCGCCCAGCTCTGGATCCAGCGCGCCGACGCGATCCGCAATGCCATGTCGCAGTTCCGGCGCACGAAGACACTGCCCTCGATGGAGCAGCTCGGCATCCCGAGGCCCGCGCCGGTGCCGTGACGCGGCCGCGGTGGGCAGGACGGCCACGCGGGCACCCCGGTGATCACCAGGGTGCCCGCGTGGCATCACCGATGCGCGTGGCGCGGCTCAGGGGAGGGTGAAGGCGCCGCTGCGGATCACGCTCACCAGCGTCGTGCCGGGAATCGGGGTGCCATCCGCCGCGGCATTGGCGCTGCCCGCGAAACTGCTCGTGATGGTGGCGGCGCCCGACGACAGCGCCCAGGACGCCTGCCAGCCGGCCAGCGCACTGAAATCGGGAATCGAGAGCGAGTATGCGGTGGAGCTGCCACGGCCCGCGGGTGTGGCGGCGAGGGCGAAGGCGCGGAACCGGGCCGGCTGCTGCAGCAGGAACTCCACGCGGCCGTTGTAGGCGCTGGGCAGCGCGCCGCTCACGGTGGCGCGCGGGTAGGCGTATCCGGTGACCGGCGTGACGGTCGGCGCCCCCGGGTCGGGGGGCATGGTGAGTGCCAGCGCCAGCGGCCCGCGTATGTACCGGGCCGTCGAGCGGCTGAGCGAGCTGTTCGTCACGCTCTGCGAGACGCGCACGAGCTGCACATCCGTGGCCCGCATCGCCGCCTCGGGCACGCCCTGGTACGTCGCGGCCACGCCGCTCGAGAGTTGCGGCGAGGTGAGCGTCGCCGCACTGCCGTTGGCGGTGGTGAACTCGGTCTGCGCCAGCAGGGTGCCGTCGTTCGGCGCCGTCACCGTCAACGGCGCGCTGGCCGGGGCGAACGAGTGTGTGCCGAACAGGTCGAGTGCGCCGAGCGACGTGCCGGTCGCGCTGTTCACGTCGCGCCGCAGGTAGAGCCGCGATGCGGTGCTTGCCGCGACGTTCGAGAGCACGGCGACGAGGTCGCGCGGGCCGTCCAGCACCTGCGCGAGGCTGAAGGTCGGATTCAGCAGCGACGCGCCGCTCGAGACCACATTCCCGAGTGAAGCGGTGACGACCTCGGTGGCCGAGCTGAGGCCGGACACGGAACCCGTGTGCGCCTTGGTGCCCGGGGCGGGATTGCCGGCGCATTCCGCTGCCGCGGTCGCCGCCACCTCACCCAGCCCGACGTACTGCACCCGCGTCGTGACCAGGCCATTCTCCGTGGCGACAGTGGCGATGCCGATCTGCGGCTGGTCCACGTTGAAGCTGAACACGCCGGTGCTCACGTCGGTCGCCCTGCGCCACGCCGCCTCCGGGCCGTTCTGGTAGGCGAAGAACGCCGGGATGCGGGCCGGGTTGCAGAAGCGCCAGGTGAAGGCGTTCACCGGGAGCGGCGCGATCTTCACGAGCCAGGTGGCCGTGGCCTCGGTGATGCCGGCGCTGGTCGCGTGCAGCGTGAGGGTGTACGTGCCCGGTGTCACGGCGGGCGTGGTGGTGATGGACAGGCTGCCACTCGGCACGGTGACTGGGTTGGCCGAGGAAAACGTCGTCGTCATCCCGGCGGGGGCGCCGGTCACCGTGAACGTCACGGCGCCGGTGAAGCCGCCGCTGCGCGTGAAGGTGACGGTCGTGGACGCCGGATCGCCGGCGAGGATGTCGGCGTTCACCGGGCTGGCGGTCAGTCCGATCGCCGCGCTTGCGCCGGCGGTGGTGACGGTGATCGCGATCGTGGTCACCGCGTCGGCGACGCCGGTGCCGCGCGCGCGGACCGTGATGGTGCTGGTGCCGACCGCCGCCGTGCCGGAGGCCTGCAGCGTGAGGCTGCTGGTGATGGTGCTGCCGGCGAGTGTCGGGGGGGCGAAGGTCGCGGTGATGCCGGACGGAAGCCCCTCCGCCGACAGTGCCACGTCACCGGAGTAGATGGTGCGGGCGATGCTGATCTCCGCCGTGGCTGCCGCCGCCTGGGCGACGGACAGGGTGGCCGCACCGGTTGCGACGCTGATGCTGGCCGTGCCACCGCCGGATATCGTGGGCGCCTGCCGGCCACCACAGGCCGACAGCAACATCATGCCGGCAGTGAGGGCGAGGCGCGTGAGTCGTGTGCTCATGTCGTGTGCAAGGGGAACGGAAGCGCGGCGCATGCCCGTTGCGAGTGGCGCGCCCGCCACCGTGAGGTGACTGGCGCGGCCCGGAGCTGCCGCTCAGTGACTGGGACGATCCGGCGGGCGAATGGTCAGACCGCTGCCGCCGGTCGATGCCCGCTCAGGCGCCGGTGAGCGCCTCGGTTGCGGCGCCGGTCACGAGGCGGACGCAGGCGCGCCGCGCCGGGAATCTGGCGACGCTGGCAAGGGCGCGCAGGTCGCCCAGCTCGTCGGCGGGAGTGGCGCCCGCAGCCGGGGAGGCCTCGATCAGCGCCTCGACACGGGCGACCAGCACCAGGGCCTCCGCGCGGCTGGTGCCGATCAGGCGGTCCAGCAGCATCGACGCCGTGGCCTGCGTGATGGAGCAGGCGCGCGCCGTGAAGGCAGCGTCCGTGATCCGGTCCCCGGCGAATTCCAGCTGGAGGGCCAGCACGTCGCCGCAGAGCGGGTTGCGATGCTCCACGGCCGGTACCGCACCGGCCAGCACGCCGCGGTGACGGGGCGCACGGTAGTGGGAGAGGATGATCTCCTGGTACAGCGATGCGAGACCGGCGTCGGGCGCCGGCGGGAGGGTCACCGGGACCGGGTCAGCGGAGGGCGCCATCGGCAAACAGCACACGGGCGTGCTGCAGTGCGGTCACCAGCGCCGTGATGTCGTCCGGGGACGAGTGCACCCACACCGAGGCCCGCGCCGTCGCCGGCACGCCGAGGCGGCGCATGAGGGGCTGGGCACAGTGGTGGCCGGCCCGCACGCACACCCCATGCTCGTCGAGGATGGTGGCGAGGTCGTGGGGATGCACCTCGTCGAACGCGAAGCTCACCACGCCACTGCGCCCCTCGGCATCGGCGGGGCCGAAGATGCGGATGCCCTCCAGCCCGCGCAGGGCCGCCAGCATCGTGCCCGTGAGCGCGACCTCGTGCGCGCGCACGCGATCCATGCCGAGCGCGGTGAGGTAGTCGCAGGCCGCGGCGAGGCCGATCGCATCGGCGGCATTCGGGGTGCCGGCCTCGAAGCGATGCGGCAATGCGTTGAAGGTGGTGGTGCGGTCACCGACGACCTCGATCATGTCGCCGCCGAACTGCCACGGAGCCATCCGCTCCAGCAGCGCGCGCCTGCCCCAGAGCACGCCGATCCCCATCGGCCCGCCGAGCTTGTGTCCGCTGAAGGCGTAGAAGTCCACGCCGAGCGCCTCGACGTCCACGGCCAGGTGCGGCACCGCCTGCGCACCGTCACACACCACCACCGCACCCACCGCATGCGCCATCCCGACGATCGTCGTGACGGGATTGATGGTGCCGAGCGCGTTCGACACATGCGGGACGGCGACCAGCTTCACCCGCGCATCGAGCTGCGACCGCAGTGACTCGAGGTCGAGGGCCCCATCCGGCGTGAGTTCCACGATCCGGAGCTCGGCGCCGGCGCGCAGCGCGAGCTGCTGGAACGTCACGAAGCTCGCATGGTGATCCATGGCGGTCACCAGCACCGCATCCCCGGCGCCGACGTTCGCCGTGCCCCAGGCGTACGCCACCAGGTTCATCGCCTCGGTGGTGCCGCGCACGAACAGGGTGCAGTCGGCATCCCGCGCACCGATGAAGCGGGCGACCGTGCCACGGGCGTCGTGGTAGCGCTCCGTCGCACGCGCCGAGAGGGCGTAGGCACCGCGATGCGGGTTGGCGTTGTCGTGGGTGTAGTAGTGCTGCAGCGCGTCCAGCACCACCTGCGGCTTCTGCGCCGTGGCGGCGGAGTCGAGGTAGTGCAGGGCCGGGTCGCCGGCCAGGAGCGGAAAGTCGGCGCGGGGCGCGAGGGATGTCATGAGCCGGCAGTGGTCGGGGTGATCAGGATCGTGTCGTCCTCGACCTGCACCTGGTACGTGCGCACATCGTCCCCGCCGGGACCGGTGAGCATCACCCCGGTCCGCGGGTCGAACTGCGCACCGTGCCATGCGCACTCCACCAGCCCGTCGGGCGTCACCTCGCCGGCCGAGAGGGGGAAGTCCCGATGGGTGCAGCGATCGGCCAGCGCGCAGACGCCGGCCACCGTGTGCACCAGGCAGACCTTCTCGCCGGAGGGCAGCGTGACGGCCCTGAGCGTGCCGACCGGGACGTCGGCCAGCGATGCAACGGCGTGCGCCGGGGCGCGACCGATGTCACTCACGGTGCCGCCACCCCATCCTGGGGCGCACCCTGCAGGGCGTTGCGGAAGGCGTGCCAGCCGAGCGAGGCACACTTCACCCGGATCGGGAAACGCGACACGCCGCCGAGTGCGGCGATCTGCCCGAGTCGCTTCCGTTCGGCGACGGGATCGGCCTTGCCGGTGAGCAGGTCGTGCACGGCGTCGAACATGGCCAGCGCCTCGGCGCGCGTCTTTCCGCGCACGGCCTCCGTCATCAGCGAGCTCGACGCCTTCGAGATCGCGCAGCCCTGGCCGACGAAGTGCACGTCGGTGATCACGTCATCGGCGACCGTCAGCCACACGGTGACCTCATCGCCGCAGAGCGGGTTGCGCCCGCTCGCGTGGTGGCTGCAGCGTGCCGGCTCGCCGTAGTTGCGCGGCCGGCGGTTGTGGTCGAGGATGATGCTCTGGTAGAGCTCGTCGAGGTCAGCCATGAAGTCCGCTGGCGGGTCAGGCGGTGGTCGCAGCCGTGACGGCGGTGGCGCCGGCGTACCGCTCCAGTGTGATGCGCTCCATCGCCTCCTTCACCGTGGCGTCCTCGATCGTCTCGAGCACGTCGGCGGCAAACGCGTACGTCAGCAGCCGGCGCGCCGTCTCGGCCGGCACGCCGCGGCTCTTCATGTAGAACAGCCCCGCCTCGTCCATGCGGCCGACGGTGGCGCCGTGGGTGCACTTCACGTCGTCGGCGAAGATCTCGAGCTGCGGCTTGGTGTCGATGCGGGCCTCGGGAGAGAGGAGCAGCGTGTGGTTGCTCTGCTTGCCGTCGGTCTTCTGCGCGATCGGATGCACGTACACCTTGCCGTTGAACACCGCGTGCGACGAGCCGTCCAGCACGCCCTTGTACAGCTCGCGGCTGAAGCAGTTCGGCTGGGCGTGCTCGATGCGCGTCTGGTGATCGGTGTGCTGCGTGCCCTTGCCGAGGTACAGGCCGTTGAGCGTGGCACCGCAGTTCTCGCCGTCCAGCACCGTGTAGACGTTGGTGCGGCTGAGGCGCGCGCCCATCGCCATCGAGAAGTTCACGTAGTGGCTGTCGCGCGCCTGGTGCACCTCGGTGGTGCTGACGTGGGTGGCGTGCTCCGACTCACGCTGGATCTTCGTGTGCGTGATGGTGGCGTTCTCGCCCACCACCACTTCGGCGACGTGGTTGGTGAGGTACGTCACGTCGGACAGCCCGATGAAGCTCTCGAGCACGGTGGCCTTCGCGAAGCGGTCCGCGATGATCAGCGTGCGCGGGAATCGCGCGGTGCCGGCGGCGGCGGCGTCGGCCACGTGCAGGATGTGGATCGGCGTGTCGGTCACCACGTCCTTCGGCACCACCACCACCACGCCGTCCTGCAGCAGGGCGGTGTTGAGCGAGGTGAGCGCATGCGCGCTGGTGGCGACCGTGCCCAGGTGTGCCTGCACCAGGCCGGGCATCTCGGTCCAGGCCTGCGCGAGGGTCAGCACGCGCACGCCGGCCGGGAGCGCATCCAGCGAGGACAGCGCCGGTGAATGGACGCCGTTGAGGAGCACCAGCGTCGGGAACTCGGCGCTGACCATGTACGGTGCCAGGTCGGCCACGGTGGTCCCCGATGCGGACGCCCCGATGCCGAAGGGCACCTCGGCCACCGCAGCCAGCGACGTGTAGTGCCAGTCCTCGAGTGCCGGGGTCGGGAAGCCGAGGCGGCTGAACTCCGCCATCGCGTCCACCCGCATCGGGGCCAGCCACGCCGGCTCACCGGCGGTGCTGCGGGCGGCGAACGCCGCCTGCCAGTGTGCGACGCTCACGCCACCGCCTCCTGCAGCAGCCAGTCGTAGCCCTTCTCCTCGAGCTCGAGCGCCAGCTCCTTGCCGCCGCTGCGGATGATGCGGCCGCCGGCCAGCACGTGGACGAAGTCGGGGACGATGTAGTTGAGCAGGCGCTGGTAGTGCGTCACCACGATCGCCGAGCGGTCGGGGCGGCGCAGCTTGTTCACGCCCTCGGCCACAACGCGCAGCGCGTCGATGTCGAGGCCCGAGTCGGTCTCGTCGAGGATCGCCAGCTTCGGCTCCAGCACCGCCATCTGCAGGATCTCGTTGCGCTTCTTCTCGCCGCCGGAGAAGCCCATGTTCACGCTGCGCGAGAGCATCGCCTCGTCCATCTCGACGATCTTCAGCTTCTCTTCCATCACGTCGAGGAACTCCATCGGGTCGACCTCCTCGCCGCCACGCGCCACGCGCATCGCGTTGTAGGCGCTGCGCAGGAAGTAGGCGTTGCTGACACCCGGGATCTCGATCGGGTACTGGAAGGCCAGGAACACCCCCTTGTGCGCGCGCTCCTCGGGCTCGAGCTCGAGGAGGTCCTCACCCTCGAACTGCACCGTGCCGCCAGTCACCTCGTACGACGGATGGCCGGCCAGCACCTGCGCCAGCGTGCTCTTGCCGCTGCCGTTGGGGCCCATGATGGCGTGCACCTCGCCGGCATTCACGGTGAGGTTGATGCCCTTCAGGATGTCCTTGTCGCCGGCCGTGGCCGTCAGGTTCGCAATCTCGAGCATGCTCATGTGGTTCTCGTCGCAGCGTGTGTGAAGAATCGGATTCGGTCCAGGCGTTCGGCTCAGCCGACGGAGCCTTCGAGTGTGATGCCCAGCAGCTGTTGCGCCTCGAGCGCAAACTCCATCGGCAGTTCCTTGAACACTTCCTTGCAGAAGCCGGCGACGATCATGCTGACCGCGTTCTCCGCGCTCATGCCGCGCTGCTTGAGGTAGAAGATCTGGTCCTCCCCGATCTTCGTCGTCGACGCCTCGTGCTCCAGCGTCGCCGTGTTGTTGCTGATCTCGATGTAGGGGAAGGTGTGCGCGCCGCAGGCGTTGCCGATCAGCATGCTGTCACACTGCGTGTAGTTGCGCGCGCCGCTGGCCTTCGGCAGCACCTTCACCATGCCGCGGTAGCTGTTCTGCCCGCGGCCGGCGCTGATGCCCTTCGACACGATGTTCGACTTCGTGTTCTTCCCCACGTGGATCATCTTCGTGCCGGTGTCGGCCTGCTGCATGTTGTTGACCACGGCCACCGAGTAGAACTCGCCGATGCTGTTGTCGCCCTGCAGGATCACGCTGGGATACTTCCACGTGATCGCCGATCCGGTCTCGACCTGCGTCCACGAGATCTTGGCGTTCTTCATCGCCTTGCCGCGCTTGGTGACGAAGTTGTAGATGCCGCCCACACCGTTCTCGTCGCCGGCATACCAGTTCTGCACGGTGCTGTACTTGATGGTCGCGTCATCGAGCGCGATCAGCTCGACCACCGCCGCGTGCAGCTGGTTGGTGCTGCGCTTCGGCGCCGTGCACCCTTCCAGGTAACTCACGCTCGCGCCTTCCTCGGCCACGATCAGCGTCCGCTCGAACTGGCCGGTGTCGGCCGCGTTGATGCGGAAGTAGGTGCTCAGCTCCATCGGGCACTTCACGCCCTTCGGGATGAAGCAGAAGCTGCCGTCGCTGAACACCGCCGAATTGAGCGCGGCGAAGAAGTTGTCGCTGTACGGCACCACGCTGCCGAGGTACTTCCTGATCAGGTCGGGATGCTCGTGCACCGCCTCGCTGAAGCTGCAGAAGATGATGCCGTGCTTCGCCAGCTCGGCCTTGTACGTGGTGCCCACGGAGACGCTGTCGAACACCGCATCGACAGCGACGCCGGCGAGCATCTTCTGCTCGTGCAGCGGGATGCCGAGCTTGTTGTACGTCTCCAGCAGCGTGGGGTCCACCTCGTCCAGCGACCCGAGCGGCTTGGCCGTCTTCGGTGCGGAGTAGTAGCGCACGGCCTGGTAGTCGATGGCCGGGTAGTGGACGTTGGGCCACGTCGGCTCGGTCATCGTGAGCCAGCGGCGGTAGGCCTTCAGGCGCCACTCGAGCAGCCACTCCGGCTCCGCCTTCTTGGCCGAGATCAGGCGCACGACATCCTCGCTCAGCCCGGGCGGGATCGTGTCGGCCTCGATGTCGGTCACGAAGCCGTACTGGTATTCCCGGCCGACGAGGGCCTCGATTTCGCTGCTCATTGCGTCACGCATCTCCACGCCGGTCACCGGCGTTGCTCGTTGCGAACTCTCGTGGGCCGGGCGCCTGCTGCCCCCCGCCCATCACGTACACACAGGTGTTGCATCCCGCCAGGATGTGCTGCCGCCGCGCGGCCGCCACGCCCACCACCTCGGCGATGAACTCCGCCTCGGTCGCGCACACCTCGGGGTACCGCTCCGCCACGGCCCGGATGGCGCAGTTGTGCTTGCGCAGCAACGGCAACCCGGTCCCCTCCTCGACATCCGCCTCCGCCATGTAGCCGAGCGACGTCCACAACTCGGCCACCAGCTGCACCCGCTCCTCCAGTGGCAGCTGGTGCAGTGCGGGTGCCGCCTCCGCCGCCATCGCGGTCCACTTCCGCCGGAAGAAGTCCGCGACGCCTTCGCGACCATGCTCCGCCGCCAGCGCGTCGAGCGTTTCCAGCAGCACGTTCCCGTACGAGCGCGGGAACAGTGCCTCGCCGCTGCCGGTGAGCGTGAAGGCATGCACCGGGCCGCCCACCCCGCGCACCTCGCGGGTGTGCCGCACGATGCCGGCCGCCTCGAGTGTCTCGAGGTGCCGCCGCATCGCATTCGGCGTGAGATCGAAGCGCGCCGCGAGCTCCCGGGCGGTGAGCGGCTGGTGCTTCTTCAGCGCCAGCAGCAGCTCCGCCTGGATCCCACGATACCCGACGAGGGCCGTGCCCATCTCTTCCATGCAAAGTAAAGTAGTCGGGTTTCGCAATCCGTCAACAAAACTGTTGACGAATGCCTTTGCCGGATAGCTGCGACCGTGACCGAGGCTGGATCATCCGGGTATGCCAGCGGTCCCGACCCACCTCCGACCCGTTGACATGCCCGAAATCGTCACCCGATCCATCGCCGAGCTGCTGTCCGGGTCGCTCGCGACTGGCGGAGACGCCGAACCCGGCGACCGGTCCGGCCGCAGGTCAGGGCAGCCGCGGTCGGGGTGCGCCGCCGGTGCGCCATGTCCGCAGGGTGCGTTGCGCGTCCGGCTCGAGAACCTGGGGGCGCTGCCATGACGATCCTGCACACGGTCACACGCCGGCGAGCCGCCATGCTCGTGTTCCTGCTCGCCGCGGTGTCAGGGTGTGATCCCCTCGGCTCGACCGCACGCGTGAAGCAGTTCGAGGCGGCGGAGTCACGCTGGCGAAGTGCCGGCATCACGTCGTATCGCTACGTGCATTCACTCAGCTGCTTCTGCGTCACCCATGGCAGTGCCGAGGTGACGGTGATCGCCGGGCAGGTGGTGCGGGTGGTGTCGCGCGAGGATGGTGCCGATGAGCCGGTCGCGTATCGTCCCGCGGTGGACAGTCTCTTCGCGTTCGTGCGGCAGCAGCTGCGCGACGATCCCGGTCACCTCACGGTGGCGTACGATCCCGCGCTGGGCTACCCGAGGCAGGTGAAGTGGGGCACCCCGGAGAACGACGCGGGTGGATTCGTCGGGGCCGACAGCCTGGTGGCCTTGCGCTGACGGGGCAGCACCCAGGCAGAGCACGGTCACCGAAAACGCGCAAATACGGCACTGTCACCGGTTTTTTCTGTCACCGGTTTTTTCGAATCGGCGCAATCGGTGCACTGTCACCGGATTGCGGGGTCAGAGGCGGGCGGTGTTGTTCTCGGCCGAGGCACGGGCGCGCGGAACGACGGCGGGTCGGGTGGCGCTCACCGGCGGCTGGCGTGACTCGTGGGACACACGCACCAGCATCGGACCGATGCGGCGCGACGACTCCAGCAGCGCCGAGCGGAAGGCCAGCGTGGCGCGCGCGAACCCGTCGTCCTCACGCAGTTCGCTGGGCACCAGGCCGGTGTACTTCTTCAGCGCGTTGCGCAGCGCGTTCGCGGAGGGATACCCGACCGTGAGCGCCACCCACTCCACCGAGCGCCCCGGCATCTCGAGGTAGCGTGCGGCGAGGAGGATGCGTGCCCAGGCACCGAGTTCACTCGGCGGTGGCAACATCGCGTTCTGCATCCGGTTGACGAGCGTCCGACGGTGGACACCGAGGGCGCGCGAGATCACGTCGATGGACGGTGATTCGCTGGCATGCTCGAGGCAGTAGCGCACGAGGTTGGCCGCCTCGCGCGGGAGCGACGCGCTGACCTCCGAGAACACCTCCTCGGTCAGGCAGCGCTGGGCCGCACGCTGCAGCGCGATGCGGAGGACCGACGCCGAGTCGTCGATGCCGGCGACGATCAGTTCGTGCACGCCGGCGCGCGCGAAGGAGAGCACCTGCGACGACACGCCGGGCTTCATCACCACGTGTCCGAGCACGGAGAGTCGCGGGAAGCGGGCGCGAATGCCGCGGATCGTCTCCTCGGTGGAGATGCCGTCGGCGTCGGTAGGCTCGATGACGAGCACGTCGAAGTGAGTGCGCTGGAGCGCACTGTCGAGCTTGTCTACGCGGTCGAAGGTGTGCAGCACCCCCGCCTCCGGTGCCGAGACTGACGGGCGGAGGGCCTCGGCCAGTCGCGCGAGGTCCCGCCGGTCGCGAACGAGGGCCGCGACGACGCGCTCGAGCGGTCTCGTCTGGTTCTGTCGCGAGGAGTCGAGCAACGAAAGTCCCACGGTTTCCCATCCGGTGAGGGTGGTGCCCGCACCGTGTGCGGTGATCGACGCCGGCATCGGCACCTTTGGCTTACACCCACTTCAGGACACAGACAATGACGACGATCCGCCACCGCATGACTGTCGCAGCGATCACGCTGCTCACCGCCGGCCTCGCAGCATGTGCCAATGGCCCGACCTCGCCCATCGCCGACTTCAACGCCGACGGCGACACCACGGGCCGTGCGCCGACGCTGCCCTGGGTGGACGTGAACTCCGCGCCGACGCTGCCCTGGGCCGACGTGAACGCCGCCCCGACACTGCCCTGGGCCGACGTGAACACCGCCCCGACGCTGCCCTGGGTGAGCGCCCGCCGCGCGACGCCCGCCGCGACCAACCACTGACGCTCGCCGTCGCTCAGAGCGACGCGGCCGTCAGTCCGTTCAACGAGTGAAGCACCATCCGGAAATGCTCTGAACGGTAGGCACGGGTTCTTCGAGTGGCACGGCGCGTCGCCTCGACCTTGGTCGGGGCGACGTCCGTGTTGTGCTCTGCCGCCTCCGCACGGTGCAGCAACTCGTGAAACTCATGCTCCGCAGCGAGCGCGCGCGCCGCGCTGAGCTGTGCCCCCGCCGCGGCCGCCTCACCGAGGCGCCGCAGCGAGTCCGCGAACTCCAGGCCGATGACGGCCCGCGTGTACGGGTCGGGCTCGGCGGGCAGCAGCTCGTGCAGCAGCGCGCGATAGCGCGCTGCCTCCGCACTGCGACCGCTCGTCGCGGCGGAAAGCAGGGCGCCGCTCGCCGCGTGCAGTCGCACGCGGCGCTGCGACGTCCACTCCATCGCCACGGCGTACACCTTCATCGCCGCGTCGTGCTCACCGGTGAGCCGGCAGATCTCCGCCATGTTCATCAGCGCCTCGGCGCGCGAGTCCGGGGCGATGCACAGCCGCAGCACGTTCCAGCCATGCACCATCGCGGAATCGAGGTCGCCGGACGCGAGCCCGCAGTTGAGCAGGCCGTGGTGCGCACTCCGGATCAGCTCCGGATCCTTGGCGCGGTCCGCGTTCATCAGCCCACGCTCGAACAGCTCGCGCGCCTTCGGGTAGTTCCCCCGCGTCAGCGCCATCACGCCGAGGCCGAGCACGGCCCGCGCCACGACGTCCAGCGACTCGGACTCGTACCCGACGACCATCGCCTCTTCATACATGTCGCGCGCGATGTCGTTCGCGCCCAGCTGGCGCGCCGCACGACCGAGCTGCGCGAACACGTTCCCCTGCATCCGCGGGCGGATCCGCGGACCGAACGCGCTGAGGAGCGCCGTCAGCGTGGCATACGCCAGCCCGAGCGCCCCAGCCACCTCCTGGTCCTCCGCCACCGCCTGCGTGGACACCACCACCTCGGTGATCGAGTCGTACCCGGTCGCCAGCTGGATGCGCGGGTCGTGCAGGCTGCGCAGCGCGCGGGCCGCGCGCAGCACCGTCGACTCCGACGCCAGCCCCATCGCCACCGCGCTCACGGCCAGCATGTCGGCCGCATGCGGGATCGTCTGGCTCAGCTCCGCCGCGGACAACTCGCTGAAGCGGGTGAGCGCGTGCGCGAGCACCAGCCAGGCGTCGTCACTCGGCCCGATCGGCGTGGTGCGCTGCAGGCGGGCCATGTCGGCCGCGTACGCCTCGGCGGGATTGACGGACGGGAGGACCGGTGAATGCAACTGCTCGTCACTCATCTGGGCACCGAAGAACTGTGAACGAACCTGCGGGCACTCCGCAGCGAGCCGATGGCGCACACCCGGACGCACCGCCCCTGCCGTGGCAGTCCGCCAGCGTCCAATCTACCTCCCCGACAGGCGGACCGAAGTCGCCCGCCGAGCCCGAAATCGGGGACCGGCGGTTATCTTGCTCCCAGTACAATCGTATTCGCAGGGTGCATTCCACAAGCGACCCGCGACGTCCCCTCAGCGCGCAGATGGCCCATCTCATTTTCGGCGAGCAGTCCCGGCCCCTCGGACTGGGCGTCCTGTCCATCGGCAGCGGCGTCGAGGCGACCTGGCGGATCCGGGAACCGGACCTGCTCCGGCTGCATGCCCTGGTCATGGGAGATGGGTCCTTCGGGGCGGCCACCATCAGCCGTGCCAGCAGTGACGCCGAGATCACGGTCAACGGTGAACTGCTGACCGGCGAGCCCCACCGGCTGCAGGCCGGCGACGTGATCGTGATGGGGGCGCATGAGTTCCGGTATGAGACTGATTCGCCCCCCGAGGCGGCGGCCGGCACCGGCACCGGCTGGCTCCGGGATGCCCGACGGGACCGGATCTACCCGATTGGCAGCGACGTCACGACCATCGGCCGTGAGGCGGGCGCCGGGATCCTCCTGCAGGAGCCTGAAGTCTCCCGCATCCACGCCCGGGTCGAGCGCGACGGGGACGCCATCCGCCTCCTCCCGGAGGTCGGCGCCCTGATGCTGCTCAACGGCAACAAGGTGGAGAAGTCCACCCGGCTGGCGGATGGCGACGCCATCGGCATCGGCCGGACGGTGCTCTGGTTCACCATGGATCCGCCCGTCCGGCGTGCGCTCGAGACGGCCAACGCCATGCGGACCGACCGCTACACCCGGCGCGTCCCCACCAGCAAGCTCGGCATCGTCGAGCGGCGGGAGGAGCGTGAGGTACGCCAGCGGAAGCTGTGGCAGAAGGCCGTGACCGGCCTCGCACTCGCCCTGCTGGCCGCCATCGGCGGCGTCCTCGCCTGGCGCTACGGGCTGGTCGCCTCGGTGCTCCAGTACCTCGGCTGACCATGCGGGTGGGAGCGTTCCGCGCCGCGGCGTGCCTGGCCCTGTCGGCGGCGAGCATGGCGGGGTGCGGTGAGCGGCCCCGGACGACCGGCGGCCCCGACACCATCGCCGCCGCGCGCGTCGACAGTGCGGCCGGTCCGGACTCGATCCCGGAGGAACGCCCCGACACCATCCGGGTCCAGCCCCCCGACAGCGCCACCATCTCGCTCGGCCTGCTCCCGGCGCCGTCGGACCCTGAGGTGGGTGGCGAGTCGGGGAGCCTGGGGGAGCGGGCCGTGTTCGCGCCGCGCAGCCAGCGATGGTTCATGGCGCGGCCGGTGGACAGCGTGTTGGCGATGGACATCGGCCGGATCGACGGCGGGGTCGGCACCACCGACGCCGCGCGCGCTGCGTTCGACCGCATGGTCGTGGCGCTGAGCCCGGTCCAGGCGGGCATGACCTTCACCCTGCACGCCAGCGCCGGACCGGCCGCGACGCGGGTCACCGGCTTCCGCCTCTCCGGACGGCGCATCGTGGCCCTCCTCGACGCCCCGTTTCCCGCCGCGCCGCCGACGGCGCTCCCGATCGAGTGGCGCGGCAACCCGGCCATGCCGCTCGCAGCGGGCACCCCCCGTCGCTGCGATCCGGGCGACGGCGCCGCCATCGAGTCGGCCGTGGCGCGGTACGCGCCGGCCGACTCCGAGGCGCTGAGCGTCCTCCGTGGCTGCTTCGGCAAATTCCGCGCGATGATCGCGATCCGCCCGCGCAGCATCACCCCGGAGACCGTCGAGCGCGTGGTCCTCGTCAGGGCGGACGGGACGACCCGCAGTGGCAAGCTGCGCGACCTGTCCTACCCGCTGCACGAGCTCCTCGCCACGCTCGACCTCGACCGCGACGGCACCGACGAGATCGTGGTCCACAGCTTCCGTCCCGCGATGGAAACGTGGGCAGCGCTCCGCATGACCGACTCGGTGACCTTCACCCGGTTCGCCAGCGGCTTCACCATCGAGAAGCGCTGACCCCCCGCGCGCCAGCACTCACCCGGTGCCGCGCGTAGCGCGCTCGACCCCCCGCAGGGCCTCTCCCACTCCCGGAGCCCGTCGTGATGCGCCGCCTTCTCGCCGCCGCAGTCGCCGTCACTGCCTGTGCCACCGTGCTCCCCGCGCAGCGCAGCGCGGTCCCGACGCCAGCCAGCATCCTCGGGTTCGAGCCCGGCACCGATCGCCGGCTCCCGTCCTGGAAGCAGGTCACCGACTACTTCACGGCGCTCGATGCAGCGAGTCCGCACATCCAGGTGCGCACGCTCGGCAAGACGACCCTCGGCCGGCCGTTCATCGTCGCCTTCATCAGCGACTCGGCGAACCTGGCCAACCTGGAGCACCTCCGGCAGGTGCAGCAGCAGCTCCTCGACCCGCGCAAGCGCACCGACGGTGACCGCGAGCGGCTGCTGTCGGAGGGCCGCACCATCGTCCTGATCACGTCGAGCATCCACTCGACGGAAGTGGGCGGCTTCTCGTCGCCACTCGTGATCGCCGACCGGCTCCTGCGCGGCGACACCCCGGAATCGCGCGAGATCCTGAAGGAAACCATCATCATGCTGGTGCCGAGCCAGAACCCGGATGGCGTGGACATCGTGGGGGACTGGTACCGCAGCACCGTCGGCACGCCGGCGGAAGGGACGCAGCCGCCGCAGCTCTACCACCACTACACGGGCCACGACAACAACCGCGACTGGTACGCGTTCACGCAGGTGGAGCAGCGGATGGTGCTCGACTCGCTGTACTCGCCGTGGACGCCCGCCGTGGTCAACGACATCCACCAGCAGGGCGCCAACGGCGGCCGCATCTTCATCCCGCCCTACATGGACCCGGTCGAGCCGAACATCGACCCGGTGCTCACCAGCAGCACCAATGCGCTCGGCATGCACATGGGCTGGCGGATGATCGCCGAGGGCAAGACCGGCATCGCGACGAACGCCTCCTACGACCAGTGGTCACCGGCCCGGCAGTACTCGCTGAACCACCACGGCGTGCGCATCCTCACCGAGACCGCCAGCGCCCGCCTTGCGTCGCCGATCGAGATCCCGTTCACCCAGCTCGGCACCGCGCGCGGCTACGACGCCCGCGTGTCCTCGTGGAACTTCCCGGCCCGCTGGCCGGGCGGCACCTGGACCTACGGCGACATCGTCGCCTACCAGGCGAGCGCCTCCTGGGCGATGCTCGCCTCGGTGGCGCGTGACCGCCGGCAGTGGCTCGAGAGCTATCTCGCCGTCGCGGATCGTGCGATGGACCCGGCGCACCCGTGGACCACCACGGACGTGCCGTCCGCGTATGTGATCCCGCGCGACCAGGCCGACCCGCAGGCGCTGCAGCGGCTGGTGTGGACACTGCAGCACGGCCAGGTCGAGGTCTATGAGTCCGCGCCCGCCGGCAGCTACATCGTGCCGACCCGGCAGCCGTTCGGTTCGTATGCGAAGACGCTGCTGGAGCGGCAGCACTATCCCAACCTGAGCGAGTATCCCGGCGGCCCGCCGAAGCGCCCGTACGACGTGACCGCGCACACGCTGCCCCTGCTCTTCGGCGTGCGGGTGGATGCCGTCACCGGCGCGGCGCCGGCACTCGGCGCACTGGCCGCGCCGATGCCCGAGCCCCGCTTCACGGTGCCGGGACTCAGCACCCGTTCGCCGAAGCGGATCGCGATCTATCGCAGCTACCCCGGGTCGATGGACGAGGGATGGACGCGGTGGCTCTTCGACGTCAACCACATCCCGTACCGCAGCGTGCTGGATGCCGAGATGCGCGCGGGCAACCTGAAGGCGCGCCACGACGTGATCATCGTGCCCGACCAGGGTGCCTCCCAGCTGCGCCGCGGCCTCGGCGCGCCGTATCCCGATTCACTCCGCGGCGGGCTGGGCGATGCAGGCGCGGCGAGCCTGAAGGCGTTCGTCGAGGCCGGTGGCACGCTGATCACGTTCAACGATGCCAGCGAGTACGCGATCGAGACGCTGGAGCTGCCGGTGAAGAACGTGCTGGCCGGTGTGCGCAACACCGACTTCTACGCCCCCGGGTCCCTGATGGCCATCACGCTCAACCGAGCCAGCCCGGTGACGGCACGCATGACGGCCCCGGTGCCAGCCGCCTGGTTCGAGGACAGCCCGGCGTTCGAGATCACCGACCCGGCACGCGCCGTGGCGGTGGCCTCGTATCCGGGCACTGGTGACCCGCTGCTCTCGGGGTGGCTGCTGGGCGGCTCGCGACTCAACGGCCGCGCGGCGATGGTCGACGTCACCGTCGGCAAGGGCCACGTGATCCTGTTCGGGTTCCGGCCGCAGTACCGCGGCCAGAGCATGAACACGCAGCCGCTGCTCTGGGGTTCGATCCTGCGCTGACGGCAGCGGTCAGCGCACGACCGGCAGCAGGAGCCGTGAGGAGTGGTAGACGCGCATGGTCGCGGCACGGAAGTCGGAGGGTGCCGCGAAGGCGATGTTGGGCGAGAACACCTGCGGGTTCCGCTCCATCAGCGGGAACCAGGTGCCCTGCACGTGCACCATGATGCGGTGCCCGCGCCGGAAGGTGTGGGCGATGTCGTTGAGCTGCCACCGCAACGTGACGGGCGTGTTGGGCACCAGCGCCGACGGGCGCTCGTAGCTGTCGCGGAACTGGGCGCGGAACGGTTCCCCGCGCAGCAGCATCTGGTAGCCCCCGCGTGAGAAGCCGGCGCGGTCGCCGGGCGCGGCGGGCGCACTGTCAGGGAAGACGTCGATCACCTTCACCACGAAGTCGGCGTCGGTGCCGCTCGTGCTCACGACGAGGTCCACGCCGACCGGGCCCATCACCGTGAGGTCGTCGGTGAGTGGCGCCGTCTGGTACACGAGCACGTCCGGCCGGCGCGAGGCGAAGCGCTGGTCCTCCGTCATGTACTCGCGCGGCATGCCGGTGGCCACGACCTGCGTGAACGGGACGGGTTTCGCGGGATCGCTGACGTAGCGGTCGAAGGTCGCACGCGCCGCCGTCGGAGGAGCCGTGAACGCCGCCACGCCTCCGGGGCCGAGATGGAGCGCCTGCGCCCCCGCGTTCCTCGGCGGCCAGGCATCGAGTCGCGTCCACGCGTTCCGGCCGCTGTCGAAGATGATTGCCTCGCTGCGTGGGTCGTTGCCCACGTCCCGGAGGTGGTACTCGAAGAACGGAAACTCCACCGAGTCGCGGTACCACTCGCTGGTCGCGCTGCCGAAGTAGGCATCACCGAGCCGCAGGCCGTTGCTGCGCGCCCAGCCGCCGTGGAACCACGGCCCCATCACCAGCGTGTTGCTGGCATCCGGACTCTGTGCCTCCACGCTGCGGTACACCTGCAGCGCGCCGAACACGTTCTCGGCGTCGAAGAACCCGCCCACGGTCATCACCGCCGGCCGGATGCGGCGCAGGTGCGGGCGCAGGTTGCGCGACTGCCAGAACTGGTCGTAGGTGGGGTGCGCGAGCGCCTCGTTCCAGAACGCCACACTGTCGTGGAAGAACTTCGCGTTCGCCGTCCCCACCGGCCCGAGGTCGTTGAGGAAGAAATCGTAGCCGTCCGCGGTGGGGAACGCGAACCGGCGGTTGCCGCGGGGCGTTGGCACGGGACGCGGCTTGCCGAATCCGCTGATGAACCCGAAGAAGTGCGGCAACCACAGCACGCCGTTGCGGTGGAAGTCGTCACCCGCGAACCAGTCGGCGATCGGCGCCTGCGGCGACGCGGCGCGATGTGCAGGATGGGCGTCGATCATGCCGGCGGCCGTGTAGAACCCGGGATAGCTGATGCCCCACGTCCCCACACGCCCGTTGTTGTGCGGCGAGAACTTCAGCAGCCAGTCGATCGAGTCCCAGGTGTCGGTGCTCTCGTCGGTCTCCTGCGGGGTCGGCTTGCTCTCCCGGTGGGGCGTCATGTTCACGAAGCGCCCCTCGGACATGTACGCGCCGCGCACGTCCTGGTAGGCGAAGATGTAGCCGGCCTTCACGAACGCGAACGACGGGCCGAGTGTGGCCTTGAGCGTGTCGGATCCGCCGTAGGGCCCGATGCTGTACGGCGTGCGGTTGAGCAGGATCGGGTAGCGGCGTGTGGTGTCGCGGGGGGTGTAGACGATCGTGTAGAGCTTCGTCCCATCCCGCACCGGGATCACGACCTCGCGCTTGGTGTAGTGCTCGCGGATGTACGCCGTCTCGGCGGCGGAGCCGGACTGCTGCGCGCCGCCGCCGGCGGGCAGCGCACCGGTCGCGAGCAGCAGCATCGCGAGGCCCCTCGCGCCGCCGCGGCGGCGCATCGGACTGGACATGCGGAATCCCTGGTGACCCGACGGAGGTCGGTGGGTGGTGCGCACCGCACCCGCCCGCTCAGGGCGGCGGCGGCGCGCGCGTGGCGGCGTCGTCATCGGCAAGCACGTCGAGGATGTCGGCGAGCCGCCGCTGCAACATCTCTGCCTCGGATACGGTCGAACGGGCGTCGGTGTTCAGCTTGCGACCGTCGGCGGCCAGCCAGTAGTAGACCGCGCCGTCACGGAAGAACACGATGTCGGTCTGCGGCTTCGCGCCGGGCCGACCGCTCTCGAGCCGCGCCCCGAGCAGGGCGCCGTCGGCGCGCCAGTAGGTGTCCACGTTCCGGAACGTCTCACCCTCGCTCACGAGGCGCAGGCGCCGCCACTCGGACCCGAGCCGCCACGCGGTGAGTGTGCCGGTGGCGCCGGCACCGAGATCCACGGGACGCGTGCGCGCCGGCATGGTCAGCGTGTCCTGGTCGATGCGGGCGGCGCGACGGGTGAGCTCGGCGATGCTGGCGGCGGTGTCACGCGCTGGCGGCAACGGAGGCAGCGGCGGCACGACGCGCGCCACCGCGGTGTCGCGTGGCGCCTCGTCACTGGCCGCAGCCGAGCACCCGCCGACCCCGGCGGCGACGACCATGAGTGCTGAGGCGGTGACGCACCGCCAGGAGCAGGAATGCACGCGATGCCAGAGTCGGGATGCGCCCGTCAGGCTGCCCGGTCATCCAGGCGTCGGGCACGGGCATTCATGAAACTGCGGATGCAGAGGATGAGGAACAGCAGGCAGATCACGAACATCGCCGCCTGAGCGCCCGCCGCCAGTGCCACCACGGCGCCGTCCTCACCGGCGAGCAACCGCAGGAGTGCCACCGCGCCGGGCGCCGAGCCGAGCACCCCCAGCAACGCCAGGCCGGCCGCGCCATGCATGGCGTGCTTCCGCAGCTCCGGACGCAGCGCCAGCGCCCCGCAGGCCTCGAGCGGGATGCCGATGGCCAGCGGGATGAGCGCGGTGAGGCTGTGGCTCACGCTCATGAAGTAGCTGAGCAGGCCAAGGACGGTCAGCAGCCCTCCGGCGACGATGGTGACGATCGGCATGACGGGGTGCCTGGGAGGCTGCGGAGGGCGCGCGCCACCGGTCGGGGCGGCGGCGCGTGGGGGAAAGGTGAAGCGAGAAACAGGCAATGGCGGACAGGCGCGGCTGACCAGCCGAACAAAGATTATATCGAGATGTGAAACTCGCCTTTGCCCGCCACCGCCATGCTGTCGTCGACCTCTGAATATGCACTCCGGGCCGTGCTCGTCCTGGCACAGGAGCCGGAGACGCACACCGTCACCGCCGACGAGATCGCGCGCCGCACCGGCGCGCCGCGCAACTACATGGCCAAGACGCTCAACCAGCTCGCCAAGGCCGGCATCGTCAGCTCCTCGCGCGGACCGAGCGGCGGCTTCTCCCTCCTCGTCGCACCGGCCGACCTCCGCGTCGCCACCATCATCGATTGCTTCGACGACGCACCCGCAAACGGACATTGCCTGCTCGGCGCCGGCGCCTGCAACCCGGCAGACCCCTGCGCGGCCCACACACGCTGGCGCGCCATCCAGCACATCCGGCGCGCCCCACT
The DNA here is from genome assembly GCA_020851035.1 of Gemmatimonadaceae bacterium. Classification (NCBI taxonomy): domain Bacteria; kingdom Pseudomonadati; phylum Gemmatimonadota; class Gemmatimonadia; order Gemmatimonadales; family Gemmatimonadaceae; species Gemmatimonadaceae bacterium. Next base: position 25,991 of record JADZDM010000005.1, on the reverse strand, counting down.
CACCGACACGACCGTCCGCGACCTCCTCGGCAGCCGCATCGCCTGAGCCCCCACGCCGCCGTGCCGCCGCCCACGCGCAGCCACGGCCGCCGGCCCACCCATCCGCCGGCACGACACATCCCCGGAGCCCCAGATGACCACCACCCGCCACGCCCCCCTTCCCACGGCCCAGGACTCCACCCCCTGCGCCTGCAGCTCGTCCTCGGCCGTCGCACCACCCGCGACCGGAGATGCCACGGCCATCTCCGAGACGATGAGCGTCCGCACCATCACCCAGCTGCTCCCCGCCAGCATGCCCGTCCTCACGCGCATGGGCATCGACACCTGCTGCGGCGCCGGTGCCTCCCTCCGCGACGCCGCCACGACCGCCGGACTCCCACTCGATCAGGTCCTGGCCGCCCTCACCGCCCTCACCCACGGACCAGCCTGATGGACGGCTTCGTGAAAGCCTTCCTCAAGGCCAGCCTGGCCTGGCTGGTGGCCGGGACAACCGGGGGCATCGCCATGGCGATGGTCCCCGCCTGGACGGTCCATCGCCCCGCCCACGCGCACAGCGTCGTGCTGGGCTTCGTCGCGATGATGATCTACGGCGTGGCCTACCACGTGATCCCACGCTTCGCCGGGGCACCGCTGCCAAGCCGAACCGCACCCATCTGGCACTGGTGGCTCTCCAACGCGGGCCTCCTCCTCATGGTCTCCGGGTTCATCACACGCGCGTCAGCACACTCCTCGGCCGCCGCATCCGCCGGAAGCATCATGCTTGCCAGCGGCGGAACCCTCGCCGCGGCCGGTGCCTGGGTGTTCGCCGTCAGCATCTGGCTCACGATCGACCGCGGCGCTCCAGCCGTGGTACCGATCGCCAAGTTGCGCACAGTTACGGGGCAGTAACAGGCCACTATCGCCACAATACGACGTTATTCGCCTGAGGTGCCTGACCGGGAGTTCTCCGTCCGCTCCCCCGGAGCCCGGCTGCGCATGCCATGCAGGATGCCCGGTGTGGTCCCGGCACGCGCCCCGGGCAGCCCCCGGCGATCCTCATCGCCGACTTCTGGCCGGCACGGGTGGCCCGGTATGTTCAGGACGCCACATTCCACCAATCTCCCTCTCCTGCTCGACCGCCATGACCCTCGACGAGTACCAGCAGCTCGCCGCCCGCACCATCGGCACTCGCACCCACGCCGACCAGCTCTCCAACATGGCGCTCGGCCTCGCCGGCGAAGCGGGCGAGACGGCCGACATGCTCAAGAAGCACCTCTTCCACGGAAAGCCGCTCGACCACGACGAAGTCATCAAGGAACTCGGCGATGTCATGTGGTACGTCGCCGGGATGGCCACCGCCATCGGCGCCTCCCTCGATGACGTCGCCCAGCGCAACGTCGACAAGCTCCGGAAACGCTACCCTGACGGTTTCTCCGCCGAAGCCAGTGCGCGTCGCGCCGACGTTGAGAAGTAAGCGCTATCTGTCTTGCTGCGTTGCTGGCGCTGTGATGGCTTCAGCATGTCGGACTGTGCCCAGCCAAATTCCTGAGTCAGGCGTGGTGTCGGCCACGTCGGGAGGCCGCACCGTGCCGGCGCCACCGGCCATCGGGCCGGCGGCTGACGAGCGGCTGTACGACGGCCGGCGGGGGGTGGTGACGGAGGACGATCTCGCGCGGCTCCGGGCTCGGCAGCTGGCCGTGCCTGTGCTGGGGCGCTATCCCGCTGATGTCTCGGACACCTTCCGGGCCGGGCGGAGTGGTGGGCGGCAGCACAACGCCAGCGACATCATGGCGCCGCGCGGGACGCTGGTGTTGAGTGCGGACGACGGGGTGATCCAGCGGCTGTCGAGCAATGCGCTCGGCGGGATCACCGTCTATGCGACCGATGTAGAGGAGCGGTTCGTGTACTACTACGCGCATCTGGAGGCGTACGCGCCGGATCTTGCAGTGGGGCAGCGCGTGCGTCGTGGTGACGTCCTCGGTTACGTTGGGACGACGGGGAACGCGCCGCCCGATGCGCCGCATCTCCATTTCCAGATCATGCGGGTGCTGGACCGCAGCCGACTGTGGGATGGTGTCCCGGTTGACCCGCGGCCGTTCCTGCAGCTCCCCGGGGCATTGCGATGACCATGACCAGCAAGGACCGCGCGGCACTGCGCGGAGAGGCGCACCACCTGATGGCAGCGGTGCATGTCGGCCACCAGGGCCTGACGGAGACCGTGATCGCCACCGTGGACGACGCCTTGCGGACGCGGGAGCTGGTGAAGATCCAGCTGGCCAAGACTACCGACGAGACGCCGCGGGCGGCGGCGAACCGGCTGGCCGAGGCGACCCGTGCGGAGGTGGTGCAGGTGATCGGGCGGACGTGCACGCTGTATCGCTGGAATCCGGACCTGAAGCGGAAGGATGGCGTGCCGCCGTGGCGGAACTGAGCCGGTGCCGTGCCCGTTGCGTCAGGGGAAAAATGACGTAAATCCGTAGGACGCCGGAGGCGTCCGGTCCCGCGTCCGGGTGTTCCGGTCGCGCCCCAGTCAGAAGCCCTTCAATCGTCGGATCGCACACATGCCGTACGTGATCACCGAAGCCTGCATCAATACCAAGGACAAGGCGTGCGTGGACGTCTGCCCGGTGGACTGCATCTACGAGGGCCCGGATCAGCTGTACATCCAGCCCGACGAGTGCATCGATTGCGGCGCGTGTGAGCCGGAGTGCCCCGTGACGGCGATCTTCCCCGAGGAAGACGTGCCGGCGGCCCAGCAGAAGTACATCCAGATCAATCGCGACGTGTTCAAGAGCGACACCCCGCCGGGTCGCCCGACGCGCTGATCGCCCCCGCCGCCCCCCCGGGGGTGGCGGGTGGGGCCCTGCTGGCCGTGCTGCTAGCCGCGGGTCACTGCCACGTCGAGGAATTCCGCCATGGCGGCGTTGACCACGTCCGGCTGTTCCGCCGGCGACAGGTGGCCGGCGTCAGGGATCGTCACGAGCCGCGAGCCGCGGATGGCGGCGGCGATGGCCTGCGCATCCTTCGGCGGGGTGAGGGTGTCCTCCGCGCCGACCACGACGAGGGTTGGGACCGTGATGGTCTCGAGCGTCGGGCGTGAATCGATCCGGTCTCGCATCGCCAGCGCGGCGCCGATGACGCCGCTGGCCGGTGCACGCCGCAGCATGACCTCGATGCGTTCCACGAGCGCGGGCTGGCTGGCGCGTGTCGTGGTGCCGAGCTGGTCCGGAAGCATCCCGCCGACCACCGCTCCGACCCCGTCGGTCTGCACGCGGGTGATGAGCGCGGAGCGCTTCTCCTTCACCGCGTCGGTGTCCGCATCCGCGCGGGTGTCGAGGAGCATCAGCGCCCGGACCCGTGCGGCGTGGCGGCGCCAGAAGGCGAAGGCGACGTAGCCACCCATCGACAGGCCGGCGATCACGGCCTGCTGGGCTCCCACGTGGTCGAGCAGCGCGGCGATCGCGTCGGCGTACCCGTCGATCGACGGGTCGGGGAGCGGGGTCGATCGGCCGAGTCCCGGCAGGTCCGGGACCAGGATGCGGGCGTGCGGGAAGACGGCCGCCTGCGCGGCGAGCTGCGCCGTCCAGAGGCCGCGATCGTGTGGGAAGCCGTGGACGAGGACGAGGGTCACCGCGGCGTCATGCGGGCCGGCGGCTTCCCAGGCGAGCGTGCCGTGGGGAAGGGCAATCATGTGTTCCATGCCGCAATATCTCATGCCGCGAGCCGCAGCGGGCCCGGGTCGGTTATCCTTGGGGCATGCCACCACGCCCGCCCAGCCATGTCATGCAGTACCTCGATACCGCCGCGGCGGTGGCCAGGTTCGCCGACGAGATCGCCAGTGCTCCGAGCATCGCCCTCGACACCGAGGGGGCGAGTTTCCACCGGTTCGTGGACCGCGTTTACCTGATGCAGCTTTCCACGCGGACGGCGACGGCGATCGTCGACCCGCTCCCGACGGGAGACCTCTCCTCGCTGCGCCCGCTGGTGGAGAGCAGCACGATCGAGATCGTGTTCCACGATGCCGACTATGACTTGCGGCTGCTGCGGCAGGACTACGGCTGGGCCACGCGCAACATCTTCGACACGCGGATCGCGGCGCAGCTGCTTGGCTACAAGGCCTTCGGCCTGGCGGCGCTGCTGGAGCTGCACTTCGGCATCACGCTCGACAAGAAATTCCAGCGGGCGGACTGGAGCCTGCGGCCGCTGAGCGAGGGAATGCTCCAGTACGCGTCGCAGGACACGATGTACCTGCTGGCGCTGCGCGACATCCTGCATGCGGAGCTGGACGCGAAGGGGCGGCTCGGGTGGGCGGCGGAGGAGTTCGCGCGCCTGGAGCAGACCCAGTGGTCGGCCGAGGATCCGGCGCAGCTCTACCTGAAGGTGAAGGGGGCGCGCGACCTCAAGCGCCGCGAGCTGGCGGTGCTGCGCGAGCTGGTGCCGTGGCGCGACGGCGTGGCGCGCGAGCTGGATCGCTCCACCTTCCGGGTGGTCAGCAACGAGGTGCTGCTGGAGATCTGCCGGGTGCAACCGGCCAGCAAGCAGGCGCTTGGCGTGATCAAGGGGATGCCGCGCGGCGTGCTCGACCAGCGTGGTGACGTGGTCCTGCAGTGCGTCGCCCGCGCGATGGCCCTCGACGAGGCCTCGCTGCCGAAGTTCCCCAAGGCGCCGCGGTGGGAGAAGGATCCCGAATTCGACGACCGCGCCGCACGGCTGCGCGCGGTGCGCGACGAGGTGGCGACGTCGCTGTCGCTCGACCCGGGGGTGCTCTGCTCGCGGGAGAAGCTCGAGACGATCGCGCGGCGACTGCCGACGACCATCGAGGAGCTTTACGAGACGCCCGACCTGCGCCGCTGGCAGGCCGACCTGCTCGCGCCCGGCATCCTGCGCGCGCTCACGGCCTCCGGGGCGGCGGCTGCCAAGCCCACCACTGTCACCGTCGCTGCGCCTGCGAACGATTCGCCGTATCGCGACTGAGGCGCTGTTCGGCCACAGCAACGGCGTGACGCAAAGGCGCAAAGAGCGCGAAGGACGCAAAGCAGTGGGCGACGAACGAGGCCCCGGTGCGTGGAGCATTCCTCCATGCGCATCGGGGCCTCGTCATTGCTTTGGGAACTGCAACCGCAACCGCAGTTCCCCTCAACTACTTCGCTCATCGAGCACACGACGCCCGGCTGTCACGCAGACCCCTTTGCGTCCTTCGCGCCCTGTGCGCGTTGAAGCTGTTGCAGTTGGCGTTGCAGGTCAGGGTGCGATGACGCGGGCGACGTTGTCGGAGGTGCGCAGCCAGCCGGCGCGCGGGCTCTCGACGCCGGCGCGGTTGATCCAGCTGATCCAGTAGCCGATGCCCTCGCCGGCGTTGGCGGCGACGGCGAGGGTGAGCGGACCGGCGTCCGCCGGGCGGAGCTCGCTGGTCCAGTTGCGGCCGTCCCAGCGGGCGATGACCCAGGTGCGGGCCACCTGTGTCGGCGGCGTGTTCGCGATGATGAACGTCGCGCCGGTGCGGGCGTCGCGCTCCTCGCGCACGGTGGCGACGGCGGGGGCGCCCTCGCTGCCGGTGAGCCACGGCGACGCCGGCACCAGTGCCGGCAGCCGGTAGGCCTCGGTCATCAGCCGCGTGGCGAGCAGCTCGCGCTCGGCGCGTGCGGTGTCGGCACCCTTCGGCATGAACACCGACATGCTGAAGTGCACGTTGCCTGTCGCATTGCCCTGGCGTCGCGTGACGGCGATCTGGTTGATCAGCTCATCGGCGGTCCACACGGCGGCGCGCCCAACGCGGCTGGTGTAGTTGCCCGGCCACATGTGGCGGTTCTTCACGTTCTCCGACGCCCACCAGGCGAGCAGGGAACCATACGGCTGGCCCGCCTTCGCGATCGGCCAGTAGAGCTGCGGCGAAGCATAGTCGAGCCAGCCCTCGCGCAGCCACTTGCGCGAGTCGCCGTACAGCTCGGCGTAGCTGTCGTAGCCGCGCACGTCGGCGGGATAGCCGGGCCGCCAGATGCCGAACGGGCTGATGCCGACCTTCACCCACGGCTTGGCGGCCTTCACGCGCACGTACATCCGGCGCACGAAGCTGTCCACGTTGGCGCGGCGCCAGTCGTCGCGCTCCATGCTGCCGCCGCGCGCCGTGTAGGCCCCGTAGCTCGCGTCGTCGGGGAACGGGATCAGCGCGCCGCGGGCGTCCCGTTCCTTGTATGGGTAGAAGTAGTCGTCGATGTGCACGCCATCCACGTCGTAGCGGCGCACGACATCCACGATCACGGCCACCGACTTCTCGATCACGGCCGGCTCGCCCGGGTCCATCCAGAGGTACGAGCCATACCGCTTCACCAGCGGCGCGCGGGCGGCGGCGATGTGGGTCGGATCGAGCGGTGACCGGTCACTGGGGTGACGGGCGCGGTACGGATTGAACCAGGCGTGCAGCTCGATTCCGCGCGCGTGCGCTTCGCGGACCACGAAGGCGAGCGGGTCCCACGCCGGCGATGGCGCGCGGCCCTGTGCCCCGGTGAGGTATGCCGACCAGGGCTCGAGCGTGGATGGATAGATCGCATCGGCGGCCGGCCGGACCTGGAAGACGAGCGCGTTCATGCCGAGCTGCTTCGTGCGGTCGAGGATCGCGATCAGCTCGGCCTGTGCCTGCGCGGTGGTGAGGTCGCGGCGGGAGGGCCAGTCGATGTTGTCGACCGTGGCGACCCACGCGGCGCGGAACTCGCGCGCCACGGCCGGCGGGGCGGGGAGCGAGGTGGCGCCGCGTGGCGCCCCACCCTCGACCACCGGATTGGTGCGGCGCGGATCGACCATCACCTCGCCGGGCACCGCGGGCGTGGGGGTCGGCGTCCGTGGTCGCTCGGACGGCACTGGCGCGGCCACAGGAGGCGGAACCGCCGGCGCCGGCATGGGCGCCGGTGCGGGAGTGCGGCGCGCGCAGGCGGCGACGAGCGTGAGCAGCAGGAGTGGTCGCAGTGCGGCAGGGACACGCATGACGGTCATTTCGGTGCGGCGGGGGGCGCCTTCGGCGCGGGTCCCGCGGTCAGGGCCAGGCTCACGCGTTCGACCTGCTCCTCGTTCTCGCTGAGCAGGATGGCGAGCAGGTTGTCGTTCACCAGCAGGGTGGGTGTACCCGTCCAGTGCGTGGCTGTGTCACCGGCGGGCCTGGCCTGCAGGCTGTCGAGTGCCACGAAGTCGGCATGGCGCAGGGTCGAGTCACGGTAACGGAAGACGAAGATCGTGGCACTCCCGAGTCGCCATGTCTGTCCCGCGACGCGGAGGAACGGGAGGCGGATCGTGTCACCACGCTGCGGCGCGAGACCGGCGCGTTCGAGGCGGTCGAAGACCGTGCAGGCTTCCCAGTGTCCCGTCCCCGGGCAGGAGGGCAGTGGCGCGGGTCCGCCTCCCGTCGTGACGGCGGTGGTGACGCGGGGGATCTCCTTCTTCTCGGCGGGTCCGCAGGCCGTGAGCCACGCGGCGGCCGCCACCAGCCGCAGCGCATGGACGGAGCGCCGCATCAGGTCAGAACCCGAGATACGTGCGAACGCGCGGCTCGATGCGATCCGGGGTCCACGGTGGTGACCAGATCAGGTTGATCTTCACGTCGCCGACGCCCGGGACGGTGCGGAGCTGTTTCTCCGCCTCACCCATGATCTCGGGGCCGGAGGGGCACCCGGGGGAGGTGAGGGACATGTCGACGTTGATGTCGCTGCCATCGACCTGGATGTCGTAGATCAGCCCGAGGTCCACGATGTTCAGGTTCAGCTCGGGATCCTTGACCCGGCGGAGCACGAGCCTGGCCTGATCGAGCGTCACGCCGCCGCTTGCCGCGGCGGCAGGGTCGGCATCGTCGGACGCACCCGTGGCATCCGGGCTGTCGATCGGTTCCTCGGGGGACATCTGCATGTGCATAACCTACTCAGGCCCGGGAGTCCGCTGGGGCTCCCGATGCCGCACCGTAGGGTCAGCGGCGCTTCTTCTTCGCGACGGGGCGTGGGCGAGCAGCGCTGCTCCCGCCCTTCCGGGAGGTGACGCGGCTGGCGGACGCCGTGCGGGCTCGCGAGCTGGAGCGGCTGGCGGAGGCCCGGCTGGCGGCCCGCGAGGCCGTGCGGCCGGACACCCGCGTGGACGACCTGGCAGCCGTGGACCGGCGCGCGGCCTTGCTCGAACGGGCGGATGCCGCGCTGCGGCCGCCGCGGGCGGAGGCGGAGCGCGAGCTGGCCTTCACGGTGCGCGGGCTGCTGCAACTGGTACGGCGGGCCTTGGCGCGGCTGGCGCGGCGTCCGGCGGACTTCCGGGCCAGGGCACGCCCGCGGCTCACGCCGCAGCTCGCCGTGCGGGTCCGCACCACGGGCACCGGATTCCAGCCGGTGGCGTAGTCGGCCCGGAACTCCGGGTCGCCCTCGAGCTCGACGGCCACGTCCGGCGCCGTGACGGCCCAGGTGGAGGCATCGGCGAGGTCGGCACGCACGTCGGAGATGACACGTTCCGGGCGGCGGGCACGCGACTCGAAGACCCGGTTGGTGAGCAGGACGACGAACATGTCGCGCTCGGGGTCGATCCAGATCGACGTGCCGGTGAAGCCGGTGTGGCCGTAGGCGCGCGACGACATGTACCGGCCGCAGCCCACGCCGTTGTGGCCGGCGCAGGTGTCCCAGCCCAGCGCGCGCGATCCGGCGGCGCGCGCGGTGAAGCGCTCCACCGTGCTGTCGCTGATGATGCGCTTGCCGAGATAGACGCCCTTGTTGAGCATCATGGTGGCGAACACCGAGAGGTCACCGGCAGTGCTGAACAGGCCGGCGTGTCCTGCGACGCCGCCGAGGGCATGCGCGTTCTCGTCGTGCACGTCACCCTGCAGGGAATAGCCGCGGACCGACATCGTGGCGGTGGGCGCGGTGCGCTCCCGCACGCCGGCCGGCACGCGATACCAGGTCTCGGTCATGCCGAGCGGGGTGAACACGCGCTCCTGCAGCAGTTCATCGAGCTTGCGGCCGCTGACGCGCTCGGCGATGAAGCCGAGGATGTCGGCGCCGAGATCGGAGTAGATGTAGCGGGTGCCGGGGGCGTACTCGAGCGGGGTGTCGAGCACGAGGCGCTGCGCATCGGCGGGCGACCAGGCGAGGCGCCACAGGTCGCGGCCGGCCGGGAGACCGCCACGATGCGTGAGAAGGTCGCGGATGGTGACCAGTTCCTTGCCGCCGCCGGTGAACTCGGGGAAGAAGGTCTGCACCTGGTCCTCGAGCTTCAGCTTGCCTTCATCGTACAGCAGCATGATGGCGGTCGTGGTGCCGATGACCTTGGTCAGGCTGGCGAGATCGTACACGGAGCGATCGGGGGAGACGCTCGGCGCCTCGGCGGACCACGAGAGGCGTCCGAACCCCTGGGAGTACACGGCGGAACCGCGACGGCCGACGACGACGGCCGCGCCGGGGAATCCGCCCTCCGAGATGCCGCGTCGCACGACGCGCGTGATGGCATCGAGACGCAATGCGCTCATTTCCACCGCTTCCGGTCGTGCTTTCGGCAGGCCGTCACCGAACGTGACCGGTGTGGCCGGGAGGGCGGTGGCAGTGAGCGCGAATACAGTGGCGAGTCGAACGATCACGAATGCTCCGGTTGTCGCGCTGCGGCTGGACGTGCGGAAAGGCGTACACGTACACGCATGCGCAATCCGGTTTCGGGCGGACCCGACCAATCACGCATTCAGTCACTCATGAGACGACGCTGCCGGCGGAACGTTCCGCCGCCACCCCCCAAGTCATGCTAGGGCTGCCGAACGGATGAGTCAAGTGCAGCCGTTGCACGGGTTTGCGTGCTCTCACGTGATGTGTGACCGGAGGCGAGTGTCGGTTACCCGGGGTGAATCCTGGAGGGGGGTGGTGGCGTTGTGCGGTCGAGCGGTCCGAGGGGGGCGGGATGTCGGCGACGCCTGGCAACCCTTCCCGGACCGGTGGTGTCCCATGGCCGAGCCCTGCCCTGAACCGCGCAGCGCCGGCAGTCCGCCTCACCGTCCGCCCGTACCACGCCGTTGACTACCGATGAGGAGTTGATCGCGCGCGCAGTCGCCGGCGACGAGCTGGCGATGCGCGCGCTCTGGGCCGAGCACGCGCCACGGGTGGATGCCGTGGTGCGGCGGCTGGTGCATGACACAGACGAGGCGGCGGACATCGCGCAGGAGGTCTGGATCCAGATCTTCCGGGCGCTGCCCACCTTCCGCGGGGATGCCCAGTTCTCGACCTGGGCGCACCGGATCGCGGTGAACCGCACGTTGAATGCGCTGCGCCGGGCTCGCCGGCTGATGGGAACGCACGAGGAGCTCACGGAGGACACGGCGATGATCGAGGAGGATGTGGAGCAGCCGTTCGTCCGGGAGTCGATCACGCAGGCGCTGGATCGGCTGCCGCGCGGTGCCCGGACGGTGTTCGTGCTGCACGACGTGGAGGGGTACACGCACGAGGAGATCGCGAGCCAGCTCGGGATCACGGCGGGCGGATCGAAATCGCAGTTGTTCAAGGCGCGGGCGCGGCTTCGCCGCCTGCTGGCGCCGCTGATGGACCACCTGACTACACCGAGCCTGGATGATGGCTATGCCGCACCTCTCGCCTGAACGGATCGCGGCGCTGGTCGATGAACCGGCGACCGGCGACGAGCGCGTGCACCTGGACGGGTGCGCGCGGTGCCGCGCGGACTTCGTCGCCGTGCGGCGGATCGTCGCGGCGGCCGGTGCCGAGCGTGACCGGACGATCGCGCCGCTGGTGCCGTGGCAGCAGATGGCGACGGCGCTGCGGAGCGAGGGGCTGCTCGGTGCCGGTGGTGCGAGCGCCGGCGCCGGCCGGGATTCGCACCCTGACGTCCGCCCGATCACGAGTGCGCCATCGGTGGCCTCGGCGGCTGGTGCAGGCGGGGGCCGGCGCTGGTGGTCGCGGCCCGGCGCCATGGCCGCGGCGGCCGCCCTGCTCGTGACCGTGGGGGTGGCGGGTGGGCGACTGTCCGTGCGTCGCGACGCTGGCCCCACGGTGCTGCCGGCAGGTGAGGGCGTGGCGGCGGCGATTCCGCACGCCACCACCGCGCAGCCGGTGGCGGTGCGGTTCCGGAATCCTGATGATGCACGCGCCATGCTGGCGACGGCGGAGGAGGTGTACAGCGGCGCACTGCTCTGGCTGGCGGCGCACGACAGCGCCCTGGCACCGCGCCAGGCCGGGGGATCGGCGGCGGCGGCGATGAACTACCGGGCGCGGCTCGAGGTGCTGGATGCGGCGATGGCGACGGCGCGGCGTGCGTTGTACGAGGCCCCGGATGACCCGGTCATGAACCGCTACTACCTGGCGACGCTCGGGGCGCGCGAGGTCACGCTGCGCCGGCTGACCACGGTGCTGCCCGCGTCCCAGCAGGTGCTGGAGTACTGATGCGGACGGCGCTTCGACGGGTGGGGATGCTGACGTCCCTGGTGCTGGCTGCCGCGACGCTGCAGGTGCCGGCGCTGGCCGCGCAGCACGAGAGTGGTGGTGAGGACGACGCGCGCTCACGGGAGCTGGCGCAGCGCATGCGGATGACGCTCGAGCGGCAGGCGCGCGACCTGTCGCGGCTCCAGCGCGAGATCGAGCGGGCGGCGAAGGCGGACCCGCGGGTCCGTGACTCGATCGTCCGCACGACCTCGCATCGGATCGCCGAACTCGCGGCAGAGATCGCGCGGGTGCAGATGGAGGCCGATCGGGTGCAGGTGCAGCTCTCGAGTGACGAGGCGCGCGGCCAGCTGCGCGTGCAGATCGCGAGTGCGCGGGCGATTGCGGACGTGATGCGCTCCATCGCAGGGAAGCAGCGCGAGCTCACCTTCATGACCCGGTCCGCACCGCGGGGCTACCTGGGCGTGACGCTTTCGGGCGAGCAGCGCACGGAATTGCGCGAGGGCAAGGTGTTCACCGTGTTCGAGTCACCGACGCTGATCGAGTCCGTGATCCCGGACAGCCCGGCGGCGCGCAGCGGGCTGTCGGCCGGTGACACGATCACGGCCTTCGGGCGACTGGCGGTGCCTGGTGCGGTGCCGCTGGCCGATGTGCTCACGCCCGGCGAGCGGCTGACGATGAAGGTCCGTCGCAGCGGGCGGGAGCGGCAGGTGACGGTGACGGTCGGTGCGACGCAGCCGGGCAGCACGTCGATGGCGTCGTCGGATGGTGGGATCCGGCTCTGCTTCGGCGAGGGGTGCCCGGCCGCGCCGCCGCAGCCGGGGCGCGTGCCTGCACCGGAGCGGCCGTCCGCCGCCGCTGCGCCCGCGCCGCCGGCGCCGCCGTCGTGGTTCGGCACCTGGACCTCGAACGACTTCTCGATCGCGGGGGCGGTGATGACGAGCATCACCGACGAGCTCGAGGAGCTCACGGGCGTGGACGAGGGGATCCTGGTGCTGCGGGTGGCGCCGGGCACGCCTGCGGCGACGTCGGGGCTGCGGGGTGGCGACGTGATCCTGCGCGTGAACGACGAGGACTGCGAGGGGGTGCGCGACCTGCAGATCGCGGTGCAACGGGCGTCGTCGCGGGGCGGGCGCACGGTGCAGCTGGCCGTGAGCCGTCAGCATCGCGAACGGGCGATCACGCTGCGGTGGTGAGCCGCGCGTGCGGCGTCAGGGGGCGGGTGCGACGCGGGGCAGGGGCTGTGATGCGCGTGCGCGGGTGACGACCGAGCCTGGCGGGACGGCGTAGAGCAGCTGGGCGGTCGCCTTGTCGGCGAGGGTGATGGCGCGGGCACGGATCTTCGGCGCCATGATCACGGTGGTGTCGGCGGCGTGATCGAGTCCGATGCCGTGGCCGATCTCGTGGATGGCGAGCGCGCGGACGACGGTCGGGTCGAGCTGCCCGGAGTTGTCGCGGCGCATGGTGGCGAGCTGCACGTCGCTGCGCACGATCCAGAACTTGCTGTCGCGCACGACCTTCGTACGGCCGAGCACCGGCTCGCCCCGGAAGTCGGTGACCCACGAGACGGTGATGTCGGCCAGGGCCGAGTCGGTGACGAAGGCGAACCGCACCGGGAGTTCGACGCCTTCCCAGATGGTGAAGGCTTCGCGGACGGCCTGGGTGTAGTCGTCGCGCAGATGTCCCGAGGTGCCGGGGCCCTGGTCGCTGATGAAGACCCGGAGCGGCGTGGCGCGACGATCCGGCCAGCGCTGCAGGGTGCTGTCGGAGAGCTCGAGGATGTCACCGATGAAGGTGCCGGTCCCCCGCGCCTCGAGCATCGCGCGCGTCTCGGCGCGGCGGATGGAATCACTGGCGGCGCGATCGCCGTCGGAAGCACGCGCGGTGGGGGCCATCGCCGGCGCAGCGTCGGCGCCCTGCTGCACACTGTCCGCCGGTGCGGTGCGGGCGAGGTCGTAGCCGTGGCGCCGCACGCTGGCCGTCTCGAGCAGCACCAGGACTGCGAGTCCGGCGAGGATCAGGCCGAGCAGGCGCGGCAGGGAGGGAAGGGACATGCGGTGGGGAGATGGTCAGCGCTCCGCGTCGAGCAGGAACCGCTCGATCGCAGGGAAGACGATCGAAGGCTGTTCCCAGAACGGATTGTGTCCCGCGGACGGGACCGGCAGAAGGGTGGCGCGCGATCCGAGGTGTCGGGTGGTGTGTTCCGCGACGCGGATGGGGATGAGATCCGACTCGCCGTGGACGAGGAGGGTGGGCATGGGCAGGGCGCCGATGGTGCCGGTCCAGTCATAGCCCTCGCGCCGGAGCCTGGCGGAGACGGCGGCGCCGGTGACGCTGGTGGAGCGGGGCGGGGCGAAGAGCGTGGCGAGGGTCTGGTCGTGGAACCAGGCCGGGTAGATGGCGGCGGCGTACTCACTGAGGGCGACCGGGTCGGCGGCACCGGTCGCGCCGGGTCGTACGGCAGCGTCCGCTGCAAACAGTCGCTCGAGTTCGGTTCCCGCGAGTCGTGCGGCCGCTGCGTCGGTGAGTCCGGGGAGCCAGTCGGCGGAGGTGAGCCCGACGGCATCGATGAGCGTGAGGGAGTGGATGGCGTCGCCATTAAAGCCAATCGATCTCAGTGCGATACCTCCGCCCCAGGAGTGGCCCAGCATGTGGAGGCGGTCGTGGCCGAGCGCGGAGGGGAGTGTCGCGAGGTCGGAGGCGTCGAACTCGATGCGGGAGGACCTGGCGGCGGGGGGCACGGAGGAGCGTCCGCGGCCGCGCTGGTCGTAGAAGATGAGTTGGCGCGTGGCGGCGAGCGGGGCGAGCGCGGGCCAGAGCAGGGTGTGGTCGAAGAGCAGGCCGCCGTTGACGCAGAGCAGCGGGAGCTGACCTGTTCCCGGGTCTTCTGTGCGGAACACCGCGAACTGTAGCCCACGTGTCGAGACAGTGTCGCGATGAAGACGCGGCGTTCTGCCCAGGGTGCGGCGGAAGGCACGGAATCGCTCAATCGATGAGAGGGACGCGGTCATGACATGGTGGTCGTGCGGTGCCTACGGAATGGGACCGGCGTCGTCCCCGCGACCACGCGAGCCGCGGTCAGGGCGTAGAATTCGGGATGCGACACACCGGCTGACGAAGATGCCACAGAAGTCTGGCGCGACCCGCGCGATCGTCGTTGCGCTGGAGACGGAGCACGAGCGTGGTGTCGACTACTGGTCGACGTTCTCGACAAGCGAGTTCTTCCGTACGATGGGACGGCACTGGTCGGCGGCGGAGCATGTCCGGCACCTGACGCGCTCCATGGCGCCACTGCTCCCGGCGCTGCGGCTGCCCAAGCTCGGGCTCCGGATGGCATTCGGCATGCCGGACCGGCCATCGCGGGCGGAGGGGCAGATCAGCGACGCCTACCGCGCCGCGCTGGCTGCGGGTGGCCAGGCCGGTCGCTTCGCGCCGCCCCCCGACACGCATGCCCCCGATCAGGCCCGCCGTGACAAGATCATGGACGAGCACTCCGAGACCCTGCGCGGGCTGACGCAGGCCATGGAGCGATGGACGGAGGCGCAACTCGACGGCTACCGGCTGCCGCACCCGTTACTCGGCAAGCTGACGGTGCGCGAGATGATGCTGTTCACGCTGATCCACAACCGGCACCACGTGGAGGTGGCGAAGCGCCGGTGGGCGGAGGCGGGGCTGGTGCACGCGGGGTGACAGCGGGTGGCTCCCGCCCGGTGCGACTCATTCGCCGTACGGGATCCAGATGTTCTTGACCTGCGTGGCGTGCCGCAGGAAGTCGCGGCCTTCGCCCTGGGCGGTGCTGGCCCAGTCGCGCCGGGTCCACTCGCACCAGGTGCGCTTCATGTTGTCGGCCGACGCGCGCTCCACCGCCGCGGCGCCGGCCTGGGGCCCGAAGTACCAGATCCCGTCCACTTCATCGTGCTCGGCCAGCGTCTTCACCAGGCCCTCGCGGGCGCCGGTGACGATGTTCACCACGCCCGCCGGCAGGTCCGACGTCTCCAGCACCTGGTAGAAGTCAGTGGCCGCCAGCGGATGCCGCTCGCTGGGGATCACGACGGTGGTGTTCCCCATCGCGATGGCCGGCGCCACCAGCGAGACGAAGCCGAGCAGCGGTTGCGTGGTGGGGCAGGCCAGGGCCATCACGCCGACCGGCTCGTTCATGGCGAGCGTGACGCCGCGCAGCGGCGTGCCGTGCACGGCGCCGTCGTACTTGTCGGCCCAGGCGGCGTACGTGAAGAGGCGCGCGATGGACTGCTCGACCTCCAGCGCACCGCCGAGCCCCGTCATCGCTTCGATCCGACCCGCGAACTCGCTGCTGCGTGCCGCGAGGTTCTCGGCGATGTAGTACAGGATCTGCGCGCGGTTGTGGCCCGAGGCACGGGCCCAGCCCTTGGCGGCGAGTGCGGCGGTGACGGCGTTGCGGAGGTCCTTCCGGTTGCCGTCGCCGACCTCGCCCACCGTGCGCCCGTCCGGGCCGCGCACGGAGAGCGTGTAGCCGCCGTCGGGGCGCGCCTGCTTGCCGCCGATGAAGAACTTCGCGGTGCGGTCGATCGCCGGCACGCCAAAGCCCGCCGCGCTCTCCGCCGCGCTCTCCGCCGCGACGGCGGTGATGACCGGCGGCTCGGCAACGACGGCAGCGCCCTTCTTCCACGACGGCGTGAGGTACTCGTACATCCCCTCGCGACCACCCTCGCGCCCGAAGCCGCTCTCCTTGTAGCCACCGAAACCGGCGGCGGCGTCGAACAGGTTGGTGCTGTTCACCCAGACGATACCCGACTTGATCTTCGGCGCGATGTCGAGGGCGAGGTTGATGTTCTCCGTCCAGACGCTGCTGGCGAGGCCGTAGGGCGTGTTGTTCGCGAGGTCGACGGCCTCGGCCGGCGTGCGGAACGTCATCGACACCAGCACGGGGCCGAAGATCTCCTCCTGCACGATGCGCGCGGCGGGTGAGACGCCGGTGAAGAGCGTCGGCGGATAGAAGCAGCCCTGCGACGGTACCGCCCACGATGGCTGCCACATCTGCGCGCCCTCGGCCACGCCGGCATCGACGAGGGTGCGGATGCGATCCAGCTGCACCGGGTCCACGATGGCGCCCATGTCGATGGACTTGTCGAGCGGCGAGCCGAGACGCAGGTGCTCCATGCGGTCGCGGAGCTTCTGCTCGAGCTGCGCGGCGATGCCCTCGTGCACGAGCAGTCGCGAACCGGCGCAGCAGACCTGGCCCTGGTTGAACCAGATCGCGTCGACCACCCCCTCGACCACGCTGTCGAGGTCCGCATCGTCGAAGACGATGAACGGGCTCTTGCCACCGAGTTCGAGCGAGAGCTTCACGCCCGATCCAGCGGTGGCGCGGCGAATCAGCTTGCCGACCTCGGTGGAGCCGGTGAAGGCGAGCTTGTCGAGGCCCTTGTGGGCGACGAGTGCCTTGCCCGTCTCGCCATCGCCGGTGACCACGTTCAGCACACCGGCGGGGAGCCCGGCGTCACGCGCGATCTCGGCGAAGCACAACGCAGTGAGTGGAGTGAATTCCGCGGGCTTGAGCACCACGGTGCAGCCGGCGGCGAGGGCGGGGGCAACCTTCCACGCCAGCATCAGCAGCGGGAAGTTCCACGGGATGATCTGGCCGCAGACGCCGGCGCCGGTGTAGCCGGCGAACTCGGTGTCGAGGAGCTGGGCCCAGCCGGCGTGATGGTAGAAGTGGCGGGCGACGAGTGGGATGTCGAGGTCACGTGTCTCGCGGATCGGCTTGCCGTTGTCCATCGTCTCGAGCACGGACAGCAGGCGCGCGTGTTTCTGCACGGCGCGGGCGAGGGCGTAGAGATGGCGCGCGCGTCCGTGGCCGCCGAGCTGCTGCCACGCGGGCAATGCCGCGCGAGCGGCTGCAACCGCCGCATCGACATCGGCGGCGGTGCCCTGCGTGACCTTCGCGAGTGGCGCGCCGGTGGCGGGGTTGTTCACGGCGAAGGTGGTGCCGTGCTTCGTGAACGCACCGTCGATGAAGTGGCCGAAGGTGCCCTGGCTGTGGCGCTCGATCCATTCACGCACCGGCGCGTCGCCCTCGGGGGCGGGGCCGTAGGCCATGGTCTCGAAGATGTCCGCGACGGAGGTCATGTGTGCTGGGTGCTGTGGGTCACGGCATCGGCTGGCGGTACGCTGCGGCGTAGCGACCAGTGATGAAGTGTTCGAGCTGGCGTTCGATGTCCGTGAGCAGGCCGCTGGCGCCGAAGCGGAAGAGGTCGGGGCGGAGCCAGCGATCGCCGAGTTCTTCCTTCATCAGGGCGAGCCAGTCGAGCGAGCCCTTGGCGGCGCGGATGCCGCCGGCGGGCTTGAAGCCGACGACGTGGCCGGTGTGCTCGCGGTAGGCGCGGATCATCCGGACCATGACCAGGCCGACGGGGAGGGTGGCGTTCTCGGGTTCCTTGCCGGTGCTGGTCTTGATGAAGTCGCTGCCGGCCTGCATGGCGACCATGCTGGCGCGGGCGACATTGGTCATCGTGGCCAGCTCGCCGGTGGCGAGGATGGTCTTCATGTGGGCGTCGCCGCAGGCCTCGCGAAAGCGCTTCACCTCGTCGTACAGCGCGTGCCAGTTGCCGGTGAGCACATGCGCGCGGGTGACGACGATATCGATCTCCTGGGCGCCCGCGGCGACGCTCGCCTTGATCTCGGCGATGCGCGTCTCGATGGGTGACAGGCCGGCGGGGAAGCCGGTGGAGACGGCGGCGACGGGGATGCCGCTGCCGGCGAGGGCCTCGACGGCGGTGGGGACGAGGCTGTGGTAGACGCAGACCGCGCCGGTGGTGATGCGCAGGTGCTGGACGCCGAGTGCGGCGGAGATGTCGTCGCGGAGCGGGTGGCGGGCCTTGGCGCAGAGGCGGCGGACGTTGCCCGGGGTGTCGTCACCGGAGAGCGTCGTGAGGTCCATGCAGGTGATGGCGCGCAGGAGCCATGCGGCCTGCCATTCCTTCTTGACGGTGCGCCGCGTGGGGATGGTGGCGGCGCGGCGTTCGACGGCGCTGCGGTTGACGCGGATGGCGCGGACGACGTCGAGGTCGAGCGGGGTGCCGGGATTGCGGTCGACGTGGTCGCCGATCGGGGCGGGTCCGGTGGGCCTGACGAGGGTGGGTCGCGACGGTGCGGCAGCGGTGGTCGGCGCGGCGGATGGGGTCGGTCGGTTGCCCAGCGTCATGTGGTGCACCTGCGGCGCGAGGGAGCAGCGCGGGCCGCCGACGTGGAGCGACGGCAGGGCTGTTCCGTGGAGCCGCAAGTTAGGGCCCGAGGAGACGCGGGGCGACCCGCCGGGCGCGGGTCAGTGCTCCCCGTGCGGAAGGGGCTTGAGGGCGGCGGTGGCGGCGAGCCCGACGAGCAGGAGGACGGCCATCAGGTACATGGTGACGCTGTACGCGTCGGCTTTCGGCACACCGCGACTGATCTGGTACTCGCGGATGTAGTTCACGAGCACCGGCCCGAGCACACCGGCCACGGACCAGGCGGTGAGCAGCCGTCCGTGGATGGCGCCGACCTGGAGGGTTCCGAAGCGGTCGCGGAGGTAGGCGGGGATCGTGGCGAAGCCGCCGCCATACATGGTGAGGATGATGGCGTACGCCGCGATGAAGAGCACGATGCTGCCGCTGCGGCCGATGGCCGGCACGCAGGCGTAGAGCACGGCGCCGAGCGCGAAGAAGGTGCCGTAGGTGGCACGGCGGCCGATGTGGTCGGAGAGGGACGACCAGGCGAAGCGGCCGACGAGGTTCGAGATGCTGAGCAGCACCACGAAGCTGGCGGCCTGTGGCACGGTGATGCGTCCTGGGAACATCTCCTGGATCATGGCCGAGGCCTGGCCGAGGACGCCGATGCCCGCGGTGACGTTCACGCAGAGCATGGTCCAGAGCAGCCAGAAGGCGGGGGTGCGGACGGCGTCGCCCACCGGCATGCCCGACGGGGCCCGGGTGCCGCGCGCGACGCGATGTGCGATGGCACCGGACGGCTGCCAGTCGGTGGCGGGGACGCGCACGGTGAAGGCGCCGAACATCATCACGGCGAAGTAGATGATCGCGAGGGTGAGGAAGGTGGCAGCGATGCCGTTGGAGGTCGGCGAGCGGTAGAACGCCATCAGCTTCACGGAGAGTGGCGAGGCGATGATGGCGCCGCCGCCGAAGCCCATGATGGCGAGTCCGGTGGCCATGCCGGGGCGGTCGGGGAACCACCGGATGAGGGTGGAGACGGGCGAGATGTAGCCGATGCCGAGGCCGATGCCGCCGATGGCGCCGTAGCCGACGAGGAGGAGCCAGAACTGGTGCGTGGCGATGCCGGCGGCGCCGATGGCGAGCCCGCTGGTGAAGCAGAGGGTGGCGACGAACATCGCGGCGCGCGGGCCGACGCGTTCGAGCCAGGCCCCGAAGAGGGCGGCGGAGAGGCCGAGGAAGACGATGGCGGTGGAGAAGACCCAGCCGATGGTGCTGACCTTCCAGTCCCCGGGGGCGGCGGCGGTGAGGCCGATGGCTTTCGAGAGCGGGAGGGAGAAGACGGAGAAGGCGTACGCCTGGCCGATGCAGAGGTGAATGGCGAGGGCGGCGGGTGGAACGCGCCAGCGGTTGAAGCCGGGCGGGGCGATGGCGTGCTGGCGGTCGAGGAGCGTAGGCATCGGAGATCCGGGGTTGTCCCTACGATAGCACTGCGGCGCTGGCGACGCGGGTCGCGTGGACGCCGGTCGGCCGTTGTAGTTTGTGTCGATATGCGATTGATCCTGCGCGTGTTGCCCGCGGTGCTCGTCCCGGTCTTGCTCCTCGGGCAGCAGCCGCTCGAACCCCGGCTGACGCCGTCCGTGGCGCGCGATGCGATGCCGTCGCCACCGGCAGGGAGTGCGCCGCGGGTGGGGCTGTACGACAGCGTCGCGGTGGTGCTGAAGCGTGACTGGCCGGACAGCGGCGTGCGTCGCGGCATCGTGGAGCCCGTGCTCCAGGAGCATGCGGCCGCCGCGGCCGCCGCGCAGACGTTCGGCGACGAAGTGGCCGTGGTGAAGGCGATGCTGGCCGTGATCCCGGCGAGCCATCTGGGGCTGAGCAGCGCGACGGCCTACCGCACGCTGGATCGCGCGTTGCGTGGTGAGCGCGAGGAGATGTTCGGCATGCAGCTGCTGCGCTGGCAGGGGCGGTGGTATGCCACGATGGTGCTGAACGATGGGCCGGCGCATCGTGCCGGCATCCGGGCCTGGGATGAAGTGGTGCGGGTCAACGGCTTCGTGCCGGACTCGAGTCCAGTACTGGACTACAGCACCGACGACGCCTTCCTGCCCGACTCCATCGATCCGCCGGTGCATCCGCTGCGTGTGGACCTGGTGAACGAGTGTCGCTTCACGGTCCGGGTGTCGCGCGACTCGATCGCAGACGTCACGGTCGTCGCCGAGCGATACAGTGCGCTGGAGGCGACGCAGTCGAGCGTGGAGGTGATCGAGGCGGATGGCCTGCGGGTGGGGTACGTCCACCTGTGGTACATGCACTTTCGCCTGCACGACTGGCTGAACCGGCTCCTTTCCGGGCCACTCGCGGGGATCGACGCCCTGGTGCTCGACCTGCGCGGCCGTGGTGGTGATGGCGGGCTCGCGACGAGCATGGTGGAGACACTCACGCCCGGGTCGCACCAGCGCTATCGCGGCACCGTGGTGCTGCTGCAGGACCGCCAGACGCGGAGCGCCAAGGAGATGCTGGCCGATGGGCTCCGCGCGCGTGGGGTGGCACGGATCGTCGGCGAGGCGTCCGCGGGCGCGGTGCTGCCGTCGGGCGAGCGGCGCGTGGGGCACGGGATGATGCTGATGCTGCCGCAGAAACCGTCCTGGGGCACGTACCAGCGCCTCGAGCTGCGGCGCCTCGAGCCGGACGTCCGCGTCTCGTGGGCGGGGCCGCTGGGTGGCGCGACCGACCCGATCTTCGAGGCGGGTCTGGCGGAGGCGCGCCGGATTGTCGCCAGCGAAGGGCGGGGCGTGGTCGTGCCGCCGCCGCCGCCGCTCGTGCCGCGGCAGGAGGCGGCCGGCGTCCGCCAGGATGTGGAGCGGAAGACGTTACAGCTGCCATCCAAGCCGTGAGTCAGGGCGGTTCCGTGACGGGGGGTGGCGATCTCGGGGGCATGTGAAGGCACGTGCAGGGCGGCTGGCGGGGATACCCCCACCCCCTATATTCGTATTCCGGCTTCGGGAACGACTCTGAGTCGGATGGGGGCAAAGGGGACAGAGTCAGGCCGACATGGGAGGGAGACATGCGTGCGAGTGACTCTGAGTCGGATGGTGGCAAAGGGGACAGAGTCAGGCTGACACGGGAGGGAGACATGGAAACGGCGACGATCCGCATCTCGGGCATGAGCTGCGCGCACTGCGTCTCGGCGGTGCAGAAGGCGCTGGGCGAGGTCCCGGGGCTGCAGGTGGAGACGGTGGAGATCGGTGCGGCGGCGGTGGCGTTCGAGGCGGGGAGCGGGGCGCTGGCCGCGGCCGAGGCGGCGATCGACGAGGCAGGGTTCGACGTGGTGAAGGGACGGGTGCTGAACGTGGCGCCGCCGCCCGCGCCGGATGCCTGAGGTGCTGGTGCCGGCGGAGGGCTCGCCGGCTGAGGGCGGTGCGGCGCCGGCGGCGACACAGACGGTGACGCTGCCGGTGACCGGCATGACGTGCGCCGCCTGCCAGAGCCGCGTGCAGCGCCAGCTCACGCGTGCGCCGGGCGTGCGCGACGCGAGCGTGAACCTGCTGATGGGCAGCGCAACGGTCACGTACGACCCGGCCGTGTCCTCGCCATCGGACCTGGTGCATGTGGTGGTGAAGACCGGGTACGGCGCCGAGCTGCCGGCGGTGGACGACGACGTGGTGGCGCAGCTGGCGGCGCGCGATGCGACCACGACACACGAATACGATGCGCTGCGCACCCGGGCGATCCTGAGCGGCATCGCCGGTGCGATCGCGATGGGGGCCTCGATGCCCCTGATGGCGGTGAACGACCATGCGGGCATGGGCGTCGTGGCGGACCCGTTCATGCACTGGGTGATGCGGTCGATCTCGCCGGTGCTGGAGCGCGCGCTGCCGTGGCTGTACGCCATCCCGGCGCCGCTACTCACCTGGTTGCTGCTCGTGATGACCGTCGCGGTGATGGCGTGGGCAGGCCGGCAGTTCTACGTGAACGCGTGGGCCGCATTGCGCCACGGTGCCGCCGACATGAACACACTCGTCGCCGTGGGGACACTGGCCGCGTTCACCTACTCGACCCTCGCGACCCTCACGCCGTCGCTGTTCACGTCACATGGCGTGGCGGCGGACGTGTACTTCGAGGCGGTGATCTTCATCATCGCGCTGGTGCTGACGGGACGGATGTTCGAGGCGCGCGCCACGCGCCAGACGTCGGAGGCACTGCGCTCGCTGGCCTCGCTGCGGCCGGCGACGGCGCGGGTGATGCGGCCGACCCCCGAGGGCGGCGAGACGGAGGTGGAGCTCGCGCTTGCGGACGTGCGCGTGCACGACCTGGTGGTGATCCGGCCAGGCGAGCGGCTGCCGGTGGACGGCGTGATCGAGAGCGGCAGCAGTGCGGTGGACGAAAGCATGCTGACGGGGGAGTCGATGCCAGTGGCGAAGGGGCCGGGCGACCGCGTGATCGGCGGGACGATCAACGCCTCGGGCGCCTTCCGCTACCGCGCCACGACGCTGGGCACCCGCAGCGTGCTGGCGCAGATCATGATGCTCATGCGTGACGCGCAGGCGTCACGGGCGCCGATCCAGGGGCTGGCGGACCGCATCAGCGCGGTGTTCGTGCCGACGGTGATGGCGCTCTCGGTGCTGACGTTCGCGGTGTGGTTCGCGGTGCTGCTGCGGGCAGATGCCGGCACCGGTGCGGCGACGGTGCGCGCGTTCGCGGCGGCGGTGGCGGTGCTGATCATCGCGTGCCCGTGTGCGATGGGGCTGGCGGTGCCGACGGCGGTGATGGTGGCGACGGGGCGCGGCGCCGAGTCGGGGGTGCTGATCAAGGGGGGCGAGGCGCTGCAGCGGGCGGGGTCGATCACGACCGTGGTGCTGGACAAGACGGGGACGATCACCGAGGGGCGGCCGGCGGTGACGGACGTGGTTCCGGTCCCGGGTTCGGCATGGACCAGCGATGAGATCCTGGCGCTCGCGGCGTCGATCGAGTCGCAGAGTGAACATCCGGTCGCGGGTGCCATCGTGCGTGCGGCATCCGAGCGCGGCCTGACCCTCACGGCGGCCACGGCCTTCGAGTCGCACACGGGTCGTGGTGCGAGCGCCATGCTCGGTGACCACTTCGTCCTGGTCGGGAACGACGTCATGGTCGAGGAACACACCGTGCCGGATCATGCGATGGCCGTGATCGCGGACGGCCTTGCGACGCAGGCGAAGACGGTGGTGCATGTGCTGCGCGACCTGGAGCAGGTCGGCGTGATCGCGGTGGCGGATCGCGTGCGCGCGGAATCGGCGGGGGCGATCGCGTCGCTGCAGCGCCTGGGGCTGCAGGTGGTGATGCTGACGGGCGACAACGAGCAGACGGCGCAGGCCGTGGCGCGCGAGGTGGGGATCACCCGCGTGATCGCGGGGGTGCTGCCGGCGGGGAAGGTGGATGCCGTGGCCCGGGAGCAGCGCAGCGGTGCAGTGGTGGCGATGGTGGGCGATGGCGTGAACGACGCGCCGGCGCTGGTGCAGGCGGATGTCGGGATCGCGATCGGCACCGGGACCGACGTGGCGATCGAGGCGGCGGACATCGCATTGATGGGGGCGGGGCTGCCGGGGGTGCTGCGGGCGATCGCGCTGTCGCGCGCGACGATGCGGACGATGCGGCAGAACCTGTTCTGGGCGTTCGTCTACAACGTGATCGGGATCCCGGTCGCTGCCGGGGTGCTCTACCCGGCGTTCGGGGTGCTGCTGAGCCCCGTGCTGGCGAGCGGTGCGATGGCGTTCAGCTCGTTCTCGGTGGTCACGAACAGCCTGCGGCTGCGGCGGCAATGACAGACACGGAGGCGCCGGTGGAAGCCATGGATGAGGCCGCGCACGCCGCACACTGCGGACGGCGCGCGGTCGGGGTGGACGAGAAGGGCAAGGCCCGGAACCTGGCCCGGCTGCGGCGGATCGAGGGGCAGGTGCGCGGGGTGCAGAAGATGGTGGAGGAGGAGCGGTACTGCGCGGACATCCTGACGCAGATCTCGTCGGTGCACGAGGCGCTGCGGGCGGTGGCGCGCGAGCTGATGCGGAACCACCTCAAGCACTGCGCGACGCACGCGATCCAGTCGGGGGCCGGGGAGGCGGAGGCGATGTACGACGAGCTGGTGGACCTGATGTACAAGCACACGCGGTAATGTTCGGCAGTGCCGGACCCCGGGTGTATCATCCAGTCATGACCGTCCCATTCACGATCCAACATCCATGAGCGCCGAGTCCGCCACGCAGGCTCCGGTGCAGCGCAAGCCGCTGGACTCGGAGATCGACGTCCACGGGGTGACGCACACGGGGAACGTGCGCAGCGAGAACCAGGACCACTTCCTGATCTCGTCGCTGCGGCGCGAGGTGTCGGTGCTGCAGACGAGCCTCCCGGCCTCGGACGCGAAGTCGAGCAGCGACCGGATGGCGCTGCTGGCGGTGGTGGCCGACGGGGTGGGCAGCAGCGTGATGGGGGGTGAGGCGAGCCGGCACGCGGTCGAGCGGATCCTGCACTACGTCTCGGCCTGCTCGAAGTGCTTCTACCGTTCGGACGAGGCGGACCTGAACGACCTCGGGCAGGCGCTGAACACGGCGGTGATGCGGGTGCACGAGGAGGTGGCGCGCGAGCGCGCGAGCGGCGACCCGGACGCCCGTGGCATGGCCACGACGATGACCCTGTGGCTGGGTGTGTGGCCGCACGCCTACCTGCTCCAGGTGGGTGACAGCCGTTGCTACATCCTGCGCGAGGGTGTGCTGCGCCAGATCTCGCGCGACCAGACGGTGGTGCAGGACCTGGTGGACGCCGGCGTGCTGACGGAGACGCAGGCGCTGCGGTCGCCGCTGTCGCACGTGCTCTCGAGCGCGATCGGCGGCGAGGAAGCCGCGCCGGTGATCACGCGTTTCGAGCAGGTGTGGGACCAGGTCGGCCTGCTCTGCAGCGACGGGCTCACCAAGCACGTGTCCGACGAGCGCATTGCCGAGCGGCTGCGCACCATGACGTCCGCGAAGCAGGCGTGCGAGGCGCTGCTGCAGGATGCGCTCGACGCGGGCGGGACCGACAACATCACGATCGTCATCGGGCGCCCTCGACAGGCGTCTACGCCTTCCGAACAGCAGAAGCTCTGACGCGAAGGCGCAAAGGGCGCGAAGGACGCAAAGAGGTCGGTGCCGCGGGCGAGCGTCAGGCGCTCGATGAGCGACGATTCTGAGGGGAACTGCGGTGGCAGTTGCCGTTCCCAAAGCAATGACGAGGCCCCGATGCGCATGGAGGATTACTCCGCGCACCGGGGCCTCATTCATCATGCTCTTCTTTGCGTCCTTCGCGCCCTTTGCGCCTTGTATGTCACAGCGCAGCGGTAAATCATCGGGGAAGCGGCAGCTCGATAGCGCCCGGGGCGAGGCGAGCCCGACGCAAAGTAGGAGCGCCGCTGAACCGATCGTTCAGAGCCCGGACAGCT